>JAKVBD010000130.1 GCA_022446985.1 Lentisphaerales bacterium
AAGCTGAGGCGTTCCATATGCAGCCATTGGTAAAGGAAGCTTTCAATGAAGTTGTCGAGCTTTGGATCCTGTAGCATGCGTTTGACCTGGCTGGTGAGTTCCTGGCTTGAAGAAATCTCAAATAGTTTTTTATCTGGAGATGAACTCCACAGAAAGGCGGCGAGTTTAACGGCCAGTTCGCGTTTGTCGAGAAATTTTGCCTGGCTGCCGGAATGCTTTTCGGGCATGTAGAGAAAGTTGGGGGAAGCAAGGACATTTGCCAGAGTATTGACCATAGCTTCACTTTTGTTTTTACCATTTTTAATGTTTTGTTTAAAGATGTCGGCCAGTTTGTCGATGACTTCTGCTGAGGGTTTTTGTCCTTTGTATGCCAACTGTGTGAAGTTGCGAATTTCATTTTTGAGGAGTGTGTCGTTGCCATTGAAACCGTCGAGGAACATTTGCAGCCTGTCGATGTTTTTGTTGCCGCGTTTGAGGGGACCTTCCCATTCTACCCAGTCTATCCAGATAGACGGATCAGGAGCTCTGCCGGTCATCATTTTGGCATCTTTGATTCGCTTGGCGCGCATCTTAGGATTTATTCTGGCCTTAAAGATAATTTTTCGGTCTGTATCTGATTTTATTTCGTGATCGATTTCAAGGATCTGTGGTTTGCCAGCAGTGGCTTTGATGTGAAAGGTGTCGATTCGTTTGCCATTTATGTGCATTTCCATAAATGAGTCTTCGGGTATAGCTTCTGGAGTTGTGCCTACTCTTAAGCGCAATTTATAGAGTCCGGCAGGAGGATTTGGGTTTTGCTGATTCGTTGGCTTTTTGTTAGCTCTTGGTTTGCGCTTTGGCGTTTTCTTGCCGGTGGTTTTAGGAGCATTACCGATGAGGATGTACTCTTCATTGCTTTTGGTGCTGCTGTCATAGGACAGAAGCAAACCGGCGCGGGTGAGTGGGTGAGAGGTGTAGTGAACGTAGTCAGCTACTTTCTCTGACCAGTGCAGTTCCAGGCGAGTCTTGGCGTCTTGTTCATCGATCAGGTCAAAGTCAGAGGCTTTGGCACTTTTGTCTTTAGATTTAGCGTAGAAATACCTTCTGGCGTTGGTGTAATTTTTGAGGATGGTATCGCGCCACATTTTCTGGATAAGTGGATTGATGCGCTCTTCAGACTCACGTCTTATTTTTAATGGTTTGTCAGTTGGAGCAGTGAGAGCATTTGTTAAAGCTTTTTTGGCAAGGTCTTGATAAATTTCGATTTGCCCAGCGGACATGAAAAGGGAGGCGCCATCTGTATCAAAACCGGTTGATTTATCATCCGGTAGTTCAGAAGTATCGATGTTCACTCCTAAAAGGACTTTCATGGAAGAGCTGTATTCACGGCGATTCATCCGACGGATAACTGTTTTGCCGCCACTGTCACTCAGCATGGAACGGGCTTCAACGAGTTTTCTTGAAAGAGTCTCAAGGAAATCGGCCTTCACATTTTCTGGAAGCTGCTTTTCGTCTTCCGGTGGCATTTCCTTGGAGTTCATGACTTCGAGAATTGTGTGCCACTTATCGGCATCCTCAATAGTCTTTATATCAAATGAAAAGCCGTCTTTGTCTAGTCTGACTTTACCTTTTTTTCTTTTGGCGTTGTGGCAGTCGGTACAGTAACTATCGAAAATGGTTTGATACTTTGAGGTAATGGTCACTGTTTTTTCTGAGGCGGATATGGAGAGGAGTGTCAGAAAGTAAGCCAAAAGAATTGTTTTGATGCCATATATATAAGCTGTTTTAGTTTTCATATTCGGGTGACCTAATAATTAAATTTTAATGACTAATAGATAAACCCGATTTTTATTAAATGCGATCAGATAGTTAAACATTTTTTTGTAATATTAATTAAAAATTTATTATAAAATATTATAAGATATTATAATTCAATACTTTATATTTATTTGTTGATAGTGACTAAATAGTTAAATAAAAATCATAAAAAGATTCTTATTTTGTGTTGAAATATTTTAAAATCAAATTAGTTGTATGCAATAATTTACATAATGCAAGATAGTGAGAGGGAATCTTGCATACTATGTCACAATAACGATCTCCTAAACACACATATACGCACATACGAGGCCTGCAGTTCAGATGACTGCAGGCCTTTTTAGTGATAGGAAAGAGGGGCAATGCGAAACTATTGTAGGAGTGCTCTTCGAGCTTTTTTATCTTAAATTATTTGTATCAATTATTTATTAATCATACCGTTATAAAAAAGTGATTCAGTTTATAGGCTTTATGGAGAATGTTTCATTTCTCTAATTGTATGTGTGAATAAGTATGGAGTTTAAATGAAAATCACTAATATAAACAGACCTTTTACCTTATTAGAGCTCTTAGTCGTTGTCGCGATTATCGGAATGCTTGTATCTATACTTTTACCTTCTTTGCAAAAAACAAGAATAATGACTATGGGGACAGTTTGCATTTCAAATCAAAAACAGATTGGTATTGCCATGGCATCTTATGTATCAGAAAATGATGAGTTTTATCCTTACAAAAATGGTGTCCAAGCTAATGGCCCAAATGGTGATAAGCCTATCCAGGAATACCTATGGTATGATATTGGAGAATCAAAAGAAGTGTTTGTCTGCCCTTTAGATCAATCACCTGAAGATTATTTTTGGTGGTATAACCCTAAAACTCACTTTCAAAAAGACGTTGATGGTAGCAGCTATATGTTCAATGAATACATAATTAGAATATGGGACAAAGAGAGTGGGAGAGGGCTGAAGGTTATTGATGTAGATAATCCGACAAAATGGCCGATGGCCTCTGATGGACTAGTACTTCCTTCTTCAAGAACATGGGCCAGAGTTACACCTGGTTACACCGGCTGGAAACCTATTGATTGGTGGCATGCTGACTCTAAAGTTGGCATGTTATTTGGTGACGGTCATGTTAAAAATGTTAGTACAATAACTGCGGAAGCAACTTATCCAGCAGCACCTCAGTAGTTAATTTGTTGGATATTTGCACAAAAATATCCAACGGCATTTTTTGTGAATGATTTTTTTCAAAAAGGTCAGACCCGATCAGTAGTAACATGATTTGTTTCTCCATGGCATTGACCCCGGTACTCCCGGAAACCTTCAGGTTTAGCCCCTATTTTCATATTCTTCAGCGTCGTCGCTCATTGTTCTTCATAATTGAGTTACAATATATTCATCTGTGAACCTTTTTGGTTTGGCCAATTTGACTTAGATATAAAAAATGAGAAAATTATAAATTTGATGTAAGAAAAGCAAAATAGCATCCGATTGAATCGTACTTAAACCCTTAATGGAGCTGTTTTTGATGCGCTGGATTTGCCTAATGATTTTAACTTTTTCGAGCTACGGTGCAGTAGACTTTGAAAAAGATATAAAACCTATTTTTGAATCAAAATGTTATAAATGTCATGGAGAGAAAAAAGATAAAGGCGGACTTGGCCTTCATACAAAAAGTCATGCATTCAGTGACCCCAATGGTGAAGTGATTATCGAGCCTGGTAAGCCGGAAGCCAGTCTTCTTTTCAAGAAAATGACAACTGAAGATGAAGATGAGGTTATGCCTCCTAAAGGTCATCTTCCTAAAGAACAGCTTGATCTAATTAGGCAATGGATTGCAGAAGGGGCCCAGTGGCCGGATGATGAAGGTGAGCACAAAGTTGAATTAAATTGGTCGATGATGCCAATCAAGAAAGCTGAGTTACCGAAAGTTCAGGATAAGAACTGGCCGGAAAATGAGATCGATCATTTTATCCTGAGTCAAATGGAAAAAGCTGGTTTTAAGCCGGAAGTTGATGCTGATCCAGAATCCCTTATTCGTCGAGTGTCTCTTGATCTGACTGGTCAATTAGCGGATATCAAAACAATTCAGGCCTTTGCCAAAGATCCATCCATTGAGAATTACGAACAGATAGTGAATAAACTTTTGAAGACGCAGGATTATGGCGAACACTGGGCAACTCACTGGTTGGATTTAGCGCGTTTTGCCAATTCAGACGGCTACCAAAGAGATGGTTTTAAAGATGTCGATTCGTACCGTGACTGGGTTATTAAAGCTCTGAATAAAGATATGTCTTACGAGCAATTTGTGATCGAACAGCTTGCTGGTGACTTATTGCCGAATCCAACTGAAGAGCAACTGATTGCGACATGTTTTAATCGCAATACTACGGTGAATATGGAAGCCGGAACAGATGTCATGCATGACCGTGTTAAACAGGTTATGGAGCGTGTTGATGTAATGGGAACGGTTTTTCTCGGAAGCAGCCTTGGTTGTGCTCAGTGCCACAATCACAAATATGATCCATTCACTATAAAAGATTACTACAGCTTCATGTCTTTCTTTAATAACACTAAGATTGAAACTGAAATGAAGGGTGGCGGTAGAACTATTTACTATATCGGTTCAGATCTGAAACAGTATAAAAATGGTAAAGAAGAAGATCATAAAAAAGCCCTGAAAGCGAAAGCAGCTATCGAAAAGAAATTTATAGCAGCCGTCACAAGTCTGGAAGCTGCGGATAAGCCAGAAGCTAAAGAAGGAAAGGCTAAGAAGAAAAAGAAAAAAATGAACATGAAGGATTGTTTGAAGCTTCATAAGCAAAAGTACAAAGACAATTCTGAGCTCAATGATATGATGGCAGATATGAAAAAAGCTAATGCCAAAGTTGCAGCTAACGCTCCGCTAGTCACCCGCATTATGGAAGAGATGGCTGAACCTCGTGAGACTCACATTCTATTGCGTGGGGAACATACAAATCCAGGAAAACTGGTTAAGTCTGAAACTCCTTCTTACCTGCACCCGATGGCAGAAGATGCACCAAGAAACCGTCTGGGTTTAGCTCAGTGGCTTATGGATAAAAGAAACCCTCTACTAGCCAGAGCGGTAGTAAACCGTTGGTGGAACGAATTCTTTGGTAAAGGTCTTTCGATCACTTTGGAAGATTTGGGAATACAAGGAGAAGCTCCAACTCACCCAGAACTTCTCGATTGGTTAGCTGCAGACTTTCAGACAGATTGGTCTAGAAAAAACCTTCACAAAAAGATCGTTATGTCCAGAACCTATCGTCAATCATCTGTCACTAGTAAAGAAAAGAAAACTTTAGATCCTTCAAATGATAATTACTCAAGAGCTGAACCATTGCGTTTGAAAGCTGAAACTATCCGCGATGTCATTTTACAGTTGAGTGGACTACTCACTAAAAAAATGTATGGCCCCTCAGTAAAACCACCCCAGCCTGAGGGTATATGGCGAGTGACTGGGAAGGTAGACAATACTTATAAAGTTTCTACTGGAGAAGATCGCTACCGTAAAGGGGTTTATACTATCTGGCGTCGCAGTGCTCACTATCCTTCATTTGCGAACTTTGATGCCCCCGACCGCGGTGCTTGTGTTGTGAAAAGAACCCGCAGTAATACTCCAATGCAGGCACTGACACTGATGAATGACGAAGTTTACGTTGAAGCGGCTCAGGCTTTTGCTAAGAGAATTAAGAATAACTCTCAGACCAAGAGCGATGAAGCTAAAATTAAGTATGCTTTTAAGCTTTCTACGTCACGTAATCCAGATGCCAGAGAGATGGAGATTTTAACGAATATTCTTAAACGCGAGCAAAAAGAGGCTCGCCACCAGAATTACGATAAGTGGTTCACACTGGCCACAGTGATGATTAACATGCACGAAACAATTACCAGGAGATAAGCCATGAATTTTGATAGACGTTCATTTTTAAAAGCTGGTGCAGCATCGTTAGCATCTATGGCTATGCCGGGAATGGCAGCAGGTAATAAACTTCCTCATTTTGCGCCGAAAGCCAAAAGTGTGATTTTCCTTCATATGGTTGGAGCACCATCTCAGCTCGATATGTTTGACTACAAGCCAGAGTTGGAAAAATGGGATGGCAAGGATGCCCCAGAAGAATTGTATAAAGGCAAGAAATTTGCATTTATAACGGGTGTTCCTAAAATGATGGCCTCGCCTTACAAATTTAAAAAGCATGGCGAAAGCGGTCAGTATATGTCTGAGCTTTTACCTAATCTGAGCAAATGTGTCGATGACATGGCTTTTATTCGCTCCGTGCATACTAAAGAGTTCAATCATGCTCCGGCCCAATTGCAGTTTCATACAGGCCTCAACCGTCAGGGAAACCCTTCTTTAGGTTCCTGGATGTCTTATGGCCTTGGTTCGAATAACAAGAATTTGCCACCCTTTGTAGTAATGGTTTCAGGTGCCATGCCTGGTGCTGGGGCACAGTTGTGGAATAATGGCTTTTTACCAAGCGTTCATCAAGGCGTTGAGTTCAGAAGTAAAGGTGACCCTGTACTATTTTTGTCTGACCCTAAAGGAATGAGTCGTCAGCATCGTCGCGATATAGTCAGTGACATCAATGCTCTTAATCGTGAGTCTTACAGGAAGTCGAGAGATGCCGAAGTTCAAACGCGTATTTCACAGTATAACCTGGCCTACAGAATGCAGGACTCTGTACCGGAGTTGACTGACATAAAAAATGAGCCGGAGCATGTTCGTAAGCTTTATGGTGATAACCTTTTTGGTAAACACTGTCTGCAAGCGAGAAGACTGGCAGAGAAAGGAGTCCGTTTTATTGAGCTGTATAATGCAACTTGGGATCACCATTCCAATCTTGATACGGCACTCCCAAGAAAATGTAAAGAGGTTGACCAAGGTGTTGCAGCACTGCTAACTGACCTTAAGCAACGTGGTATGCTGGAAGATACACTGGTCGTTTGGGCTGCAGAATTCGGCCGTACACCAATGTTACAGGCAGAGAGTGGTACTGGAGTAAAAAGTAAATCTGGTCGAGATCACCACAAAGATGCCTTTACTATATGGATGGCTGGGGGCGGCATAAAAGGTGGAGTATCTTATGGTACGACTGATGATATGGGGTACTATATCAATGAAAATCCAGTAGAAATTCGCGATGTCCATGCAACGATTATGCACCAGATGGGACTTAAACATGAAGACGTGAGTTTTAGATATATGGGGCTGGATCAACGTTTGACTGGCGTTGAAGAAGCTCATATTCTTCATGACATTCTTGCATAATACATAGAGTTCAGACTAAGATAAAGTATGTCGGATTTACACACTAGAGAAACTTTACTGATGCGTATACGCAGTAAGCAGGATGACCTCTCATGGGAGGAATTCACCGCTGCGTATGAGCGCTATATTTATCTCGTTATTCGCGGTATGAATGTGGGCCATCACGATGCAGAAGATCTTGTACAATCCGTCATGCTGGCGATCTGGCAGAAAATTCCAGAATTTGAGTATCATCCATCCCGTTCAAAATTTCGTACCTGGCTTTGCCGGATAACTCGAAATAAAGTGGTCGATTATATTCGTTCGGCGACATCAGAATCTCGTAAGATCGATGGCGTTCATGTTGATGAAGTGTCTTTACCGGAGATCGAAGAAATTGCTGAGAAAGAGTGGAAGGCCCACATAACTGACTCTGCGTGGGAGATTATCCAAAGCGAGTTTAATGAATCCACATTAAAGTGTTTTCAACTTATGCAAAATGGCGGTATTGCGAAAGATATCGCTGTTGAATTGGATATCTCTGAAAGCTCTGTTTATGTCTTTTTTAAAAGGGTTAAAGACCGTTTTATCAAGGAAGTAAGACGTCTCGATGTTGAATGGAGTTAGTCTTTCTTTAGGCAGAGGACGATCCACTGATTACGCTGATTTCACGGGTTTAAAAATTTTTAATCTTGTTAATTCTGTCAAAAAATTATCTTAAGATGTAAGAATTCTCAATCTGGATACGATTGTAGATCGTTAAATAATATTTTGAGGTCTACATGAAGTACTTTTGTCTTTTCTTTTTTTGCTTGATTTTTTCAGGACTTTCTCACGAATTTACCACGAGTAAACATAATCTTCAGCCAGCTTCGGGCATGGAGACTTTTGGTGATATGCATGGTGAAGTAGCCATTGATTCCAGTGGTTTAATTTATATGAGTGTAGCCAATGGGGAAAAAGCTGGAATACAGATTTTCTCTAAGGATGGCAAGTATTTAAGAAATTTGCCAAATGCTCCGCATGATCTCCACGGCTTTGTCATCAAGAAAGAAGAGGCGGGAGAGTTTCTTTATGGTTCTTTGCTGAATGCTCAGGAAGTTATAAAGATGACTTTGGAAGGAGAGGTCGTTCTTAAAATTTCCGGCTCAAAAATTCCAGACAAGTTTAAACATCCAAAGAAGAAAACTTTAAAACTTACGAGTGTCGATGTTGGCCCTAATGGCGATATTTATACTGTTGATGGTTATGGAATGGACTACATCCATCGCTTCGACAAAGATGGTAATTACAAGGGGAGTTTTGCTGGTCGAAAGGCGCCTTATAATTTTGCTAATTGCCACAAGATATTCATCGATCCACGCTTTACTCCTGCAAGAATTCTTTGCTGCGACAGAAAGAATGGTCGTTTGGTTCATTTATCATTACAGGGAGAAGTTATTGGTGAGTTTGCGACAGGTTTACGTCGACCCAGTGCAGTTGATTTTTATAAAGATAATATTGCCGTTGCTGAAATTTATGGCCGTGTCACTCTTTTGAACAAGAAAGGGGATATTATCAAGACTTTGAGTGACAATGCAAAAATCAAAGGCGGCAATAAGTGGCCGAAAGAAGGTTGGAAAGAGGGTTTGGTTATTACTCCTCATGGCATTTGTTTTGATCAGGAAGGGAATATCATTGTCAGTGAGTATAATAAGTTTGGTAGAGCCTTGAAGTTTGATCTAAAACAATAGCTTTCTGTAAAAGTGTAACGATCTGAGCTGGAGTCTGTTTGATAAATACAGACTTTACTTTTTTGGTTTATAAATTTCAATCAATGAAAATCAAAAGCATAAAAGTGAATGTGTAATACATTTTGCCCATAAAAATGTAAGCCGCGTAACATTCGAAGCTAAGCGGGAAAGTATTTGTGAAGTTTTTGGAGTTGATATGAAATTTGTCCTTAGTGCGTTGTTAGCGGGAAGTTTTTTGCTTTCAGCAGCTGAAATCGATTTTAACCGGGATATTCGTCCCATTTTGTCCGATAAGTGTTTTCATTGCCATGGACCAGATGGAGGAGAGTTTGGTGAAATGTGGAAAGGCGGCTTGCGACTCGATGTTGAGGACGCAGCCAAAGCTGACTTAAGTGAAATAAAATTTCAGGTTAAAAATGCTAAACGCAAAGCTGAAGGAAAAGAGCTTTCAACAAAGAAATCAAAAGCCCGCTTTGCTATTGTTCCAGGTAAGCCGGAAGAATCGTCGCTCATTGAACGGGTTTTTACCGATGATGAAGATGACATTATGCCCCCTTCAGATTCACTTCACTCTTTGTCAGTGGCTCAGAGGAACCTTTTAAAAGATTGGATTGAACAAGGAGCTCCCTGGGGTAAGCACTGGTCATTTGAAGCTCCGGTAAAAGCAGAGTTGCCATCAGTTAAAAATTCTGACTGGATCAAAACCGAGATAGATAATTTTGTTTTGAGACAGCTGGAAGCCAATAATCTTAAACCATCTCCTGAGACAGATAAAACAACTTGGATTCGTCGGGTAACTCTGGACTTAACAGGACTGCCACCAAAGCCTGAAGATGTCGATAGATTTTTAGGGGATGATTCAGGAAAGTCTTATGAAAAAGTGGTGGATAGATTATTGACTTCTCAGGCGTATGCAGAGCGTATGACTTTAGAATGGCTGGATGCTGCGAGGTATGCAGATACAAGTGGTTATCAGTATGATTCTCCAAGAACGATGTGGCCTTGGCGAGATTGGGTAATAAATGCTTTTCATAAAAATATTCCTTATGATCAGTTTGTTACAGAGCAGTTAGCCGGTGACCTTTTACCTAACGCTACACTTCAGCAAAAAATTGCTACGGGCTTTAATAGAAATCATGGTTTTACTATTGAAGGTGGAACGATTGACGAAGAGTACCGCGTTCAGTACGTCAATGACCGGGTGAATACTTTCGGGACAGTTTTTCTTGGACTAACGATGGATTGTACCCGTTGTCATAATCACAAGTATGATCAGTTAACCGCCAAAGATTACTATTCTATTTCAGCTTTCTTTGATAAGATAAAAGAGAGAGGAAGAGTAGGGGGAAGGCCATTAGCCAGTGAGCCTGTGGCTAATATGCCTCTTTATGATGGCGAAGAAGTGAAGAGGATGGAACAGGAGTTACATGCTTCTTTAAAATCTCCAATGTCTGCTGGGGATGAAGCAAAATATAAGACCTGGTATGATGAGTTTTATGCACAGAAATCATCTTTGAAAGTTGTGTCGGCGGTATCATCCGGTGGCTCTACAGTTGAGAAACTTGAAGATTATTCTTTTAAGTTTACCGGCAAGATTCCTAATGAAGATACTTACACATTTATCGCTGATGCAGATACGGGGCAGTTCAATAGTTTATCTCTGGAAGTTCTACCTGATCCATCAATGGTGAAAAATGGTCCAGGCCGGGCTGACAATGGTAATGGTGTTCTTAGTTTTATAACTCTGCAAGTCGGAACGAAGGGCGATCCTAAGAGTTTTAAAAATATCCGTCTGCGTGAAGCTTATGCAGATCACACGCAGAAAGGTTTTTCTGTCGGTAATATTCTAAAAAATAATACCAATGGCTGGGCTATTGAAGGTAATAATAAACACGATAAGCGTATTGCAGTCGTTGGGATTCAAAAACCTTTTAAAACTAAAGCCGATCAGCAGTTTAGGATTCGCCTTCATTTTAAGTCACCGCATGCCAAACACTCTTTTGGCAGAGTTCGTTTGAATCTTTTTGAGGCAAAGGCTAAAGAGGCTTTTGCTACCCTGAAAATGAAAGAAGATTTCACAAAAGGTAAGATTAAAGAGAATAAACTTAAAGAATATTACTTAAAGAATTTTGATAGGAAGGTGGGGGCTTTAGTCGCCAAGTTGAACAGAGAAAAGAAAAATATTGTTCAAGTTATGGTGATGGAAGAAAAGCCGGATGTCAGAAAAACTCATATTCTTGAACGCGGAGAGTATGATAAGAAAGGCGAAGAAGTCTTTGCTGAAACACCGGCAGCGTTGCCACCTTTTAAAGCTGACTATCCCAAAAACCGCCTGGGCTTAGCTAAGTGGCTAGTTGATGAGACAAATCCTCTTTTCTCAAGAGTAACAGTAAATCGCTATTGGCAGATGCTGTTTGGGATTGGTCTAGTTAAAACGACTGAAGATTTTGGATCTCAGGGAGAAAAGCCATCGCATCCAGAACTATTGGATTGGCTGTCTGTAGACTTTCGCGAAAGTGGTTGGGATCTACGTCAACTGATGAAGAAAATTGTTCTGTCTGCTACTTACAGGCAGTCATCAAATATCAGAAGCGATATAGAAGATCCGGAAAATAGACTGATGGCTCGTGGCGCAAGATTCCGCTTGCAGGGGGAATTAATTCGCGATCAAGCTTTGTACGCTGCAGGAATGCTAAGCGCAAAGACAGGTGGTCCCAGTGTTTATCCATATCAACCGGCGGGTTTATGGATGGAGTTGTCAAATAGACCGGGTTTTCGAATGATTTATAAGCAAGACACAGGCGAGAGTCTTTACCGTAAGAGTATGTACACTTTTTGGAAGCGTGCATTACCTAATCCATCAATGACTGCTTTTGATGCACCGGAAAGAGATATCTGTGTAGTAAAACGGGCACAGACAAATACACCACTCCAGGCATTGACTCTTATGCATGATCCAACTTATCAAGAAGCTGCGCGAGTGATGGCAGTCGATGTTTTGAATGATAACCCAAATATTGATGATGCAATAGTTCAAGCCTTTAGAAAAGTCTTAACTCGCAAGCCGGCAGCTGATGAGATTGAAATCTTGAAAGATGTATACACGCAAAAAATGAGCATTTTGAATAAGCGCCCAGAGTTAATCACAGGTCAATTATCTGTCGGGGAATTTGAAAGTAGGAATAATCTGGATCAGAAAAAACTGGCGGCGTTTACGACAGTCTGCCACACTTTATTTAACTTAAGTGAAACGATAACGAGAAATTAAGGAGTTGGTCATGAATAAAGAAATTTTTAATACGACGCGTCGCCAATTCCTTATGAACAGTGGATTTGGACTTGGTGCAGCTGCACTGGGTATGATGAATCAGGAAGCTCAGGCTGCTTCGAATGGGGTTTTGCCACAGCTGCATCTCAAGCAAAGAGCTAAGAGGGTCATCTTTTTATGTATGTCAGGTGGACCATCACAGCATGACCTTTTTGACTACAAGCCATCTCTGGCAAAACTTTATGGCAAGAATCTGGCAGATTACTTAAAGATTCCTAGGCTATCCGGGATGACCGCGGGTAAATCCAGTTTTCCAATCGCGCCAAGTAAGTTTGAATTTAAACAGCATGGTCAGTGCGGACACTGGATGAGTGAACTTTTACCTTATACAGCCAAGATTGCTGATGATATATCCATCGTAAAATCGATGACTTCGACGCATGTCAATCACGACCCGGCAGTCACTTTTCTACAAACAGGACACCCATTTCCAGGAAGACCTTCAATTGGTGCATGGTCAAGTTACGGTCTTGGTTCATTGAATAAGAACTTACCGGACTACATAACTCTGACTTCTCAGGGAAATTACAAAGCGGCACAGCCTTTGTTATCGCGTCTTTGGGGCAGTGGATTTTTACCTTCAAAGCATCAGGGGATTAAACTTCGCTCAGGAGAAAATGCAGTTCTTCACCTAAAGGATCCTGCAGGTCATACCTTAGATGAAGAAAAGATCATGCTGAATGCTGTCAAAGCTTTAAATAACCGTCGATTCAAAGATGTCGGCGATAGGGAAATTCAGACGCGAATTTCGCAATACGAGATGGCCTTTAAGATGCAGACTTCAGTTCC
>JAKVBD010000131.1 GCA_022446985.1 Lentisphaerales bacterium
GACTCAAACGGTTACCAGCATGACCAACGCCGAACAGTCTGGCCTTATAGAGACTGGGTTATAAAAGCCCTGAATGACAATATGCCGTTTGACCAATTTACGATTGAACAAGTGGCTGGAGATTTATTGCCAAATCCAACGAGAAAGCAACTTTTAGCTACCGGGTTTAATCGTTGTGGAACGGTGAATCTGGCAGGCGGATCCAAGCCTGAAGAAACGCGTTATGACTTGGCAAAGGACAGGGTAAACACCATAGGTACGGTCTATCTCGGAGCGACTCTGGAATGTGCTCAATGTCATAACCACAAGTATGACCCCATAAGTCAGGAGGAGTACTACAAACTCCTAGCGTACTTTAGACCAGCGGCAGATCGAACTTATGCTTTGTCGGGTAGAGGAACTAAAAAGAGAGTTTTTGGTGGAGAATTAATTCTCGATAATTATCCAATCGACCAGCCGGATCACGATGAATTTAGTCAAGAGATTCTAAGTCATGCAGCCGAGACTGTAAAAACTAAACGCTTGTCCGATTTAATAATTCAGGGGAGACTCAAAAAAGATCCGGAAATGGATTACGTCAAAATTTCAAAGAAGTTAAATAAAAAGGCAGATATGCTTGTTGGCCAGTATGATCAAAATGCTCCATACCGCGCCTGGATCATGCAGGATGTTGCTATGCCCGACAAAACTTATATTCTTAAAAGGGGCAGTTACCTGACTCCAGGAGAAGAAGTCCAAGCTGGAACCCCTGAAGTCTTGCATGCTATAGATGGTGAGAGAAGTTCCAACCGTCTTGAGTTAGCCAGATGGCTAATTGACCGCGAGAATCCATTAACCGCCAGGGTTATGGTTAACCGTTTTTGGAATGAGCTTTTTGGCAGGGGAATTGTCACTACGACAGAAGATTTCGGTTACCAGGGAGCTTTGCCGAGTCATCCTCAGCTATTGGATTGGTTAGCCGCTGAATTTATGAAGGATTGGTCAATTAAAGGTATTTTAAAAACTATCGTTCTTTCATCAACGTACAGACAGGGCTCAGCTAAAGGTCAGGCCTTAAATATAGACCCGGAAAACATCTACTTAAGCTCAGGCCCCCGCAACCGTTTATCTGCAGAAATGATTCGTGACAACCTGTTGGGAATATCTGGCTTGCTGTCAGCAAAAATGGGCGGTGTACCGGTGTATCCTCCACAGCCTAAGGGGCTATGGGACGAGATCCTGGATAATCATGACAAGGTTTACCCAACTTCAACAGGAGAGGATGTTTACCGTCGCAGTGTTTATGTTATTTGGCGTCGTGGCAGCCTTTTCCCCGGATTCTCAATTTTTGATGCACCGGCGAGAAATGCCTGTGTTTCCCACCGTACCAGAACAAATAGTCCGCTTCAGGCTCTGGTGACAATGAATGAACCGGTTTTGGTTGAAGCTGCAGTTGCCTTAGCCCATAAGATAAAAGATTACTCAGGTTCACTGGATGAAAAAATTATTTGGGCCTTCAGAAAATGTCTGGCTCGTGCTCCTCAAGCAGAGGAATTGGACATTCTCAAAAAACTCTATGAAGAAAATAAAATCACGGCCAGCGAAGTTGTGACCAAAGACAAAACCGGAGCTAATAAGTACGAAGAGAACGACTTTTTACTCAGTGCTTCTTCTGAAGTAGTGCCTTGGTTTTACGTAGCTCACACTCTTATGAATTTAGATGAAGTCATCAGGAAGCGATAATGAATAGAAGAAATTTTGTAAAGAATGCAGGTCTGACTGCTTTTGGTGCTGCCACTATAAACGGAAATTCACTTAAGGCTGTTGAGCAGGGGAAGATTATTCACCATGCAGCCAGAGCAAAAAATATAATATTTATGCACATGGTCGGCGCCCCATCCCAGGTCGATTTGTTTGATCATAAACCCATGTTGAATAAGTATGCCGGTAAACCTTTGCCGGAGTCGGTTACTAAAGAGCAAAAGTTTGCCTTTATCAGCAACACGGCGACAGCTTACCCATCGCCTTGGAAGTTCAAACAGCACGGTGAATCCGGGGCAATTGTGTCTGAACCTTTGCCTCACTTCAGCAAGATTGTCGATGATGTCGCCATCGTTCGTTCAATGCATACAGATGAATTCAACCATGGTGCTGGTGAGCTTTTTATGCACACCGGGTTTGGCCGCTTAGGTCGTCCAGGTTTTGGAGCCTGGGTAAATTATGCACTCGGTTCAGAAAATGAAAATCTTCCTTCATATGCAGTCCTCTCCAGTGGCTCAGGAACTGCTGCTGGCAATAACCTGTGGAGAACCGGTTTCCTCCCCAGTAAATTTCAGGGAGTTAAACTGAGAAATGGTAAAGATCCGGTTCTTTATCTCAAAGACCCTCAAGGTATGACTCGCCAAAACCGCCGCAAAATGGTGGATGCTTTAGCGAAGTTGAATCAGCTCCAATACAGGCAGGATCAAGATGAAGATATAATGACCCGTACAGCTCAGTTTCAAATGGCTTACAGGATGCAGAATTCTGTTCCGGAAGCGATGGATATAAGTCGTGAAAGTGAAGCTACCTTGAAGATGTATGGTATAAAAAACAATGAATCAGGCTTTGCCAAAAATTGTCTACTGGCTCGCAGGATGGTTGAAAGTGGTGTGCGCTTCGTTCAGTTATTTGATGGCGATTGGGATCATCATGGCGAAATAGAAAAGCTCTTACCTAAAAAGTGCGGTCAAATAGATCAGCCCATGTCAGCTCTCATTCAGGATCTCAAGCAGAGAGGGCTTCTGGATGAAACGTTGGTGATTTGGGGCGGTGAATTTGGAAGGACTCCCATGGCGCAGGGTGTGGGTGGAAGAGACCATCACAATTCAGCCTTTACTATGTGGCTTGCCGGTGGAGGAATTAAAGGCGGCGTGAATCTGGGAGTCACAGATGACTTTGGTTTTGCTCCAGTGCAGGATGGCGTTCACATTCATGACTTACATGCAACGGCCTTACATCTCCTGGGGATTGATCACGAGCGTCTGACTTACAGATACCTTGGCCGAGACTTTCGTTTAACAGACGTTCATGGGAAAGTGGTTCGTAAGGCTATTATATAATCTAGTGTGTTTAAATAAATTGTGGAAATTATGAGATACTTGTTGCTCTTCCTTTTATTCTGCTTGTCGATCAATGCAGAAAATATTATTGCCCCGGCTGACTTTAAAGTCACCAAAATTCACGAAGTCGACCTTAAAAAGCAGGGGTCATGGATATCGCTCTGTTTTGATGATAAGGGTCAGATGTATGCCTGTGATCAGTATGGCAGCTTATATCGAATTATTCTCAATGACTCAGGAGTTGAAGAAATAACAGAAGTCAAAAGTCCCGGTAAAGCCCATGGCTTACTTTGGGCCTTTGACAGTTTGTATATGATGAGTAACTACAGAGTGAAAAATACCGGTTACAGCATTCTTCACAGACTGCGGGATGAAAACAATGATGGTACCTTTGAAAAGGTCGAAGATGTCCTGAGACTGGAAGGAAAAGGAGAGCATGGGCCGCATGCGATTGTCAAAACTCCGGATGGTAAAAACCTCTTTGTGGTTATTGGTAATTTCACTCAAGCGCCTGATTTTCCATCACGTGGAACGCGAAACTGGCGTGAAGATACTTTGCTCGAACATATGCCGGATGCCGGTGGATTCTCAGCAAACAAAAAAGCCCCCGGTGGTTTGGTGCTGAAAATCAGTCCGGATGGCAAACAAAAAGAAATCTTTGCCAGTGGTTTGAGAAACACGTACGACATAGCAGTTAGTCCGCAAGGTGAACTCTTTGGCTATGATTCAGATGCCGACCGCGATGCCGGAACACCATGGTATAGACCGACTCGTATAAATCACATCGTCAGTGGTGCTGAATTCGGTTGGCGAACTGGGACATCAAAATGGCCGGATTACTACATAGACTCTTTGGGTGCGGTTATAGATATTGGCCCCGGTTGTCCGACAGGAATGATTTTTGGAACAAAAACCAATTGGCCGGTAAAGTATCAAAAAGCTCTTTTTGCAATGGATTGGACTTATGGCAGAATTTACGCCGTTCATCTCGAAGAGAAAGGGGCTAGTTATACTGCAAAACAGGAAATCTTTATTCAAGGCAAGCCTCTCGCAGTCACGGATATGGATGTCGGGCCCGATGGCCATATGTATTTCACGACAGGTGGCAGAAGACTTCAGTCAGCTCTTTATAAAGTGGAGTATGTCGGCGCTGAAACGGCTAGGGCTGAGCATGCACCTGCAAATAAATTATTCGGACTAAGAAAGTCCCTTGAAGCTTTTCATCAGAAGGGTAAGCGTCAAGATCTCAAGAATAACATCCTGTTTACAGCTCACGCAGATCGAAATATTCGCTATGCTGTCAGGATTGCCATCGAGCATCAAGGTTATGTTTTTAAGGAAGAATACCTCATTGCTGAAGAAGTGGACACAGTCTTGACTCTCGGTATTGCAGCAGCTCGTTGTGCCCCAAAGAGTGATAAAGAAGAACTCTTAAATAAACTGTTGCAGTTAAACTTAAACACTCTGTCCATTCGACAAAAAATAGACCTGACACGGGTTTACGCTTTAATCTTTTCAAGAATGGGGGAGCCTGCAAAATATCAGAGTGAGAAAATTGCAGCTCAGCTCTCAAGTCCTTATCCCTCAAATGACGCAAATCTAGATCGCGAGTTATGTCGAGTTCTAGTTTACCTCGATGCGCCAGGAGTTTTAGAGAAGACTGTTAAGCTTATGGTGACTTCAAAGTTTGAAGCTCAGGAGTTTAAAACAGACTTTATTCCTGATTATTATACCGGTGGGTCTGCCTTTAAAAACCTGCATAAAAATGCTCCGAATGAGCAGGGCATTCATTTCGCTCTTATGTTGACCAATCAAATAAATCAGTGGACTCCTGACCTGGCAGTCGAAACGATGAAATGGCTGGCAACGCAGTATAATAAAATTGGTGGTCGTTGTTACACAGGTTATCTCGGTGAAATTCGACGTCGTATTATTGCTAATCTGGATGCCGAAAGTCAAAAAGCTGCAGTTAAGATTCCCTTATTTAACCCAGTCATAGAGACTGCTAATTTACCTGTACCAAAAGGCCCGGGGCAGGCCTGGACTGTGAGTAAGGCTTTAGAGGTCTTAAAGAGTAAGAAAGGCGATCCAGTAAATGGCGAGAGAATGTATCGAGCGATTCTATGTGCCAAGTGTCACTTCAAAGATGGTAAAGGCGGCGAAGTCGGGCCTGACTTAAACAATCTTCACACTAGATTCAGTGCTCGTGACACCCTTGATGCAATCATCAATCCTTCAGCGGTTATCTCCGAACAGTTCGTCAACATGGAAGTACAGCTTAAGTCGGGCGTGCTTTACATAGGCCAACTCATCGATGCCGGGCCGGATAATTATAAGGTCGCGACTAATCCTTTTGATCTATCTCAAACTGTTACAGTCCCTAAAAATTCTGTATTGAAGATCAAACAATCAGAATTTTCACCGATGCCTCCATCTCTGATTAATGCCCTGAATGGACAGGAATTGGCAGATATCATGGCATATCTGAATCAGATAAATTAACGCTTCCAATAAGTATAATGAGCATAAGGTTTGTGTCTTCTTATTAGTTTTGGAAAAGCAAGGTGAATACACGGCCTGCGGCATTCTTTTATAAAAAATGCCGCAGTGCTAAAGCTAACTGAATCCTTTTATAAAGCTTGACGTACTGCTTCCAAACTTATCAATCTCAAGCCCCATTCTTTGCCCGAGTTGCACGAAGAGATTAGCAAATTCAGTATTATTCTTTTGGTCATGAGCTATATGAGAACCATGTTTATAGCCTCCGCCAGCAACCAAGATAGGCAGGTTACGCCAATTGTGTGATGAGGCATTCCCCAGATTTGAACCGAAAAGTATGGCCGTATTATCCAAAAGATCTCCGGAGGTTTCCTGAGCAGATTTTAACTTATTTAGAAATTCATTGAAGCATCTAAATTTAGCCTTTTCGACTAATGCTAATTCGGCAATTTTCTCCGGATCTTTACCATGGTGAGATAAGTTGTGCCAATCGGTTCCAACACCTTCAATATTACTGGGAACGGCATTCATTCCACTGATGTTAAAAGTTGCGATTCTTGTAGAATCAGTTTTAAACGCCAGGTAGATGAGCTCGAACATTAGATTCAATTTAGCAACGACATCAAGCTTTTCCGGTTCCTGCTTAACCTGAATGTCGACTTTGGGCTTAGGCTTTTGTACCCAGTCTGAATTTTGTATCAGCCTTTTTTCAAGGTCGCGAATAGAGCTGAGGTATTCTGCAAATTTCTCTTTATCTGAATGCCCAAGAGTCTTATTTATTTTTTGAGCCGGTTGCATAACGGTATCGAGGATACTTTTACCGCGTTCGATTTGCTTCATTTCTTTCTGAACTTGCTGGGCATTGCTATTTAGAAACAGCTTCTTATAAAGTTTAACGGTATTGTGTTCACTGGGGATATTGACGCCATTTGCCGTCCACGAGAGAGCACCGCCTGAGGTAGCTAAAGATAAATAGGGGAAGCGGGTAAGGTGGCCGACTTTTTTGGCCATAAGCTGGTCGATAGAGATGCTGTTTTTAAAACCGGCAAGCCCAGGTCGTTGAGCGGATGTTAACCAGGTTAATCCAGAGGTGTGACCATTTGCACCATTTTGGTTTGGGTGTGAAAGTCCTGAAAAAACAGTTAAATCCTTGAGATGATTTTTTAGAATATTCGGGTAAGGGGAGGGCTTATAGTTTAAGCCACTGGTCTCTGGGAAAAAGTTCGGGCCATAGTATCCAAGTCCAGAGCAGACAGCCATAAATCTTTTGGGTGAGGTATCCTGCTTCTTATCCTTGGCATGAGCCGGCAGCATAGCACTTAAAAAAGGCAGGGCAATAGCCGCCCCTGAACTTTTGAGAATTGTGCGTCGATTGAGATGTTTTTGAGTATTGAAATTAAACATGTGACACTCCACTTATTTCGACAAGAATATTTTTGAATTGATCACCAAAGACAAAATATCTTTGACTCGGTAGTCGTTTTTAGATGCAATCTTAACGATGCGCTTTATTTCATCGCGATCGGAGAAGCCCATTTCCCGTCCTGTGGCAAAAGTCAGGAGTTTTTTAGTGAAGGCTTTTGCTAATAATTCCTTTTGACTGGCAAGAATATCGCGACATTCGATATAGCTCTGAAATTTTTGTCCATCCAGAAACTCACCAGTTGCATCGACATTTGGGCCTTGCTTGTAGCGGACATTTCTACCATTGACCATGAGTTTAACCTTGGGAGCCTTTTTAGCCAGTGAACGGTAATATGTGCGTTCGCCACCGATTGGATTAAATGACTCCAAGGCAAAGCCAATAGGGTCAATTTTTTTGTGACAAGTCCGACAGCTACTCATATTTCGGTGTTTCTCCAGAGTTTCTCGTAAAGTTTCAGCACCGCGAATATCCGGTTCGACGCCGGGAACCCCTTCTGGTGGTGGAGGTGGAGTTATGCCGAGTATTCTTTCCAGAACCCAGATTCCCCTGACAATGGGTGAAGTATTTGTACCATTGGCTGAAACTTTTAAGATTGCCGCTTGAGTAAGGAAGCCGCCACGTGGACTGTTTTCGGGAAGTTTGACTTTACGGATTTGAGCTCCTTTAACACCATTTATTTGATAGAGGCTAGCGAGCCGTTCGTTGATCATGGCAAAGTCTGATTTGACAAGATTGCTTACAGAAAGATTTGAGTGGATAAGTTCCCTTAAAAAAGCCTTGGACTCCAAGGGCATGGAGTAACGCAGGTAAGTATCGAATTCAGGAAAAAGGTCTTTGTCAGGCGCAGTGAAGTCCATTTCCCGGAGGTTGAGCCAGGCATTGGTGAAATCCGTAATGAAGCGTTCAAATCTAGGACTCAAGAGGAGCCGCTTGAGGTGTTTTTCTCTTTCTTCGGCACTGGTGAGTTTGCCGTCTTTTGCAGAATTAAGCAATTCTTCATCGGGAAGACTTCTACTTAAAAAGTAAGAAAGTCTTGTCGCTATTTCATAGTTATCGAGTTTCCCATTTTCTTCTTTTAAATAAAGGAAGTCGGGAGAACAGAAAATCGCTGAGATTGAAGTACGTAGAGCAGTTTCAAAGTTATCGCCTTTTTGTCTTTGAGATTTAAAAAGATTTAAATAGGGAGCGATTTCCACCTGAGGACGGCGAAAAGCTTTTCGGGCTACCTTGGTGAGAACCTTACTTGCGTCTGAGAGTTCATCATTGCTGTTAACTTTGTAGCGTGGTTTGTACCATTTCTTTAAACGGTTTTTAGGGTTTCCCGGCATTATTTCCTGGCGGTCAAGATCGCTGAAAATAAGTTGGTGACCCCGGCTTGGGTATTCCTCTAGTAAAGGGCCTTCTACTTCAACTGACTTTATTGCCAGACCTGGACCTTTATAATCATCTATATTGAGGCCTTTCTTCTTTCTGTGGTACCTGTCTGGATCATTTATACCGTAAGGCTCAACAGAGATCATATAATTCTTTTCAATGTAAGTGACAAACTCCCGGGTGGTGAGCTTATCTGGAGGAAATGAAAAGAAACCATAGATGGGCTTTTCTAATCCAGCGTTGAAAGAAGTGCCACCGACGTGAAAATTGATCGGCTGTTGAGACTGATGAGCATAGCCGTGAACTTTCACTCGGTAAAAGCCGGCGACTTGAACTCCGGAACCGCGAATCATCCCACTGGGGTAGCCCTCGGGTGCAAAACGAACGATGGCTCCATCTGGTAACTTTTTCCAAGCGTCGCCAATAAACTTATCAGCACTTCTGTCATTCAGATAGCTTGCCTTCAAGATATTTACTTTGGGTTTAGCGATGGTACTCACTATTGACTTATCGATGACCTGATCTGCCACTGTGAGATACTTTTGGAGTTGCTCCATAGAAAAGCCGAGAGCAGAACCGACATTATCAAATTCATGGGACCGGCCATCTTCGGGCAACATATTGGCGATTCTCATATTGGTTCCGAAAATATCATTCATGGTATTTTCATACTCTTGTCGATTAAGGCGGCGCATAACAGTGCCTTTTTGGACACTGTGAGACTTGGTTAAAGCAGGAGCGAGAATTTTATAAAAGAGCTTCAAATCTTCATCAGTGGGTCTCTTTTTCTTCTTCTTTGGGGGCATATCACCAGAGATGACCCGATCAAAAATATCGACCCATTCGGCTTGAGTCGCATGATCAGACAGATCTTTGCTTAGTTTGTCAAAGTCGAGACCGCCCTTATCGTTTCCGTCGCCATGACAATCATAGCAGAATTTCTCGATAAAGCCATTTAACTCTTTACTGTCTAAGCCTGATGTAGCCGTATATGCAGAGGAAATGAGCAATAGTAAAATGATAAATGAGATTTTCATAAAACACAAACTTTGGTTACTGTTCTAGTAATACGATAGTGATTCTCAAAGTCATCTGCAACATTTGACGATTTTTGAGTCTGTTTTAATCGTAAACTATGAATAAAGCTTTTTCCGAAATCCCACGCTCTATAAAGTGAATTTCATATATACACAAGGGTATACTTCTAAAGAGCCAATTTATGAACAAAAATTAAAGCTCAAAATATTGCGCTAATATGCATCTGAATTGTCCATGTGGGCGAGTGAATAAAAATGTCCATGAAACATTTGAGTCTGGCTTCTATTCTCTTTTTGAGATAAGTAGTCATTCAAGATCAAACACAATTGGTTTGTTAGCTACAGTATAACTTGCATCACAAATTGTAGGGTCATTCCATTCTCATAATGCATCCCATAAGCTTTAATATGGAGTTTATGGAGATATAATTAACCGGATCTAATTTGTCATAATATATATTATGCGACATTAATTAGACTTAGGGAAAAATTCTTTAGTTAAATTAGTAGTAATATAAAACCTAGTTACTATTTCTTGCTCAAATTCACTTGTGCCAGTTGGTATAAAAAACAGAAAATAATCATCTCTATTTATTACTTTTTTAGTCTTAAATCTAATAAGCTCTATAACCTCATTATCTTTAAGCTCGATATAATTACTATAATCAAAGCTATTTTTAAGATTCTGAGTAACAGAGCTATTATCTTTAACTTCAAAATCAGTGTAAAAGGAGCCTTCTTTCTCGAAAAACTTAAAATCCAGCTTTAGACCTGTTTTAATTCTTTCGAAAGCTGTACGCTTTTCAGTAGCGTTTTCACCTTCAAGACTAAACACCTCTCTTATCTCTTCTGAACCGAAAAATATACTTAAAGGTTTAGCCGTGCTACATCTCATTAACACCTCTTGAAAGTCAATGATATCTGAATGTACTTCTTGCGAATTAAAAGAAGCCTGAAGTGAAAAAAGATAACTTAACTTAGTTTCTACATCAGATGTAAAACCACCTAAATTTAAATTTTCTTGTATCTGTAAATCCATAATTTTTGAAAATGATTTTGTTGTCTTAACTATGATCAACTTACAATATTTCATCGAAAACTTTTCAAGCTTTTCAATATCTGATTTTAAATCATACTCAGTTCGAGAAATCAAATAATTATTAAACCTCTTAATCTCTGGAAATACATCCCTTAAACGATCATCTGGTAAAGACGTCTTAATAACCTGTAAGTTTTCTATTTTCTTGATAATTTTATATAAATTTCCTTCTCTCACATAATCACCACCAGCCAAAGAAGAAAGATAAATCAAAAGATCTTCAGGCGTTTCATAATGTACCGTAAATGTCACGGGCTCATCTAATTTTATATCGCTGACAATGCTTATTTCTTCTTTGGCTGAAAGTATAGAGAGAACCTCTTGAAAATTCATTTCTTTGCACTGATAAGTATCTGCAATTCCTGAACAGATAACAAAGAGATAGCAGCATATGGATATGATTTTAAACCTATACATAGTTCACCTTTAACTATTTTTATATTTTGATAATCTGAAAGTATTAATTGGTAATTTTCGAATACGATTAAATCTGTAAAACTATAACGATACGAGCCTACTAAAACAGGAGTTGACACCGCTCCGCCTTGCGGCTCCGCCGGATGATCAACGCCTTTTTTAGGCTCGTTCACCTTTTCTATTTTCTCAATTATTACAGGCTCTTCAATACCGACATTTGCAGATGAACCAGATTCAATTTTTTGAACTGGCTTTTTAGGTTGCATCATTCTTTTAACAAATGAACCAAAGCCAACAATAATAAATAAAAAAAATGTGATAATACACAATAAAATTATACCTTTTGAACCTGCCCACTTCCAAAAAATAGGGCTGTATGATTTTTTAAATTTCTCTTGTTTTTCAGCTTTTTTTTTAGCCTGTACTATTTGAAGTCCTGAAGATCTGGAATGAGAATCATATCTTTTAAAATGCTTAGCTGAAGGTTTTAAACGTTCTACATTATCCGGCTGAGATGTAGTGCTTAAAAAAGCTGTCTTAGTCCAATATTCCGATATTTGGAAAAACTGAAAAGGATATGACAAGCCTTTTAAAATATACATGTTAAACATATTTATTTTGTGTGAGTGCTGGACCTTAATAAATGACTGAACGCCAGCCAAGACCCACGGCGCAAGCATCGAGACATCGTGACAGATAAAAAATATATTATCATGGTCTTTGTTGTGTTCCATGATGTAACAAAAATACTGGTGTTGCTCTTCTTTAGTTAATGCTCCAGGTATCTGCATTTTCGGGAAGAGCTGGTAAGCTTCATCGATGTAAATATCTGTGTGGGTATGTTCTTTATGCTCTAGAAATCTTAAACGATCGACCTTACCAAGAAGCTTTAAACGATCGCCAGATTCAAAGCCTAACTCTTTATCTAAATTCTCTCGATTGATTGATATATCTGTTAAAATATAGCGGTTAGTATGCTTTAGAGTACGGAAAATTTTATCCACTAAATAACAAGTCTTTCCTGATCTTTGTTGACCTGTAATAAGATGAAAACTCATAGTAATTGTATAACAAGCTTAACCGGCCATATAGCAGCCTTAAGCGTAAGATAAGCTATTAAAAAAATGAAAAATTCTGTAACAGGAAAAAAAGCATTAGCAAAAGACAAAGAATCAGCCAAAGGTGACCAATCAATATCAACTTGTTCAAGTGATGGAAAAAGAGCTAATACAACAGTTAATACAAGATCAAAAAACCAGACTAAAACAGCCTGAAAAGCATCAACAATAGCAATAAATATTTTTTCAATCATTTAATTATACATTATTAAAATTAACTACCGTATCGTAGACAGAACGACCAAACAAGAAAGTTATTAAAGCTAGAAACATTGTTCTAATAATAAGCATGAGTGAGGAATAATTACTTAAGTCAATCTTCATTGGTGGTATAGTCATTTTATCACCTAGAAGAGATTCAAAAGGCGCTGAAATATCAATCGTAGGCAATGTGCTTGATATTGTAGGAGAAAATGAGCTGCCAATAGTCGATAAAAAATTTTCTTTAAAAGATTGTAGACCTTCTGTATTTAAAGTTCCTGGATCTTCTTGATCTAAATAATCCTCGTTTAAAATATCTTTAATAGCGTCAAGACGGTCTTCTATCCCAGAAACGTCAGCCAGTTGACCGTCTTGACCGTCTTGACCGTCTTGACCGTCTTGACCGTCTTGACCATGTTGACCATGTTGACCGTCTTGACCGTCTTGACCATGTTGACCATGTTGACCGTCTTGACCGTCTTGACCGTCTTGACCGTCTTGACCGTCTTGACCGTCTTGACCAT
>JAKVBD010000132.1 GCA_022446985.1 Lentisphaerales bacterium
GGCCTCACTCATGTCAGGACCTCACCGTACTATCCTCAAAGTAATGGTAAGATGGAACGCTTTCATTATACCTATAAAGATGGTGCTGTAAGGCCTATGTCACCCTTGTCAATTGAAGACGCCAGGCGAGTCACTGAAAAGTATATTGAGTACTACAATAATGAGCGTCTACATAGTGCTATTGGTTTCATTACTCCAAAAGATAAATTAGAAGGACGAGATCAAATCATTATTAAGCAAAGAAAGGAAAAGTTGAAAGCTGCTAGAATCAAACGCATACAGTTATTTGAAAGGTGTGCATAAGCTGTTATTTTTAACCCAATATGTATCTAACAGAAAGTGATCAACTGTCCTATTTCCGCTGAAGCACTACATACTTAAATGTTAATTAATTATCTACTGCGAATATTATTAAATTACTAATTAAAATTGAACTATTTTAGAGTGTCTGTATAGTCGGCAAAAATTACAGGTAGAATATGGCTGACTCAGCAACAAAAATCCGCAAACTTATGGTTCAGGCGATCAATGAGTATGATATGCTCCAGGATGGAGATCGTATAATGGTCTGTGTTTCCGGAGGTAAGGATTCTACTATTTTATTCTACATGCTGAATGAAATCCGTAAGAAGAGCAAGATAAACTTTACTGTAGACGGTGTGATGCTGGATCAGAAGCAACCGGGCTTCAATCCTGGTAAATATTGTGAGTGGGTTGCAAATCAGGGATTGAATCTCAAGATTATCTCTGAAGATACTTATAGTATAGTTAAAGAAAAGCTTCCAGAAGGTAAGACGTACTGTAGTCTTTGCTCACGTCTGCGAAGAGGGGTTTTGTATAATTATGCTCATGATAATGGATATACCAAAATGGCTCTTGGGCACCACCGAGATGATTTAAACCAAACGCTTATGATGAACCTTTTCTTTGCAGGGAAGGTCGCTGGAATGCCACCAAAGCTTTTGTCAGACGATAAGAGGAATGTAGTCATTCGTCCACTGAGTTTCGTACCAGAAGATTTAATTGTTGAGTTTCAAAATGAAATCGATATGCCGGTTATTCCGTGTAATCTATGTGGTTCTCAAGATGGTCTTCAACGTGAAAAAATTAAAGGTTTGCTCAAAAACATGGAATCAGACATTCCTAATCTGGCGAATACGATGCTTAATGCTCAAAAAAACATAAGAATTTCACAAATGCTCGATAAATCTTTGTGGGATTTTACAATACTTGAACAAGAAGTTGACTCACTGGTTTAATCTTTAGTATTCTTTCTTGAATATTTACTGAATCTGTAGTTACTTCGATTTGTGTGTTTAAAATAATGTTATTTCATAAAGGAGCGTTATGTCTTTGTTTAAAAAACTTACTGTTTTAGCTTGTGTTATAGGCTTAATAGGTTCAGCATCTGCGGAAAAAGCTAAAGGGAAATATCCAGGTTATCTTGATACACCGGTCATTACAGGTCAAAAGTGGCGAGTTCACGATGCCAACAGACCACAACCACCTATTGTGACTCCAGCTACTCAAAGTACTCAAGAGAAGGCTGGTAAAGCTCCTTCAGATGCCGTAGTACTTTTTGATGGCACTAACCTGGATGCTTTTACAAATAAAAGCTGGAAGATTGAGAACGGAGCGATGGTTGTCGGCAAGAAATTTCAAGAAACTGTACAAAAGTTCAAAGGTGATCTGCAGATTCATCTAGAATTCCAATTTCCAACTTCTAAAAAAACTTCACAAGGCCGCAATAACAGTGGTTTATTCTTGATGGGAAGATATGAAGTACAAATTTTGGACTGTTTTGAAAATGTTACTTATTCGGATGGTATGACTGGGGCTATTTATGGTCAGCGCCCCCCACAGGTGAATGCCTGTCTTCCACAGAATACCTGGCAGACTTATGATATAATCTGGACGGCTCCTGTTTTTAAAGATGGCGAAGTTGTTAAAAAGGCGGCAGTTACACTCATTCATAATGGTGTATTGCTTCAGCACAATACAGAATACCTTTGGCCCAGTACTCACAAAAGATTAGGTAAATACAAAGAGCACCCAGCAGAAGCTGCACTTAAACTTCAGGATCATGGTAATCCTGTTCGTTTTAGAAATTTCTGGGTTCGTGAAATCAATAAGCCGGAGCCGGTGGAGTAGACCTCAGAGTTAAGTCGTCTTCACCTCAGAGTTTAGTCATTGCTATGAAATTTGCTGGGCGCGCCGCAATCTTTGCGGCACACATAGACTGTTTTGCTGAGCTGGAGCTCAGCGATCCATAATCTTAGTTGGCTTTGGCTCAGTAATGAGTACTTTATACTGATCTCTTCCTAAACTGATAATTGATAACTTAAAGAGCTGACCACTGAAATCAGCGTCTATTTCTACGGCGATTATTATTGTTATTTTGAGGATGTCTGTTATTTGATTTATTAACAGGTGCTTTTTTTGTTTGTCCAGGATAGATGATAAGCACAAAGTTAAGCTTTTTGTCTATCTTCTCTACTTGTTCTTTAAGTTCAGTGAAGGAACCCAAAAGGTATTCTTCATCAGGACCAGAAATGTCCAGTGCGATAAAGCCTGCAGCAGTTTCATCAAAAACTTCTGCACAACTACCAATGACATGTGGAAGCCTGTAGGGAGTATCCATGAGTATCTGTAGCTTGGGCTTACCACAAAGCTTTTTAAGGTAAGCTTGGCGCTTGGTTTCCTCACGTGGAGGGAACCCATTGAATTCAAAAGTTTTTTCCCGAAATGGACAAGCTGAGAGAGCTGCAGTAATGGAACTGGGGCCAGGTATAACTTTAACTTTTGCTCCAGTCTGTTGTGCGCAACGGACGATGTTGTAACCGGGGTCTTCTAAAGTTGGGCATCCTTGGTCACTCATGTAAGTGACGGTGCCGCCTTTAGCAAGAACCTCCTTCACGGAGTCAAGGGTATGCTCCTGGTGTTGCTCATTATATTTATAATAGTCTCTGTGAACACCTGCAGTTTTAAGAACAAGTCTAGCTGGTTTGTCCTCTTCAAAAACGACCAAATCAGATTCTTTAACAGCTAGGAGAGAACGGGAAGGGATGTCTTCTGGCAGTCCAAGACTATTGGCTGCCATAATTAAAGTGCCTTTGGCTTGCATTTATTTTACGCCTGGTAATGTCAAATATTCGGGGGTTAATTCCTGGTGATCGCAGCATAAAACTGCTCTTTCCATGACAAGGTCTAATTCTCGGTCATTTCCGGGCCAGGGGTATTTTGTGAGGGTTTCTTTAGATTTTTCCGATAAAATCATACCGGTCTTTCTGTATTTTTTAGTGAAACGCTTGAAGTAGTGATCGGCAATTTCGAGAATGTCTTCTTGTCTTTCTCTAAGGTAGGGTATGTGTATCCTTTTACCTTTCATATCTGTCAATAGGTTTTCACATAGAACTCCTCGCTTTACTGCATCTTCTGGTCTGCCGCGAATGCCAAGAACAAGATCAACATCAATAGCTTGAGGTTCGGATTCACCAAGTGGAATAATCGAACGCGTCTGGATGAAAAGGTGGATTAATTCTTGAATCTGTTTATCGATACAACAGATTCGGTTCAAAAATAATGTTCCACCTTTTGCCTGACCAAATTTTCCTATTGAGATTCCAGCTCTACCAAACAGGCTTTCATGTAGCACAGCTGGATTTAGGGATGAGCAGTCTACAAAAACATATGGTTTCTCAGCTTTGTTACTCATGCAGTGGATATTATTGCCAACTACACGACGATCTGTTCCTGGAGGTCCTGAGATCATAACAGTTTGTTCGTTTGCCAATTCTTCAATTCTTGTTTTAAGGTGAATAACGGCATCTGATGAACCAAGGATGAGGAGTTCATCAGGGTGAAATTGTGACGAGATTCCAGGTAAAGTTTTTACTTTTGAGGCCTTGCCTTTAACTCCTGCAGCTAATGCGCAGATAGCTCGAACAAACATAATGTCTTCTATTTCATAATTGAGCTCACTTGATTCCAAGTAAACAATTCCATGAATATTTCGATCATCATCAAGAATAGGGCAAGAGATAGCAGAAGTGCCATCTTGCATGCTATTTGATTGCTTTCTTAAATAAGCTACACCACTTGTAAGCGTTGCATTGAATATTTCCTGAGAAGCTTTTTGGGATGCATCGTTCGGGGTTTCGCAAAGGACTTCATCTCTAAACTTTACATGGCAAACGGTTGGTGTGAGGTTTTTTTGGATATAGTTATAGACGACAGTTTTGAAGCGGTCTTTGATTTCTGAATTATTAAAATCTAGAGAGGCTTTAAATAGCAGTTCTAAATACAATTGATTTTGAGAAATACTGTTGATTCTCAACAAGGATTCTTCTGGCTTTATCTGCTGAAGTTCGAAACGTCCTGAAGCGCTGGAGTGAATAGGTGGTGCGGTTTCTTCTTTTTTAGTAGTAGAATTTGCAATATTAATAGTTTGATTTGAATTTACAGTTTCATTGCTGAAGACCAAATCTACACTGCCGACATTCAGCTTATCACCATCATTAAGGAATGATTTGCGTACTTTATTGCCATTTACCTTTATGCCGTTTCTCGAATTTAGATCAATGACCTCAACGCAGCCTGACATCATAAATATTTCGGCATGATTACGGGATACTCCATCTTCATCAAGGAAGATAGAAGCGCTAGAGCCGCGACCTATAATGTCAATTTTGTTGGATATGTTAAAAATTTGCCCATTGTCTAATCGAATCAAACAAGCCATGAAATGGATATTCCTTTTAATTAAAAACGATCTATTATAGTAAACATAATAGCATCTTTAGGAAGAGATTGATAGAATATGACACAAGTAAATTCTTAGAGATGCGTATTTTTTCTGAGAAATGAAGTTTATTTAGTTGTTTAATATTTTTAGGAGCACTCTTAATGAGACTTGCAACAGCAGTTTTTTTATTGTTTTTTACTGGTGTACTTCCAGCAGGATACACCCTTAAAAAATACGATAATGATCCCCTCAAGGTTTGGCACTATACGCTTGATAATGGTTTAGAAGTTTACTTAACCGAGAATCACGACAAACCGGTCTTTTATTCTGAGATAGTTGTTAAAGCGGGAAGCTCGAGTGATCCAGCACAATCTACTGGAATTGCCCATTATCTGGAGCATATGCTTTTTAAAGGCACTGATCGCTATGGAACAGTTGATTTCAGTAAAGAGAAACCACTGCTGGATAAAATTACGGCTCTGTATGAATACTACCGCAAGACTACCGATGAAGCTAAGCGAAAAGAAATTATGGCAGAGATCAGCAAAAACTCTGCAGAAGCTGCACAATATGCTATTCCAAACGAATTTGACCGAATGTATCAGCAACTTGGAAGTTCCCGCATTAATGCGCATACATCCAATGAAGAAACTGTTTACAAAGTTCAGTGCCCATCAAACGCCTTCAAACAATGGTGTTTGATTGAATCAGAAAGATTCAGAAATCCGGTATTTAGATTGTTTCAGACTGAGATAGAAGCTGTTTACGAAGAGAAAAATGGTGCCTTAGATAGTAAAGAAAGAACACTTTATGAAGCTTTTCTTAAGAGTATGTACAAGGTTCACCCTTATGGTCAGCAGTCGACTTTAGGGACTGTTGAGCATCTTAAAAATCCTTCTATTAAGGATATGTATGAATTCTACAATACTTACTACGTGCCGAATAATATGGCGATTGTTATTTCAGGTGATATAAACCCTCCAGAAGCGATCAAACTGATTGATCGTTATTTTTCTCATTGGAAGAAGCAAGATGTTCCTGCACTTCCGACTTGGAAGGAAGAGCCACTAAAAGGCATGGAGGAAGTCAATGTAGATTTCCCTGGGCAAGAACAGATTATGATTGGCTTTAGAACCGTTCCTGTTGGACACGAAGATGAATATGCACTTCGCATGTTCGATATGATTCTGGATAATAGTCAGGCTGGCTTAATTAATATAAATATCAATCAAAAGCTTTTAGCTCAGAAAGCCGGTTGTTATCCGATGATAATGAATGACTATGGCAGTCAGGTGTTTTATGGAGTGCCAAAGAAAGATCAGAAGCTGGATGAAGTAAAAGATCTGATTCTTGCACAGATTGAGAAAGTTAAAAAGGGTGAGTTTGAAGACTGGCTACTTCCGGCGATAATGTCTGATTTTACTAAGAATCAACAAGAAAAACTTGAGAGTAATAACTCTAAAGTAACTATTTTACGCGATCTTTTCATTAATCGCGTTTCGATTGATACTTATGCTAAAGAGCTTTCCGAAATGGCTAAGCTTACAAAAGACGATGTCGTTCGTGTAGCAAATAAATACTTTGGGGTAAACTACCTTGTTGCCAAAAGGCATGACAAAGAAATCGAAAAAACTAAGATGCCTAAACCGGATTTTGAGCCGGTAAAAGCAGATGCTAATCGTTACTCGTCATTTGCGAATAGAGTTAAAATTATGCCAAAAGATGTACAAAAGCCTATTTTTGTAAATCTTGAAAAGGACATAATAAAACAATCTTTGGAAAACGGCCTGACTCTTTACTATGTTCAAAACCCTATGAATGAAATTTTTGACCTGTCAATTGTTTTTCCTGTAGGCGAGTGGCATGATAAGAAGTTGCCTTTAGCGGCAGAACTATTTAATAGTGGAAGTTGGCCGGCAAAACCAGTTGCAGAGCTTAAAAGAGAATTGTACAGCAATGCTGCACAGTACAGCTTGTCTATTGGGCGTAATGAATCGACTTTGTCAATAAGTGGCTTGGATGGTAACATAGATAAAACTCTTGAGCTGATCTTCGAGTTGATGAATAAGTTTGAGGCAACTAAGGAAAGAATTTCAGAGCAGGCTGGTATTATTCTTGACAAAAAAGAGAAAATGCTTAAAGATCCAGGAAGTCTTTCCTACATGCTGGCTTACTATGCGCGTTATAAAGAAAAGAGTCATTTTAAAAGTTCATTTATTAAAGAGGACTTCGATAAGATTACTCCGACCGATCTACGTGATACATTAACCAAACTTTTCAGTTATGAAGCGAACGTAGCATATACCGGAACTGAAAGCGTTCCTGAAATTGTTAACTTACTTCAGAGGCTTAAGGTTGAAGGTAAGAGAGCCGTAGCTCCTGATAAAATTATCTTAACCTTCCCGAAACCAGAAAAAAATATTATTTACTTCTATAACTTTGATTCAGTTCAAACTAAAGTTCGCATGGAGTTCCCAGGCGAACTTTATAAAGTCAAAGAGGAACCTGTTTACAATCTCTTTAATGAGTATTTCGATGGTTCTTTAGGATCTATCGTATTTCAGGAAATGCGTGAAAAAAGAGCTCTCGCGTACTCTGCATGGTCGCGTTATTTCCCAATCGGGAAAAAGAACGAGCAGAACCTGTTTATAGCAGGAATATCGACCCAGGCAGATAAGACTCTGGATGCTATTAAAGAATTTCAAAAAATCATTTATGATGTGCCATTTGACAATAAGCGCTTTCAAGTAGCAAAGTCAGCACTTTTAAGCAAGGCTAAAGCAAGTCGAGTCGGTTTCAGAGTGCTTGGCGGTTCTATCATGAATTGGGACAAGTTGGGGCTTACAGAAGATCCAGCGAAAATGAAGATTCAACAGACTCAAAAAATGACTCTGGACTCTATAAAAGAATTTACTAAGTCTAAAATTGGTGGTCAGAAAATGGTCATCACCTTAGTTGGTGATAAAAATCGTCTAGACATGAAGAAACTCGCCGAATTCGGCGAGCTTATCGAAGTGGATAGTAAGACCATATCAAACTAATTTTTTGGAGATTGCTACTCTATCAGTGATAGTGTAGCCTCGTATTATCTGTAGATCTCTTGTGGAAATGGTGTGACCGGCTTTAGCAATAAGCCGGCCTTCATCATCTTTCAAATCTTTTTTTAGTTGCATTCCAGGTACGAGTTTATTGAGTAAATGATAATCATTCTCTAATTCAATTTTGTTGATTGAATAGGTTTGTGCAGCCTCTTCCAGGTTAAAGTCTCCATTGATTTGTTCTGTGATAATTCTGGCTTCATGGTATTTACAGATCGCATCGTTGAGAATTTTGCGCATTTCTCTTCCTGAAAATGGCTTATTTATATACAGATAGACATGTGCTTTATTGATTGAATCAATTGTACAGACTTGATCACATTCACCCGTAAGTAGGATTCTGATGATATTTGGCCTTATTTTTCGAACATCAGCTAACAAGTCTACGCCATTTTTTCCAGGCATCTTATGATCTGAAACAATTACGGCAATTTCGTGTTTACGAACGATGTGCATGGCATCTTCGGCATTATTGGCAAAGTGCAGTTTATACTTTTCCTTGAAGAGAGCTAGCTTCAGAGCATGCAGAACTCTGACTTCGTCATCGATTAATAGTATATGTTCCATTTTGTTTTTCCTATTTAAGTAGTGGGGTATAAGAGCCACCTGTTACATCACGAGTAGTTACGTCTGAGTTTATGCCGATCGTGGTATCTTCAGCATGTGGTATAGCATGACCTATAGCGCCCAGTTCAGCAGCTTGTCTGAAGAGTTGAAGGTAATCTGAAGCGACTGCCATATTTGAACGATCTAACTCTTGTTTTGGGATCAAAAGTGTATCTCCCGGGCCTGGTGTCATTTGCATGAGTTTATCATGACCAACTTGCTTTGCAGATTTAACTTGGCCACTAGCAAGTACCAAATAGACTTCATCTTTCCCTGCTTCTTCACGATATCCTCCGGACATATTCAAGTAAGCTTTAACAGTCATATCTTTTCTCCAGACAAATGCATTTGGGGAATAAACATGGCCCATAACCATCACTGAGTTCATTTGCCGTGGAATATTTAGATGATCGCTTTCTTCAAGAATGAGATTATCTGGGCATTGGGGATAATCCTCTTGAAGAAAATTGAGAACAACACGGCCTTTAATTTGACGCTTAAACATGTCATTTTTAAGAGTTTGTAGGCTTCTGAGCTCCATGGTGCTGGCGTAACTTTCTTTAAGATGGCCATCGCGAGTTATAAAGCTGCGGTTGCGAGACAGTCTTTGGCGAGTTTTTTCAAAGAGTTCATCAAGTCTTTTTTCTTGTTGTTTGCGAATTGATTCTCGTAAGAATTCAGCAGCTCTTAAGTCTGCTTTATTGAGTAAGCCTCCAGCAGCTTTAATAAGATCAGTGATTTTAGAATCACCAGGTAGTATGTAGCTACCGGGAAATTGCACTTCACCGGTAATTTTGACCTTAACACTTTCACTTGCAGCTGTGCGAATGATGATCTGGTCTGCATCTTCTAGAGTTACCATTGCAGCTCGCATGTTTTTCATAACTTCAGCGACATTGAAGTGAAACATTTTGACATCGAAACAATTTTTATCTTTATTATAGATCTTCCGAACGATGACACCATTTCCAGGGAAGGCCTGTTTGGTGGGATTACCGGCTAAACTAAGAAGGTCACCAAGAGTCATTTGCTGCGTCAGATTATACAGACCAGGTTTGCGAATAGCTCCTAGTATTTCTATTTGTGGAGTATCCTGAAAATCTGTGATAGATAAGATTCGAACGGTATCGAATTTTTTTAAAAGAATATTACTGTCATTATCTCCACTCAAGATTTTATCGAGTGGGATCCAGATGAGTTCTTCTCTGACACGAGTCACCCCCATACCGCCAATTTGTGGGTAATGAGTCTCGCCGGCGACTTTGCGGCGAATTAAGGCTTTGTTTAAAGCTGCGTTCATTATGAAGCCTTCCCCCTTATCCAACAAATCTTTAACCTTCATTCCAGGTTTCCAAGGGTATTTACCTGGACGAGTCATTTGACCTGTTAATTCAACTGTATTATCGAGTTGCTCGCGTATTGTTTGGAATTCAAAAACAAAACCATCTTCGAGTTTTATCTTCAGTGCTTCGGCAGTACTTAGTGAATAAATTTCACGTAACTTTCGTTCGACTGTCTTTTCCATAAGAACTCTTTCATCAGAAGTGAAAGCATTTAGTCTTCCATGAATCTTAAGTATGTCTTTAAGGTTCTCTTCTTTAACTTCATAAATTCCTTGGCCAAGTGTGCCAAGAAGGCAAACTGTATGACCAATTGGATTGGCAATGACCTGATCACCAGAATGAAGAGGTATATCCAGATTTTGCTTGCCACTAAACAACAATTGGTAGAGATCAATTGTGTACTCTTGGCCACTTCTTTTTTTTACTTGAACTTCTCTAAGGCTGCCATCCTTATTAACACCTCCAGATAAAGCAAGAGCATCAACCAAAGTTGAACCAGGTCGTAAGCTTTTCAGGCCAGGTTGGTTTACTTTGCCAGTCACAAGAATTCTTATACTTCGAAACTCGCTTAATTGTGCATCTAATTTAAAGTTGATGTATTCGCGGGAAACGGCTTCAGTTAATAATGCTTTTAGCTCTCCATGTTTAACACCATATAGTTGAACAGCACCAATTCTTTCCGGTAGGAATACAGCACCTTTGTTATTTACTGTAAGGACTTTATCCACAGTTAAAGAACCAGTAATTTTAAGGGTGATTTTATCGCCAGGACCAATGATATAATTATCCGCGACTAAAGAGCTGTCATTTAGAGCTTGGTTTTTGAGTTCTTCATAGCCAATTTGTGTAGTGGCTTTTCCTCCAGATATCCCCATCAGCTCATGGTAACTTCTTTCGATGCGGCTTAGAGTGAGCTTTTCAGGTTCCTTTCGTTGTTGTGAATCACCATTATTTATGGTCAGGTGAAAAGCATTTGCATGATGTTGTGCTTTTTGTTCATGTTTCTGTGGAGTTTCGTTTTTTTGTTCCCCTTTGAATTTAAAAATATCTTTGTCGAACTTTATAAACTTTGCTTCAATTATAGGAGCATCTTCATAAGTGTCATTCACTTTGAGTTTATTCGCCCAAAGCGGCTGTTTATCGGAAGCTGTGAAATCTTCTGTCGGTTGAACAGTTTTGCAGCTAAAAAAGGCCATAAGTAACAGTAGCAGGGAAATGTGTTTCATTTTGTGTTCCTATACAGCTTTGGGAATAAAGTGGATTTGTTCTTCAGTCAATGTATCGAGGTCTAGGAAAGCCATAGCTTCCTGAATGATTCGGTTTTCTGTAAGAGTGACTTTTAAGCCAAGTGAAAAATACTTGTTTACTACGTTCATTAGCCAACCAATGCCACACGCATCTACACTCTGAATAGATGATACGTCTAATGTGATATTTGTGGTGTTTGGATTAACAATTTGAAGGGTCGGTTCCTGACTGATAGTTTCTACAGTTAGGTGACAAATTTTGAAAGTTATTTTGACTTGTAAGTTATTTGCTTTAAGTAAGCTGTTCATTTTCTATCCTCGATTTTTTTTTGTGTTATCTCCAGCAAGAAAAGGGCGATAATTGTTTCATTTGTGTGCAAGTGTATTGTAATCAGGTATATATGATTTTTTATTTTTGTGCACATTTTTATTGTGTAACGATATCCGCATGTATTCTATTACAGAACTCATATAAACAAAAAAGAGCTAAGGGAGTCTCCTTAGCTCTCTAATTTTCTGAGAGGATCTTTTGACTTATTCATTGATTATAAAGTTGTCAAAGACTACTGTTCCATATTCATAGGAGTGTGATACAGCAAAGATACCAACATTTAAGCTCTCAGCCATATTCTCATAATATTTTCTGCCAGTCTCAATCCATTCAGAGTCTTGATCTTGTTTATGGTAACCAATTAAAGTATTTCCTGTACGAACGACTCTTACATAGTTATTCACTTCTTGAGTAGCTCTATAGGCACCTTTATGCCCACACAGTTGTCCATCTCCTTTCCAGTCGTATTGAAAGGAGAAGCCATTGCCGGGTGTGACTGCCATAATAACTAGATTTTCATCTGGGTTCGTGATATTTTCCTTGATCATGATCCCTGCTTTAGCCCACGGGTGGGTGTAATCTTGACTTTCAACTGTGACTTCAATATCAAAATCACCATCGAGAGTCGTGTATCTAGCAGCGTAATTATTTTTATCCCGCCAGACATCTGCAGCAGATCCTGTAATCTTTAATTTCTGGTCTATTTCCTCAATGTAAGATGTTCTAGTTCCAAGATCTATATCTGACCAAAATCTAGACTTAGCATCATTGTTAAAATCATCACTAGCCGGAGTTGAGTCATTTGAATCCCAAATCAATGTATCAATTTTTGTGAGAGACCAATCAGTGTCTACTGTACCGTTCGATTCAGCCCACGATCTGAGTTTAGGATAAGAGTTGGTGATGTCGACAAATTCTACTGGCCATTTCCAATCTTCTGTAAGTAGAATGGCAAAAGGCATACCGTCTACGTCTTTATAGGTGTTTGATGTACCTGTGACTGAAACATCATCATGAGTATTAAAGTACAATTCATTAACAAATTCAGTGGGTTGATAACCTGTGAGGTGAACTTCACGACCGCGGTCCTGATTGATGTAGATAAATGGATTGTAAGGCCACTGAACACCAGAGACAGAGCTGGTG
>JAKVBD010000133.1 GCA_022446985.1 Lentisphaerales bacterium
CCTGAGGTAGAGGATGCCTTGGGATAATGACGTTAGAGATAAAAAAATACTCCCGCAGAGGCGCGAAGGCGCAGAGAAATGAGGGGTACTGGGAGAACCTCAATAGCATTGCAGTGGGACGGACTCTTTATTTCTTTTGATGATCCGGGAAATACATCGCCTGTGGCACCATTTCGCCGTTTTCAGCATTGTGTCTGGCACCATTTTGACCCTATTTCCACGCAGCGATAACGTCTAAGCTCAGGGGCGCAGCTTGTCTGTGTCCCTTGCAGCGTCTTGTTGGCCTTTCTCTTTCAGAACTTGTTTGAACCATTTTCGAATTACTCTCCTCTCCGGAATATCTCGGAGCACCCAGGTATCAGTGTGATCAGGAAAAGGCAGCGCGTGGAATTTGAAATTACCGTCGGGTAGAGCTTTCTCCAAGTATTTTTTGGTCTCCGTAATGGTCTCCGTAATGGATCGTTCTCGGCTGATAAACTGAGGCCTTTGCCCTAGTCTTTTCAATCGAATCAGGGCAGATGCCCTGTCGCTTTCCTTGTACCCCCATTTTTTGACTCCGTCATAATGACTGTGGCAGATGAATCCGCACCATAGTGAGGCTATCTCATCGTCGTGCAGTCCGATGTAGTTGCAGGCAATAGCTCCGCGGGAAAACCCGGCGATGAATAACCTTGACGAGTCGCCTCCATATTCAGCGCAAACCTGTTTCACGGTCTGTTTACAGTAATCAACTGTGGCCTGAACATCGCCCCACCATGCTGGGGCGTTTTTCCCGTTCTTCTTGTCCACGAAAGGTAAACAGATCCAGATGACACTCTTGCCTCCCGAAATTCCGTATCCGAGATCACACTCGTCGACCGTGCCCTGACTGTTCCTCCACTTGTTTCCCGAGTACTCAACAATGACCGGATACTTCTTACCCTTCTCCCAGTCGATTGGCAAATACAGGGCGTGATAGAGTTCGGTCCCCTTGTACATGGGCAATACCATTTTGACCCGTCTCCCAGGAGCAGGCGCACCTGTTGTCATTGAAGGGGTAGTCAGATCAGGAACAACCTTTATGAGGTCCATCCCGGATGAGGCAAGAGCAAGATGCATAAGCAATATCAGTGTCGTGTTTCTAATCATATTATTCCCTGTCCAACGATTCCAGTTAGCCGTGCGCGAGCTCCAAGAGCCGCATCGCTTGACTGGCTGGTTATCGATTTTTTTTCTTCAAAAAATGTTATAAAAATGGCGGCACTGAGATAGGTGGACTTATTCATAAGATTTTCTTGAGGTCACGGATTTCCACCAAGCTTTATATTTTTGAATGAGTCGGGTACTAATTTCAGGTGAGCTTGCAGATAAATCATTGAGCTCAGTGCGATCCTTTTTCATATTGTAAAGCTCCCATTGAGATCCTTTTTTTGAGACGAGTTTCCAGGCACCAAAGCGAAGCGCCTTATTCCCTTCATGTTCAAAGAATAAAGGTTTTTCTCGATTGAGGTTTTGCCCTTTAAATAAGCTATTTAGACTAAGTCCCTGATAAGGCACAATAGTGTTTCCTTTGTATGTTTGTGGGTAAGTGGCCTTGGCGAGTTCGAGACAAGTGGGCATAATGTCGATGACATGACAAGGTTCAGAGATGAGTGCCCCCTTTAAGTTTGTGCGAATACCCTTTGGCCAATGAGCGATAAAAGGCGTTGCTATACCGCCTTCGTGAGCAAATTTTTTGTAAAATCGAAAGGGCGTGTTTGAAACATTGGCCCAGGCTTCGCCGTAATAGGCAAAGGAATTACCCTGTCCGACTTTTCCTGGCCCTCTATTTGAACCGAGTTTTCCACCCTCACTCGTAGCGCCATTATCACAAAGAAAGATGATTAAAGTATTCTCATAAACTTTTAAGCTTTTTAATTTTTTAACGATTTTTCCGATATTTTGGTCTACAGAATCAATCATGGCGGCATAGGTTGCCATGTAAAAGTCCTGGGTGTCTTTTTGTTCTTCAGATAGAGAATCCCACGAAGGCAGCATTGGATTTTTTGGCGAGAGTTTTGTGTTTTCCTTTAGTAATCCAAGGTCAATAAGTTTCTGCAGTCGATTTTCTCTAATGACATCCCAGCCCTTTTTATATTGGCCGCGGTACTTGGCAATGTCCTTTTCTTTGGCTTGAAGTGGGAAGTGAGGTGCGTTATAGGCTAGGTACCACATGAAAGGCTTTTTTTGTGAAACGGCCTCATGAACAAAATTGAGGCCCTCGTCAGTATAAGCATCAGTCGTGTAAAAATCCTTTGGGGGATGAATTTCACGGTCAAATAAAACATCTTCATTGCGAACAATCTGGCGGTGTAGTTTAAAGTCAGCGGGCCGGAAGTAGAAACCACCGCCCTGAGGTGAGCCGAAGGTACGATCAAAGCCACGACCGAGCGGCCACCATTCTTTCTTCTTTGAGCCGACATGCCATTTGCCAGTTTGTATCGTATGGTAACCCGTCGGAGATAAGACTTCTGCAAGAGTGACGGCCCGTTCCATAATACGACCTCTAAATGCAGGACGTTTGGGACCAGAATCATTGGTCATGCCTCCCATTCCGGCTTGATGAGGATAGAGGCCTGTGAGTAAGCTGGCTCGAGTGGGACAACAGCGGCCGGCATTGTAAAATTGCGTAAACCTGAGTCCATTATAGGCCAGGTGATCCAGATTTGGAGTTTTGATCTCACTGCCATATGAACCGATGTCAGAGTAGCCCATGTCATCGGTCATGATGATAATGATATTGGGTCTTTGTTCTGCTAAGCAAGCTAGTGTCAAAAGCAATAGGCTTAAAAGTGATTTTGTGAACATAGATTTTACCTGTAGTTTCATTTAAAGTGTTTATGTTTTTTAATATAAAATATTGAAGTACTATCCAGCCTTGGGTAGCCGTTCGCTTTTTGGTGGCTCCAGGTTCTAAAAGACACAGGACGTGGTTTTGTAAAGATCAATAAAGGCCAACAGTTAATTAGAATTCTCATAATATGGACTTTAGAGTTCTAACTTATAGGATCTTCCAGGCTTAATATTAAAACTTATAGCGCCAGACTTTTGGCATGTCTCAAAGCGGATTTTTTTCCTTGCTTTAATATCCCAAACAGCTTTATTGCTGTTTTTTGAAAAACTAAGAATACTTATTGATTGACCATCGGGATGATTAAAAACGTACTTATCTCTAGACTTGCCTGTCGGGTAGAGTTTGATAGTCAGATCATTACTTTCTATAGCTCGGGTTATAATGATACCACTGCCACCAACAAAGCATGGTGTTTTTTCAGGTGGCATGGAGAAGTTTTTGAGTAATTGAGGTCCCTCAAACTTTTTACCTGTATCAAAATCAAACCAAACTCCTTCTGGAAGATAAACGTCTATGCTTTTATCTGAAGGGTTTTTACATTTGGGGACACATAAGAGAGACTCACCAATCATCCATTGATAATTGGGCGTAGTAGTCGCTTGCTTGTCCCCTGCGAAAGCAATTCCCATAGGGGTCATAGTATAAGGAAAGCCTGTTTCAAATGATTTAACAGCAGCATCGTACATATGCGGCGCTATTTTGTAGTGGAAATCAAAAGGCTTTTTGAATATTTCTTGTTCTTTAGCACTCCAGTGAAAAGGTGTCTCGCCTACAGCCATTCCCGCAGTAAGAGCCGTTAGCCAAGCTTGGCTAACGACAACTTCTGAGTAACGTTTCATTTTGTGAAAGCCAACAGTATCTGAATAGACATTTGGAGCACCAGATGCAGCATATTGAAGATAATTGACTGGAGTTCTCTTCTTAACTTCTTGCACTTTTGTATCATTTATGCGAAGAAGGGTGCCTGGTGAGCTGAAACTGCCGCAGCGAGCCATGACTAAGCCTTTTTCATCGGCAATTTTAGCAATAGGGTGATTAAAGATGTCAAGAAGGTCACCACTTAATCTCATCATCGTGTCTTCTTTAATTCCATCAACATTCCACTTTTTGTAGTTTTTTGCATACCAGCTAGCCGCATTCTTATTTCGCCCATCAAGCATATAGCAGGGAACTATTGGAAAGATTGTTGAGGTAAGTGTTAAGGGCTTTTCAGAAGTTTTTACAAAGTACCCTTTTTTCAGTCCCTCAGTTGATAAAGGGTTACCGTTTATAGTTTTAACCTTCAGGTTTTTATCTCTTTTTTTAGTTTTCGGAGTATGTGGGCCTCCAGGGAGAACAAAATTAGTCCTTAAGCCTATCATCCACTTTACGTCTAAACCATTCAGGGATTTTTTAAACTGATAGGGCTTTGGGAATTTATCACCAAACTTGCCAAAGCTGGTAGTTGTGCCACCTTTTTCCCAAAAGCCAGACCCAGTCACAGCCCAACGAATGGGATAACCATTTTTTTGAAATTTTTTGATTGACCTGAGAACTGTATTTGCATCTGTTTGCCAACCAAGAGCAGCCCAGGATTCCCAGCCTAATTCAAATAATCGAAATTTAGGTTTAACATTTGGGTAATTGTGCAGATCTAATTGTTTGCGATAATTTTTATAAATCTCTTTCATCTCACCGATAAAGTAATGAAAAGAAACTTCTTGTTTAGCATTTACAGACATTGAGTAAACTTCTGAACCTAAACTGACTCTAGGAGATTTTCCCTGAAGAGCCACACCTGCAAGACGATTCAGAGGGAAAACAACGAAAGAACTAAGCCATCGGAAACGACCTCCATCGTTAATCAAGTTGAAATGTTTTGCCTTCTCTCCAATAAGATTAAGGTTTGACCATCCTCCTGCATCACCTAGACCATAAGCGACTGGCATGCCTCCAAGAGCCAGTGATACTTTTCCTAATGAGCTCTCTGATCTTGTGGTGAATTTTAACATGCTATTTTTGTAGTGGACTGTCACAACAGCTTTTTGGCCTTTCTTAGTGACTACATGATATGAATTAGGCTCGTTAGAATTTATACCTGTAATGAAAGCTGGTTCGTTAGAAATTCTTAAACCGGCAAAGCTATTAGCTGGTGAAAATTCTGCACCATTCTTATCGCGAAAGCTAAATTTAAAGCCCTTGGGATCTATAGCGACTTTCACATCACCAAAATCTGCTGTGAGTAATTCTGGATAGACTTTTATATGACCTGAATCCAGTTTTTTGTCTAGATATGGCTGAGTCATTGTAGTTGGGGGTTTACTATAAAGGATCAACTCTTTTACTCGTGCGAGGTCATCTTTTGTTTTATTGATAACAAGTTTAAAAGATTTTGCCTGTACTGGATTCTTAAAGGAAACTAAACGATTCACAGATGAATTTCCACTAACCCTTGAAGATTGAATTTCTTCCCATTCTCCTGACTTGTTTTTAAATTGCATATGAAAATCTTCCACAGCATTACTTTCCCCAAAGCCGGAGAAGAGGGCCAAGGCTTTTACAGAGCATTCTTTAAGGAGTTCTATCTCTAACCAAATGTTGTCAGAGTTCCCTTTAGAGCCAATCCAGCGAGATTCATTAGAGATTTCTCCATCTATAGCATTAGCCTTTTTAAAACTCTTGTAATCTGCTGAACTGTGTTTTACGTGAAGATCTTCGATTATATCACAATTTGCTGAGATAAGAGTTATGAATGCCCCCAATAAGACCATATATATTTTGAATTTAAGAATCATCATGAAAAACCTTTTTTATAAAAGAATAATTTTAATTGTAACAACGGATTTCAAATAAAGCTGCAGGTAAGTTTTTATCTGGAGATACAAGCTCAATTTGCAAGCAGTCTGTAATTGTGGGGCGATCGAGGGTAATACTATTACGAGTTTGATAATTACCTTTACATTCATAAACTACATTTTCTTCAGCATCCAGAATTCTGTAGTCTTGAACACAGAACGGAATAACATCACAAGGGTGTCCCATGAGTACAGATTCCATTGGATGATCCCAGTCAGTATCGAAAATCAGCTCAATACGGCGAATGGTTTTTTCTTCATTCCACTTAAGGTTCAAAGCTGGCTGTTTGTCGCTTAACTCAGCTACCCAGGCATTCGGTCCAAGAATGGAACGGCTGAACCCATTGGTGAGATTTTCTTCATTAAAAAGTTTAATAGATGGCTCAACTTTCATAGCAAAGTTCTTCCCTTCAGGCCAACGATGCGGAATCCAGAATTCAAATGTATCGACACCTATATCGCTTTCCGGTGCCTGGACATTACTTTTAGCCACTTTTGCGTCTGCATGAGCGAAGACAGATAAGACGCCAGTGACTCGAGTGTCACTCTGGTAGACAGAGGCGTCTGAGTTCTCCATTAAACAGAAGAAAACGTACTGATTTTCAGAAATGGTTTCATCGAATTCAAAACTGGCTTTGTTCTCGCCTCTATTTAAACGAATATATTTTGTGGCAATTGTCGTGTCAGGAGTAAAGCTGCCAGTGCGTTCACTCAATCTTACCTGGCACTCTAGAGTGGTATCTTTAACCACCTTTAAATCAAAGGTCACCGATGGTAAATTGCCCGCAGCAATCGGCAGCATCATGGCGATTGAATGTTCAAGAGGTTTCACAGTTCCATCGGATGGCAATTCACTCAGTTCAAATGAACTGGAAGAATTGATTTGAGCCTCATGAGCTAGGTCATTTTCATCGTGAAGAGAGTGACCCGGGATATACTGACCAAGGCTAAGTAAACGCTGTTGCAGTTCAGTAACTTTGTCTTCTTTACTTAAATCCCGTGCTATAAGCTTTTGTTCTTTGCAGATAGCCGCTGCCACTCCGACTGCTTGACCACTGTGAGCACAGGTCATCATGACTCTCGTTGACCCATGCGCTATGTGACTGGCACTGATAACTCTGCCGGCCAGAAATAAGTTATTTATGTCGCGACTGTAAAGACTTCTAAATGGGATTTGATAAACACCTTTAGAGTGCCACTGATCACAGCCATTTCTCTTGGCGTAAACTCCATCTGCCGGATGAAGGTCAATTGCCCAGCCGCCAAAAGAAACAGCATCGTAATGTTGGCGCTGTTCAATTAGATCCTTTTGAACCATCATACAGTCGCCTTCGAAGCGGCGACTCTCGCGTTTACCAGGTATATGTCCGACCCACTCAAGAGTCATATTTTCAGAACCAGGGAACTCTCCAGAGTTTTTGATATAGTCCCAAACAGCGTAAACTATGCGCCAAAGTTCCCACTTAATTTCTTCACTGTCGTGGATGGTGTCGAGTCGACCACCATACTCAATCCACCACAAGCTGCAGCCGGTTTCATTTAAAGTAAAATTGCGGTAACGCGGGATTTTCGTAATGTCATCTAAAGCAAAGTCGGGCTTTACAAACTTAACAGGTTTACCTGTATCTTTGGAATAAAAGAAAATAGAGTGCCCCAGTAACTCGCCATATTCTTCATCCGGCGCGAATTTCTCATCGAACTCTTCGGCATTTTCTGCTCCGACCCGATATGAAGCTCCGGCAAGATAACCAAGAATACCATCACCCGTTGAATCACAAAAGAAAGGTGAGGAAATCTCGTACATAGTAGAGTTCTGCGAGCAGAAGCCTCTCACCATTTTTATTGTTTTGTCATCTTCTTTTTCAGCAGCGAAAACAGCAGTATTGAGCAATAAAGTTATATTCTTTTCAGCAACCACCTTATCCAGAACAACAGTATCGAACATCAAAGGATTGCCTTTTTTGTTGCGGTAAAGATTCTCGATCATAATTTCGTTGATGACACCACCTTCACGGGCCCAACGGTTGTTATTTCCCAGGTGAGATGTTGCTCCAAGTCCCCAAAGGCGAACTTCACTTGAAGCGTTGCCACCGAGAACCGGTCGGTCTTGAACAAGAATGACTTTCAGGCCTTCCCGGGCAGCAGCGATTGCCGTACAAACTCCAGCCAGACCTCCACCAACGACTGTAAGGTCGGCTGTCATTTTAATATTTTTTAATTCGCGATTTGGTGCGGATTCTGCAATAAACATAAATACCTCTAAACTTAAATTTTGATTTATTCGGTAACGCCGGTGGCGTCAGTAAGCTCAGCAAGGCTTTTTGCCTTACGAGAGCTTTTAATTTTTAGAAATGAAAAAATACCCAGAGTCATGGCTAGGAGAATGAGTCCGAAAGCAGCGAGGAGTCCTTTGTCCTCTTCATTGTAAAAAACCAGGGCAAACATCATAAGTGCCAGAACACCCAGACAACCACCGACAATTTTTGCCGGCAAATCACTGGCTTCTTTGGTGACCCCCTGGTCTCTGGTTTCAACGATCATATTTTCGACATTTATCCAACCTGCTGAAACAGTCCCAGCCAGGCGATCCATAATAATCAAAACGACGATCGGAACAATCACCCCAATAAGTAAATCAACGGTTTTACCATTGGCACTGATCCAATTGACGAGATCTGCGGTGGATTCATTGGCGAGGAAGCCTTCTGTTGCCAGGCCTATTTTGAAAATAACTCCCAGTACGAAACTGATAGCGACAGTTACCCATATGGCTTTAATATCAACTTTCTTGGTGAACAAGCCCCAAATAGTCGGTGCTAAAAGTGGTCCGACCATCAAGCTGGTAATCGAGACGATCACCTTTTCTGCTCCTCCTAGATACGGAATCGCCAGAGACACAAGTATAAGAAGTACTCCAAGTATGATTGTGAACAAACGGCCGACATTTACCAAATGCTTTGCGGAAGCATCTGGACGAAACATGCGACGGTAAAACTCATCTGTTAAAACACCGGCGAAAACATTCAGCTGAGAACTGACCATACTGGCTGTTGCCGAGAACATCGCCGCCACCATAAGCCCGAGCATTCCGGCTGGCAGGACAGCCCGACAGGCTAATATGTAGGCTTCCTGCGGATCTGCTGATGGATCAATGACGCGGTAAATCATTGGCGGTAACAACCACAGTAAGGGACTCACCAGGTAAAGGATGCCAAAAAGATAAGTACTTTTACGAGCTTCTTTTTCACTTGGCACACAGATAAAACGCTGTGCAAAAGCCCACTCGGCGCCGATCATAAAGAAGTGAATCATCACCCAGCCAAACAAGAAAAACATGGTGTACTTGTCATTTGTCAGTGCAAAGAAACCGGCTGGGGCTTTATCTATAAAACCAGCAACACCACCGACTTCAGAGAAGCATAAAGGGACTATAAACAGAACGGCTAGATTGAGAACAATAAACTGCAGAACATCTGTCATAAGAACAGCCCAAAGACCACCGGCCATAGTGTAGATAACCACTATTCCCCCGAATATAACGACGGCCCAGGTGATGGATAAATTGCCAGTTGCTGGATCGCGAAGTGGGTTACCTTCAGCAAGTGGCATCATAGCCACAAGAACGACTGACAGGGCATAAAGAGAAACGGCCACGCCGACTATGCGAAAAATCATCATTGCCCATGTGTAAAACTGGACAGCAGCTTTACCAAAACGAAGCTCGATAAACTGAGCGGGTGTATTGACGCCCAATCTCTTCCAATGACCTGCGACAAAGTAGCCAGCAATAATTGCTGCTATGCCATAACAAAGGTTAATAGCAACAGCCACCATGCCGTACTTATAAGCGATTCCTCCCCAGACTACAAAAGTACCAGCTGAGAACATCGTCATAAATGCACTTAAGCCGGATGCCCACCAGGGCGATTCCCCCCCAGCAGCAAACATGTCCTCTGAACTTTCATTTTTAAATGACAGGCAGAGCCCTACCAGGAAAACTCCAAGTAAGTATGCAACCAGTACAAAGTAATCTATAAATGCCATAAAATTCCCTTTTAATAATACCGTAACTATATTGAGAAAGCCTTTGTAAAACAATGGGATATACTTGCATCTTTTATACATTAAGTTATACTTAATTATCAAATAATTACAAGGCTATCACTCTATGGAAGCGATGCGCAAAATGCTTTACAACGATTGGTTAAACCTCAACATCCACCTCTTTTGGTGTTATGATGGTCCTATCGGTCAAGATAAGCCTATCACAGGGAAATCGGTCAGCTATACAGAGTATTCTAACAGTGGTGCCTGGCTCATTCGCAAAGGCTGGGTCAAAGTTGAACACAACGGCCGCACATTTACTGCAAAACCCGGTCAATGGTTAATCGTTAAACCCTGTCAGCTAATTCAAACATTTGCTGCAGACACTGAAATGCTTTCCATTTCGTTTGAAGCCCGTTGGCCAGACGGCTCAATTCTCTTTGATGAAGGTTTAAGCCTCGTACTCGAAGCGGAAGACTTTCCCGCTCTTGAACGCAAAGCCAAACCCATTGCCAAAGCCATCAAGAAAATTGCTCCCAATACCTGGGATGCTCGAACCTGCGATGCCGACCTCAAAAGCTTCTTAAAAATGCAGTCTCTTCTCTGTAACTGGCTGATCGAACTGAGAGATGCTCTGGCTGCAAATAACATTCTTTATTCCGGCAAATTCGGCATCGATGAGCGCGTCATGCAGGCCGTTCGACTCATCAATGCTCATTCACTTGGAGAACCACTTATGATTGATGAGTTGGCGTCAGCTGTCTGCCTGAGTTCCATTCATCTGGTTCGGCTATTTCGACAGGACCTTCAGCAGACGCCAGCCAGTTATTTTGAGAAGCTCCGCCTTGAATATGCCTTAAATCGTTTAAAACTGCCGGATGCCAGAATTAAAGAAGTTTCTATAGAACTTGGTTTTACTTACCTTCCTCACTTTTCAAAGTGGTTTAAAAAGCACACAGGTAAATCACCTCGAGAATATAAACAGTAATTTGTAAATATTTTTCAGGCGAGATGACTTAAAGTTACAGTTGATATAACTCTGGCTCGATGTTTGAAAGTTTCATAAGTTAATCGAATTCAGTATTATTTGCAGCATAACAAATATTAGCCTCCCAATAATAAACAGGCTTAATTTTCCGATTCTTTTTAGCACTGCCATCAGCATAAACCTGATTTAAATTTCTCGTTCTACCATTTCTAAATAACTTCAAAGATGGCATGTTATCCCAGAACTGATATAAATCTCCAGAACCATCATCATGTGCAGTTCTCCACTTATCATTAAAGGTATAAGCGACGTCGCTCATTAAAGCATTCCTCGGTGATTGTTTAGCTCTATGACTATTAAGTATTTTGCCACCAACTCCATTTAAATTAGCCCAATACATGTATGTACCCCGACGATATTCAGGGAAAGTATTTGCATCATCATCTATATCTGCAGCAGAGTCTAAAAAAGAACATTTCCAAACAGAAAAAGTTTGTAAATATGGCTTTAGAAGCGGAATGATGTTTACCCGAGTTACACTCTCGTTTTCAAGACTTCTAAATACGTCTGCAGGATGAACATTATTCGCTGAACTTTTTGTAAGAAAACCATTATTTTCACTCTGGTAGACTGCTAAAGCTGTTGAGCATTGCTTTAAATTGGACAGACAAAGAGCTTCAATTGACTCTTCTTTGGCTTTTCTAAGGCTAGGGAATAAAATTGAGAGAAGTATTGCCAATGTTGCTATGACAATTAATAGTTCGATTAAAGTGAAGCTTCTCTTACATATCTGTTTTGCCTCACCTAACGAGAATATTATACTTTCATTTTTAAATGAAAGGCCTAGTCCTACCAGAATAACTCCAGGTAAGTATCCAATTAGTAGAAAAGAATCTATAAATGCCATAAATTTTCCTCTTAGTTAATACCTTAATTATATTGACAATGCCTTTATGAGACAACTAAAATACTTACACCTTTTATACATTAAGTTATACTTAATAGTCAAAAATTCTCAAAGGTATAACTCTGGGTACTTTTACATAAAGGGGGAAGACTCACCATGTAATCTATTTTCATTTAAAATCACCTCATAGCCTAAAAAGCGTTATTAGATGTTTTTGATCTATTAGTATCAAAATAACATTGATAGACTTTAATCTAGGAGGTTCTAATTATGCCTAGAATTCAAATATTAAATTTAAATGAACAAGAGTTTTAGGTAGTTGGTAACTGGTACATCTCAGTAAGTATGTGGTCTATTTAGGGGAAAATTGGGAGGGATTCATTACAGCTTATGAGAAGGTGATATCCAAAAATCACTTACAGTACGTAATTATACCAACGAGACGAGGCTGTGTAAAAAACAACTCACCCTTAGGCTGGAAGCCTTAATCTCCAGTAGCCTGAGATGAAATCCCAGAAAAGAAATATAAATAATTTAAGAAGTCTGAAGGACTTCATCAAAGTTTTAACTCGATTCAAATGAATATATTGCAAGGTACCGTTGATCAAGTTCTTCAGACTTGGGATCATGATTTATCAGGACCTCGGGTTTCACCACCAGGCTTAAAATTATGAAGCCCTACAGGCTTCGCTTTGTTTTTCATCCAGCCTCAGATCAGCAGTTAGAAAGCTTTCGGTAGCCAGAAAACTAACTTT
>JAKVBD010000134.1 GCA_022446985.1 Lentisphaerales bacterium
GACATGTTTTTCCGTTTCTTTTTAAGATACAATAAGTATATCAAAAGTAAATCTAATTTAATGCCAAGTTAATAGCTATGTCTATGGAAGCACTTTACCCTTGCATTCAAGATACCGATACTTTTATGTTATTTCTCAACAAACGCAGTCAAGAGATGCAAGGTCATTAGTAAATAGGAAGTAACAAAAAAATCCAAGCCTCAGACTGTAAGGTATCCTTCGAGTTTAAACACTCTCCTGTTCTAACCCATCTGTTCAAAGAAAAGATTGTCACGTAGACTGAGCATCAGTACAACCTGCACCTTCCTCTAAAAAGAATAGGAAATATGGTCACTACACGTGAAATCTTCAAACGAATTTTACTCGACTCAAAACCAGTTGGCTGCTTTTTCCTGTCTCGCCGTCACGATCAAAAGTTTTCTAAAGAAGAAAAGGATTGCTTACAGAAAGTCGTCGAGCAAGTGGATAAAGGCTTTTTGAAGAGTCACGGCTAATTTTTCTCCCTCGAAAATCATTTTAGCGGATATGCTCAAAAAGTTGGTGGACAGCGTGCGATCTCCGGCTATAATACCCCACTATGAATACAGAAACAACTACTACTAACACTCGTAATTCCAGACAGTTAAAGAGGTTTACAGCAATTTTTGGCGGGACTTTTGACCCTATCCATAATGCTCACCTGGCATTGGCTAATGAAGTCCTAAGCAAGGACTTGGCCGATGAAGTGATGTTTGTGCCTGCTGCAAAGCCACCTCATAAACTGGAGAAGAAGATAACAGCTGCAGAAGACAGACTGGAAATGATCAAGCTTGTGCTTGAGGACAATCCTGCATTTGCTGTTTCTGACTACGAGGTCATCAACAAAAAGAAAACTTCCTATACCGTAAATACTCTGAGAGCCCTGCAAACTGCTTATCCTGAGAGACGCTTTAAGCTGATAGTAGGTATGGACAACTTCCGAGATATGGACAGCTGGTACAACTACCAGGAAATCATCAACAACTTCGATCTGATTATCTTCAGTAGACCGGGTACGATCCAACCATCATTTGGACAAATCCAGGAAAAATTCGGCCCTAAAGCAGCAAATAAGCTGATGGATTCGATAATATCTGATATAAGTATAGATATCTCATCAACCAATATACGCCAACTCCTTAATGAGGGGCAGGAGCTTACAGATCTGGTTCCAGCGAAAGTTGCACAGTATATTGAAGAAAACGGACTATATACGTAAATGAGCAATTTTGAACAACAAAAATCTGAATCTAAAGCTTTGGCTGACAAAATCATCGAAATCTGCGATGATATAAAAGCCGTCGATATACAGATCTATGACATGAGCAAAAGCTCAAGTGTTGCAGACTACTATGTCATTTGTACAGGTAATTCAGAACCTCACTTAAAAGCAATTGGCGAGCGTGTTGAAAAAGACATGCGCAATGATGATCAACCTGCAAGTGTTATCGATGGTGGTGCCAGCAGTCAGTGGATAGTCATGGACTTTCACTCTGTTATCGTACATATCATGCACCCTGATGCAAGAGAGTACTACAATTTGGAAAACCTTTGGAGTAGCGGCCAGAGACCACCTGAAAAACTTCCTTGGGAATGCTCTGAAGCTGACGTTCTTACTCAAGAAAGGCTGATCAGAAGGCCTGGTTTCTAAAAAGGCATGCTCAAACTTAAAGGAATAAATTTTGTTTTTGCCCCAGCCAATGAGGCAAAAGCAAATATTCTCGTTCTTCACGGAATTTGTGAACATTCCTTACGCTACGCAAGCTTTATAAACTTCCTGAATAATCAAGGTTTTACCTGCGCCGCTATTGATCATCCTGGTCACGGCAGACAAATTTTAGGTTCAGCAGATTTTGCACGACAAAGTGCACTGCTTTCACAAGACTCGAAATTACAGGATTTATTAAATAGCTTTAATGCATCCACTCAAGTAAGCCGCGATCGATTTCAAGCCAACTTTCAGAAAGCAAATGAAAATATGTCCTTGGCTGAAATCATCGATTTTCAAAAAGATTTCTTAGCTCATCTATACCGGGAAAAACTCTTCTCAAAAGAAAAGCCTCTTTTGCTTCTTGGGCAAAGTATGGGAGTACTCATTGCGGCCCAACTCTCATTCGAAATCGATAAGACTTAGTTTCCTTTCTCTGGTACTATATTCTTGAGTCCGGCTTTTAAACCAATAGCGACTCATATGCCTGGCTTCATCAATCATTTTCGCTACAGAATTGAACAAAAGTTCTTAGAGAAATGCTGGTCTGCCTGCCTCGGCAAAAGTCCGTTTTTTGCCAAAACAGTTTTGCGATCTGCACTCAAAGTCAATCCTCCTGTAGACAGCGGACGAGCAGGCGATGCCATAAGTGATCTTGAAGAAGTAAATAATCTTTTCAAGCATGACCCTATGATTGGTAAATTAATTTATCTTCGCTTCTTACATTCGATTCTCAAAAGTATGACCGAAGTCATCACTAAAGCCGAGAAATTTCCAAAACCATTTTTACTGATCTATGGAAGTCATGACAAAATCGTTAACAGTGAGGGGTCTAAAGAGTTTTTTAGCCTGAATCAAAAATCAAGGCAGGTATTCAGTGCCTCAAAGCAAATATGCTATGAGAACTTCTTCCCTCATGAACTGCACAACTCCTCTAAAAAAGATCAAGTCATGCAGCACATCTCCAATTGGATTAAAGCTTTGGTAACATCTGACTCACAATAGAGTAAGAGTTCCCGGCTACTAAGTGATGGAGCTTGGAAAAATCCTCTGCAGCAGAGCCATCTGCTTTATCTGAAATTGTACGTACGATCACAAACGGTATCTTATTCTCATTACACACCAAACCTATGGCTCCACCTTCCATCTCTATACAATCGCCATTCATTTCATCATACAAATAAGAATGCTCTTCTATATCTTTATGAGTAAAAAACTGATCTCCCGTCAAAATTCTCCCTGAGTAGATTTCGTGACCATCGACATATGCTGACATGGCTATGTCATGTAAACGCTCATCTGCGTTAAAGAGGCTTTTGTCAGAGAACAATATAGTTCCACGAGGAAAGCCAAGCGCCCTGCCATCTATATCGTGCTGCATGCAGTCCCTACTAACGATTACATCACCAATATCCAGCTTGGTATTCAATGCTCCAGCGACGCCGGTAAAAATAATTTCTGAAGGCTCAAACTTATCGATTAGGTGCTGACATGTCATCGCCGCTAAAACCTTACCTATGCCACTTTTGGAAACGATACATGGAGTCCCGTTTAAGTTCATCTCATAAAAAGTAAACTCATGCCATGAGTGTTCTTGTAAAACCTCTCCATGCTCCAGGTACATAGCAATTTCCGAGTCCATTGCCCCAATGATAGCTGGTTTTCTGCTCATAAAGCCTCATATTTAAATTTATATCTTATATCAGCCAAAATAGCGCCAAGTTCAAAACATGAAATTAATTACCAGAAAAAAGAATTTTTACCCGGTTTCAGGCAACTTAGAAAAATACCTTGAGCGCTTCGGACGAGTCTGTGACCTTCCCCTGGATTACGATGATCTCATGCGCTTCGATGAAACCATGGCTGTCTACGACCGGGAAGACAAGCCTACTCTTTGGCATACCGCCATCTACCGGACATCTATTGCCGAGGATTTGAAAAAAAAGCTCATCATCATGTATGCTCAGCTTCTTTCCGATGGTGATGCCCATATCATCGAACATTTAAGCGTTGACCGCATAGACCTTTGTGCCTACGCCAACTCTCGACCATTTCGCATACGAATCATCAATAAATTTAACGATAACTATGACCACTTCTATGTTAAAAAAGCTGATTCTTCACGCGTATACGGCCTCGAACTTGAAGGACTGCTGTCACCTAACCGCATCAACTATCTGGTTCATAAAAACACCCTAATTGAAGAGCATATTATCGGGATTCCTGGTGACGCATTTATTAGTAACCAAATGAAAAATGGCCAACTTAACAAAGTCCGTCTAGCTAAGGAATTTGTTAAATTTAATGAACGCTGCTTTGTCAGTCTACTTGGTGACATGCGTTCTTATAACTACGTCGTCAATGTAACTCCTGACGTAGAAGAAGAACAGTTCAGAGTGCGCTCTATCGACTTTGACCAGCAATGTTTTGAAGGTGATCTAAAGGTATACCTTCCACAGTTTTACCCTGAAAATAATGACATTGTCAATCTCTGCATGGAATTACTCAACCCCAAGACCGTAAAGCAGTATCAAAACGAAGAACGCTCCCTGATTGGACGTCGTTTTAAGTACTCTAATGAACAGGTTTTGCGTTTAATTAAGTGCATGAGTAATGACACTATTTCTACTTCTGCCAATATTGATAAACTGAAAAAAGCGCTGGCTGATTTTCATAAGTCAGACAATTTCTTAAAATGTAAAAATATGGGAGAAATTGTACTCGCTAACATCAATACTTTAATTGATAAAGTTTAAGTTCTTATAGCCTCGAGTTCTGCAGCGATAAGACTGCACTCCTTCTTCAACTCTTCATAGAAATTTTTAGCGATTTGTCTCTGCCTGGCTTTGATAAGGATCTCCATCTTCCTCACTAACTTCGCAGCAGGAGTTTCACCAAGTGCGGATAAAGTACCTTTGAAGGCATGAAACTTTTTTGCCAGTTCATCATCTGTCCCCTCCTTAAAGGAAGTCTTTATTTTTTCTAAATGGCCGGCATACCCACCTAAAAAAGTCGCACTGACTTTAGCAACTAAAATTTCATCGCCCGCATAGTGTTGGAATATAGTCTCTTTCAGCGAAAGCCCTTCTTCACCACTCTTTTTAATGTAGTCTTCAGCGTATTGAAACTTGTGTAAAAAGTCTTCTTCCTCAAAAGTCGACTTGAGAAGAAAGCGCTGATCAAGTTCATAGCAAACGCCATGATCTGTCTCTATGTAGAGAACAGGAGTATCTAAGCCTTTAAGCTTATTCTTGTACAGAGTTTCCTCTGTTATGGAGGCATCCAACAGGATTAAATCAAAATCATGAACAGTCAGTTCACTTCTCATATTTTCAAAAACATGAGACTCTTTAACGCTGTGTCCAAGCTTTTCGAGCTTAATCTTGGTCAAAGTACTGCTGATATGACTCTTCAAGTTCTGAAGTATATTGAGACGATCTTCCATATTTTAACCCGTTAAATAAGTCCTTATTTTATTATTTCATGCTTAACTTATCAAGTGTCACCTTTAGTAAGTACTTGATTTCAAGGAGAAAATTCACCGCTGTTCTGTAGCTATTTTCAAAATACCGCTAAGGCACTGATTGACTCTAACATGTCACTGGCATTTAAGCTTAGCTCTTGTATATTTCGGCCAAATGAAAGACAGGTGGAAGAGAATGCCAGAGGACAACATAGATCTAGAGAATATCAAAGAGGCTTTGCACTCTAGTGATTTCAGTGATCATCTGGAAAAAATTCGAGAGCTCAAACCTGCAGATATCGCCGATATTTTAGATCACTTAGAAGAAGAAGAAGACCGGCTTAAAATCACCAACAGCCTCGATGAAGAAACTCTCTCAGAAGTACTCATCTTGGTAGATCGGGTTATCGAAGAAGGCCTGGTTCGCTCAATACCCGATGAAAAGCTGGCGGATATCGTTGAAGAAATGGCTCCGGATGATGCCGCTGACTTCCTTGGCGATCTCGATGACAAAGATCGACTGAACAGCCTCCTTAAAACCATTGCAGATGATGAAAGAAAAGAAATTCTGAATCTCTTAAACTTCCACGAAGAATCTGCCGGTGGTATCATGACCTCCGAGTTTCTTCCTTTTCCCAGTTCAATGCGGGTGGATACAGTCCTTAAAATGATCCGCTCTGTCGAAGATTTCAAAGATCCAGTCATGTATGTTTACGTGGTTGAACCTGTGACTAAAAAGTTTCTTGGCTCAGTCAGTTTAGTAGACCTTATCAAAGCTGCAGAAAAAGCACAATTGGTAGACCTTATAGAAGAAGATTATGTCTGGACGACTGTCGACGCCGACCAGGAAGAAATCGCCAAGGACTTCCGCCGCTATAACCTTTGGGTTATGCCGGTACTCGATGACCAACACAGGCTGGTTGGACGGATTACAGCAGACGACATTCTTGATGTTTCAATTGACGAAGCAGATGAAGATATCGCCCAGATGGCCGGTACTCCCGACCTTTTGGACGAAAACGTCTCTCCACTCAATATTATGAAACTCCGTCTACCCTGGCTTCTCGTCACTTTATGCCTAGCTTTAACTAACAGTATCGTTATTGAAAGCCTCCTTCATGAAGCTGGAAATATCGTCGCATTAGCCGTATTCCTGCCAGTCATTATGGCAATGGGCGGAAACACCGGTATGCAATCAGCCACTATCATTATCCGTGAGATGGCGATGGAAAGAATTCTCCCTGGTGACCTCAAAGCTATTGCTAAAAGAGAAAGTTTCGTCGGCCTGACGATGGGAATTATATGCGGTATTTGCGGCAGTCTTATTTCGCTCACCTTTATGACTATCGCCAATGTAGAAACAGCTTCACTGACTAAAGGCGATGTCGCTAAAATTGTCTTTTTCGCCATTGCCAATGCTATGACCTTTTCATCATTTTTTGGAGCTGCTATTCCTCAGCTTTTGAAGAAAATAAGTATTGACCCAGCCGTAGCTGCGGGCCCTTTTGTAACCACCTTAAATGACATACTGTCTTCAGTTATTTACTTCTGTACGGCATATATCCTTATGTATTGGACTTTTTAAAAATGTACGTAGAAAATGAACTGAATAAAAGCTGGAAATGGATACTGTTCATGGTTGGTGCCATGCTACTCTTACCACAATTGGCTATGCGGGAAGTTACTTCAACCGAAGCTCTTTACGGCCTCATGGCCCAGCACGCTTTCCATACCGGCAATATCTTTTCAACTGTCACTCAAGGAATACTTGTTGAGGAAGGTCACTTATTCCCGTGGCTGGTAAACTTTTTCAGTCAACTCGGTGTCAGTGAATTTACCGTTAGGCTGCCATCCATACTCGGCTTAACCATTATGATTTTTACCGCCGCCTATGTTACTTACCACTATGGCAGTAGACAGTCTGCAATCGTTGCCGGCACCTGTATGCTTAGTACTGTCGCTGCAGTTAAAATGGGCACTCGAGGTGAGGAAAACATGCTGGCGTCTTCCTTCATAAGCCTGGCGTGGCTGGTTTGGTTCCAGTACAGCCGCAAACAGAAAAAATGGTTTCAAGCCTGGTTTTATAGCCTTGCCCTCACTTCCCTTGCCTCATTTTGCTCAGGCTATTACTCATTTTTGATTTTTTACTGGCCAATGTTCTTTTTAAGAAGACCGACAGATATCCGTAAGCGCATCTTTCATGCGCCACACTTCAAAGCGGTTAGCTGTATCATACTGCTCCATTTTGTCATCTATCTCATAGCCATTAACTTTACAGCCAATCGTGATCAAAGCGTCAACCTTGGCTTGAACATCGCTCTACAAGAGTATGAGTCGAGTAACTTCATTAACTTCCCGTTTACTGCACTGTGGTTACTTTTACCATGGACTTTTTTCAGTTGGCCGGCATTTTGTGAAGCCTTTAAACCAATGGAAAAAAATAGCATACTCTTTCACTATTTAAGAACCATAGTTATAAGTTTGTTCGTCGTTTGCTGGTTCCTTCCAGGAAGCTCACCTCTTTACATTATGCCGGTTTTAGTCCCTATCGCCATCATGACCGGTTTACACTACCAGATACTAGTTCGCCGACATCATATTCCACTACGAAAGCTCATTCGCTTTACATTCGGAGTGATCATCGCTGTTAACTTTGGCTGGATAGGTTTCTTTGCCCTTAATCTTTTCGGAACTATGAATATAAACCTCACTGAAAGGTGGATTTACATCAACTTCGGCATTGCCTTCATGGCCATTTTACTAGCAATCTTTATGCTTGCTAAAGGCAAAGAATATCCCGTCTGGCTTAAAATCATGTGCATGGTGGTTTTAGGACACTGGTCAATTATTACATACAATAGTATTCCTGAAGCAGGAATTGCTTCCAACAAACTCATCGGCTCTGTTCTCAAAGAAAATATTCCAGAAGGTCAAAGCGTTTATAATCTAACTGGTAAACGAAACTCGCAAATCATGTTCTATATCGATCGACACATTCAAAGACAGCAGGAAGAAATAAATGCCGATGAAGCTACCCTTCCTGAAACAGTTTATGTGATTGCCGGCAAGAATAAACCGACTTCACTCACCTCTAATCCTGCCCAGTTCAAGTGGAAGCCTATATCCAAACTTATAAATGGGGAAATAGGTATCTACCAAGCATGGGAAGGCTCCTCTCGAAAACCTTAATCCCTTCTACCATAAGACTAAAATTATCCGTAAAAATTTGCATCTCACGTTGCCATTCCGTATCTTAGAATAAGAGGTGGAGAGATAGCTTGGTGTCTCAAAAAAGCAATTTCGGGAGAGTATGCGGTGGTTGAAAAAATTTTACCCGAAATGAATTCTGTCCTTTGTGAAATGATCACAAATATGTTCGGGCAAAACTTCATTTCAAACACAAATGAAGCAAAATCGGTGATTTTGCCCCCAGCAGATAAGTATATGGTCTATATACAGTTAACTGGGGAAAATATTGAAGGCGAATTGATTTTTAGCTTTAACAGTGAAGCTGCTCAGCATTTACTGGAATCCATTGAATTCAGTTCTCAAAACGACGTACACCAACGAAAACTGCTGCTTTCCATTCTTGGTGAAATCGCCAATGTTGTGACAGGTGAGCTTATGACCCATGAAAGCTTCATGACAATCTTTGGACATGTACATATGCACCCTCCTTTGGTTTGGGATGCTGAAGCACCTACTGAAGGCTGCATACCGCTTAGATCAGGTTGGGCCGGTCATGTGGAAAATGGCAATGACTTTATAAAAACATTCATCTCCTGCTCTAAAACTAACTTACTTGAAGTGACCGAAACTGATTTTACTCAGCCGGCCACCATAAAAGTTTCTTAACGATCACTCAATTCACGAACTTTATCGACTACAAACTTCACGTTTTCAACTGGAGTCTTCGGAACAATTCCGTGACCTAAATTGAAGATGTGACCTTTAGCACCTTTGGCCTGCTCAAGAATCAAATTCAACTTCTCTTCAATTACATCCTGAGGTGCAAAAAGAGCAATCGGGTCCAGGTTACCCTGAAGAATCTTACTATTGTTACATGCCTTAGCAGCCAAATCTAAATCTAGCGTCCAGTCAACACCACAAACATCCGCTTCAGAGTCTGACGCAGCATCAAACCAAGTTCCAGCACCTTTCACAAAGTGAATAACCGGCTTTGAAACTTGCTTCTTCAACCATGAAATAATCTCACAGCTGTAAGGATGAGCATATTTCTGATAGTCAGCACGGCTAAGTACACCGCCCCAGGAATCAAAAATCTGAACCATCTGAGCTCCAGCATCAAGCTGCATCTTCAGGTAACCTTTAGTTACATCGGTAATTAACTGCATAAGCTTATGGAAAGTCTGAGGTTCTCTGTACATCAAAGATTTAATGTGTTCATAACTCTTAGAACCACCACCTTCAATAGCATATGAAGCCATAGTAAAAGGAGCACCAGCAAAACCAATTAAATCCTTTTCCTTAGGCAATTTGCCGCGGATCATACTGACCGCATCCTGAATATACTGAAAGTAATTCATATCTGGTGAGAAGTTTAGTCTCTCAAGGTCTTTCTCACCGCGAATTGGATTATTTATAACTGGCCCTTTACCAGGGACGTATTCAAGATCTAAACCCATTGGTATCAGTGGAGGAAGAATATCTGAGAAAAGAATCGCGGCATCGACATCGAGAATGTCGATTGGTTGCATAGTCACTTCACAGGCGACTTCCGCTTTAAAGCACATATCAAGAAAAGTATTCTGACTTCTGACTTCACGATACTCAGCCATATAACGGCCAGCCTGTCGCATCAACCATGTCGGAGTATATGGGACTTCTTTTCCCTCGATTACATCTAATAATAAACCCATAATTTAATTCTCCTGAATAAGGAAAGCCTCAAGGCCTTCAACATATTGGTTAATGTGCCCTTCTGTATGAACACTTGCTAAGAAATTGGCTTCGTACTGAGATGGAGGAAGAAGAATCTTCTTTTCTCTCAGCATGTAGTTAAAGAAGCGGCCGAAGCGGTCAAAGTCACACTTACCTACATCTTCAACATTTTCGATTTTATCTTCAGAATTGAAGAATAGTGTGAACATGGAGCCGGTGCGAGTAAACTTTAGATCATCACGACCTGCAATCAACTTAGTTACTTTGTCTTCCAGCAGCGCACCAAGGGAATCCATTTTTCCAAAGCAATCTGACTCGTAGTATTCTTTTAAAGTTTCAATACCGGCACGCATTGCCACCGGGTTTCCAGAAAGTGTACCAGCTTGATAAACTGGACCGGATGGAGCAAGCTTTTCCATAACGTCTTTACGACCACCAAAAGCACCGACCGGCATACCACCGCCAATAACTTTACCAAAACAGAATAAGTCTGGAGTCACACCATACTTAGCTGCTGCAGTCGTTGGTGAAACTCTGAATCCACACATAACTTCGTCAAAAATCAGTAGTGCTCCAAATTCAACACAAAGGTCTTTTAAGCCTTGAAGGAAACCTTCTTTAACGGGTACGACACCCATATTTCCTGAGACAGGCTCGATTATAACTGCAGCGATATTGCCATTTTTAAATGCTTGTCTTGTGGCATCTAAATCGTTATATGGGACAGAAATTGTATGTTTAGTGTAACCTTCTGGAACACCTGCAGATGAAGCTTCACCAAAAGTGGCAACTCCAGATCCGGCTTTAACCAAAAGACCATCAGAGTGACCGTGGTAACAGCCTTCAAATTTCACAAAGTCAGACTTACCAGTAAAACCACGAGCTAGACGAATGGCACTCATGGTGGCTTCAGTTCCAGAACTGACAAAGCGAACCATTTCCATGCCAGCAACTCTATCGCAAACATACTGAGCTAATTCACACTCCAATGGCGATGCCATACCATAGCAAAACCCTCCGGCGACTTCATCCTGCACAGCTTTGACGATTCTTTCATGAGCGTGTCCAAGAACACCTGGGCCCCACGATAAAACGAAGTCAAGGATTTCCTCACCTTCAACATTGTAGATATACGGGCCAACGGCCTTGTTAAAAAACATCGGTTGCCCACCGACTGCATTAAAAGCACGAACAGGAGAGTTCACGCCACCAGGAATTAAATTTCTGCTGGAATTTGCAAGTGTCTCTGAATTCATTCTCTGATCCGAAAATTATTAATCTGTAAATTTATAGATATAAGATACTGGTAATTCCCTTATATAAAAGAGGCACAAGTCAGGTATGAGTAGATTATCTTTCAACATAAAAAAAATTATTAATGTTCCAAGTTCTAAGCAATCTTTCTAATGTCCATCATCACCTTATTCTGTATTTTCATCTTTTCGTTCCAGAATTGTTTCCACTGATCTTCATTCGTAAACTTCATTAACAATATCCGAGCCATTTTAGCACAGCCCTTGTTAGACCAATTGTAGGCGACCTTTTTAATTCGTCGCGCAAGTTCACGAATTACCCTTTCAATAAGGGATGATGCTCTTGGTCAAATAATTCCAGTTTTTAGCCAACGTCCTACATATCCAAACATGGCTTTTTTGAATTCTCTAAATACTTTGCTACTTTTTCATAGTCCTTTCGATGAAGATGTTTAATCAGACTGTATATTATTTCTTCAGCTTTCTCAATCTGTTTCTTCAATATCATCTTTTTCATTCTCAATGACATATTCAAAGTCTTCTTTGGGCAATTCAACGGCGAGAATTCCAGTTGGTGCTTTTTGTATTGGCTTACTGTCTTTTAGGGTTTCGCCATTTTGCCAGATCGCATGATACATATCTCGAGTAATATGCCAATAGCAGCGTTGATGTTCACCAAACATATCAGCAAATGTATTTACTATCTCAGCTTCGCCATCAGCAACAAGTATAGAGTTCTATTGGAATTCAGGAACAGCTTTTTTGACTTTGTCACTGACCGCTTGCCAATCTTCTCCAGTCCATGCTCCAACTGGAAAAACTGTTCCGCTATTATCTACAGCAACTATAACTTTCAGGTCTCTTTTACCTGCTTTCCCAAGCTTGGGTTTACCCTTGAAGCCTGTACCATCTGGAATAAGCTGCACAGCTGTATTATCTGCTTCTATTTTATTGTTGAAGTTGAAGTGATCACAGTCACTTTCCATAAGCAATCGG
>JAKVBD010000135.1 GCA_022446985.1 Lentisphaerales bacterium
AGCAAAAAAAGCTGAACAAAGACGATTCATAAAAATTATGACTATTGACTAAAACTTAGATTACTTGCCGAACACTTCTGGTCCCAAGTCTAATATTATTGATTTTATCATTCATCTGCTCAATGACATGGAAGTGATCATAGACGATTAAAGCTTTTGGGAAGTGCTGTAGAATCCAGGAGGTAAAGTAAGGAGCTAGGTCGACTGCAATGGTTTCGATATCGTCTTTGGATCTATTAAGCTTCTGTAAAAAAGGCTCAAGACTATTTTAAAAGTAATCAAAGCGGTGGATACGCTTGGAATGCCCATGGAATCGGCAATTTCCCTATTGGGAGTGATACTGGCAAAGGAAAGCTTATTGCCATAGAAAGGCCTTCAGAAACCATCCTTGCAGAGGATAGCCGCGAGGGCAATCAAACCATAAATGACCTGTACCTTCTGGTTCCCAGTCATTAGCATGATACAATCGGCACAAGGTATTTTTTTGGCGTTAATCACTCTGGGCCGACATGCACATCGGCTATATGAAAAAGCCCGCTAGCTAAACAGGCTAAAATGGTGATCAGAATTACTACTTTAAAGTCCAAAAGTAAGTCAACTCAATTACCAGCACGAGAATCTACTGCATTTTTTATAGCGATAATTGACTCTTTTATCATTTCATCAGTTAAGGCGGAACACTTTTAACTGTTGTAAAACATAGAACTTAAATTTACAGAGATAAAAAATGATGAGAAGAACTATCCTAATTTTCATTTTTATACTATGCTTTCAATCGCATTCTCAAGAACATAAAAATGATCTTTATGCAAAGAGATTAAAATCCTATCCACAAGCTGATCTCAACAAAGATGGCAAACTCAAGTAAGGAAGAGTGACAAAAATTTCGACTTACTCCAGAAGATGAAAACCCTAAACGAGGTAAGAAGTCAGGGAAAAGCGAAAAAACCTGGATTAAAGAAATGCCCAAAGGGTCTTTTGGAAAACTGCTCTACAGGTTTGTTGAGCCTAAAAATAACAATCCCGATATGAAATACCCTTTAATTCTTTGTTTACATGGGATGCGAGGAAAAGGTATAGATAACATAGATCAATTGCGTTCTTATGTTGAACAATTTACGACAGACAAATTAAGAACAAAGCACCCCCATTATTTCCTGGCGCCGCAAACTGCCGGTGTATGGATTAACTCGCAGAATAAAGGCAAGGAAATTCCTTTGGAGGAAATCAATCAAAGAATGGGACCAAATCTAAAAAAGCCAATAGAAAAATATAAGAGAACATATTCTTGATAATCTCAACGGCCAACTTCTGGAAGCGTTTGCTCTGGTTGATGAAATAGTCGAAAGCATAACATTGACAGAAATCGCATTTATGTAATTAGCCACTTCATGGGATATATGAGAACCTGGAATGACCTGTAGAATCAACCCGACTTGTTTGCTGCTGCCATTCCTTCTGCAGGTATGTTCCTGCCGTAGTTTGACAGAAAGAATATTGCTCATATACCCATTTGGCTTTTCATGGCACGGATGATGGTACTATAGAATACAGAATAAATGCCAACTTATTTAAAGAACTCAAAAATATTGAAGCCAATGTTAAATTTACTACGATCGATAACATTGGTCATGCCGCAGCCAGTTACGCCTTTACTCAGACAGGTGATAAGCCCGGAACCAAAACACAGTATGCATCTACGAAATGCGATCAAACAGATAATTCTATAGATTGGCTATTTAAACAAAAGCTAAAGCCCTAATTTCACCTCTGAAAAAACGGACGAAAAAGCCCACTGCAGAAGCGGGCTAAAATACTGCTCAAGATCACTTGTTTAAAGTCACCCTGCAAGTCTATTCAACAGCCCGCATAAGACTCTTACTATCGAGCATTAGATCGGTCTTTTTGCTTGTCGCTACATGACCATCTTCATAAAGAAAATTGTACTTTAAGTTTTTGTGAAAGCTTTAAATGTCATTTTAGTCATTGTTATTTCCCAAGGCTGAATTTCAGGAAGCCCCCTGATACTTGTAAGTAGACTGTGCATGATGCGACTCGACCAAAAAGAACAGTCTTAGTTTTGAGCTTCATTAAATTGCGGCTTTTATCCCTCAAGAAGACACTGCAATAAGTGACTAGATTTTCGTCATACCAGGATTTCCTGGCATTCACCTGATAACTGCGGGCAAAGCCGGGAAGCACATTAAGCACCGGCTTTGCTCGGTACTTTTTTACCTAAGATTTTTCTTGATCAAGTTCTGGCAGCGCATCTTCATCGACTTCTGGAGACTTGAAACTCTTGACAATAGGAAGAATCAATAAGACTAAAGATATTATCACAAACAAGCAAGAGATAGGTCGCGTTACCAGAGGCCACCAACTGCCGTGTGAACTCATAAGGCCAGTACTCAATTTGCTTTCTGCCATAGGACCTAAAACAAAGCCAATGACAAATGGCGCCAGTGGTATGGATGTTTTTTCCAGTACAAAACCCAGTAGACCGAAGGCCAGCATTGACCACACGTCGAACATATTGTTATTTTGTGCATAGGTACCAATCACACAGAAAGTCAGAACAGTGATTATCATATAGACTTTCGGTATACTGGAAAGCTTTGAAAGTGGCTTCACCAAAAGCATCATGATGAACAACATGAATACATTCGCCAATGAAAAGGCTCCGATTATCGTGTAGACGACATCCGGATTCTGCTCAAATAACAGTGGTCCCGGTTGCAGTTGATGAATCATCAAGGCTCCAAGTAAAATGGCATCGATCACTGAACCTGGGATCCCCATAGTAACCAGTGGAATCAAGGCTCCACCTACAGTAGCATTATTGGCAGCCTCGGCAGCGACTATTCCCTCTTCACTACCCTTACCAAACTTTTCAGGAGTTTTGGAAAAGTTCTTCGCCGTCGAGTAAGCTGCTACAGAACCGATGTTAGCGCCAATTCCCGGTAAAACACCGATCCAGGTGCCTATAACACTCGAGCGAATCATATTAACAATTTGTGAAGACCATTCTTTACCGGTCATGAACATGCCTTTCGTCGACATTTCCAATGGCTTGACGTCCTTGTCTTTCTCCATGACATCTTTAATGATCTGACTGATTGCAAATAAACCAATCAACATCGGCAGAAGTTTAAAACCGCCATTTAATTCAGTCATTCCAAAAGTCATGCGGACTTCACCTGTAGCCGCAACGATTCCCGGCATAGCAAAAAGAATTCCCAGAAAGCCAGAGAACAGTGACCTTGATATGGATTTACCACCAACTGATGCGATGAGCACTAAAGCCATAAGAACCAGGCTGAAGAATTCAAACGGCCCAAGGTGGGTCGCATATTTACTTAACGGCTCTGCCAGTAAAATCAGAAATATCAGAGAAATTATTCCACCCACAAATGAAGCACTTATACCAAAACCCAATGCTCTGCCGGCTTCACCTTTTTGCGCTAAGGGGTAACCATCCAGAGTTGTCATCATAGCCGAAGGTGTCCCTGGAATTCTAAGCAGTGTTGCGGTAATTAAACCACCACTGACTGAGCCAACGTACATACTGACCAGTAGCATCATGGCACTGCCGCTTTCCATATTGAAAGTTAAAGGCAGTGTAAGTGCAATCAGCATAGCGCCTGTCAGTCCTGGAACTGCTCCAACGGTTATACCAAGAGTCGTTCCCAGAATCATCAGGAAAAAACCCTGAGCGCTAAAAAGCATCGAAAGAGCGGCCTCAAGTCCGCCAGTTACAGCAATTATATTTGTCATGGCAGATCCACGTGTACGATTTTTGTAAAGACATAATAAGTGCCAAGGCTTATGAAAAGAGCACACTCGACAAGAACGGTTTTGTTCAGAACTTTTTTAGGACTCAGATAAATACCCAACGTCACCATAAAAGCAAAAGTCAAAACCCTAAAATCAACTATTCCACGACTCATCAAGAAAATATATGTCGTAAAAATCCCCAGAGTGACTACAGCCGGCTTATAATTTAGAGGCTCACTTTTAACTGGACTTTTCTTCTTGAGATTATCCCAGATTATATAAGTCAGAAAGACGCTAAGGGTAGCAATAACAATTAAATGAAATGGCGGCAAGTCATGAGCTTTCTCTGATTCCAAATTACTGATTTTTGATTCAACTGTCTTAATCCGTTCATCAAAAGCCTCATCAGTTAAAAAAGAATGAGTCATCTTATTTTTTTCAATAAAAGAAATCAGCTCCTCATATTCTAAAGCTTTTTTAAAAGCATCTGTAATAACTTTTACCTTTGTCTTATCGGTTCCTTTTGGGAACCACCAATATTGCATGACATTGAAAGAGGCATTAACCCCAAATTCTTTGGCTGTTGGCAGATCAGGCAGTGCGTCATGTCTCTCGTCACCTAAAAACGCGAGGGCTTTTAAACCTTGAGATTTAAAGCTCAGATATTCTGAAACTGCATAAGAGGTTGCTTGTATGTGTTTACCCATAAGCTGTTCAAGTCTGGCTGCACCACCTCCTGACTGAATCAGGTTAAACTTCACTCCAGCTTCTTTCTCCAATAACAAACCACTAACATGTGTAGGCGTTCCTAAAGCACAGCCATAAATTATTTCTTTAGGTCGTTTTTTAGCATCTTGAATTAAATCCTCCAAGTTATTGTAGGGCGAATCATCTCTAACAACAATCACTGTTCCTGACCACAATGTGGCTGCTATTGGCTCAAAGGCTTCCGGCCCATAATCAACTTTACCAAAGTGCTTGGAAATAATAATTGCATCGTGAAGGTTTAACATGGTGTAACCATCCGGCTCAGCATCCTTGACAAAGCGGCTGCCATCTGTAGCACTGGCTCCCGGCCTATTGACAACGACTAATGGCACTGGCAAAATTTCGTTTTTATTAATGACTTTCTGAAACATGCGCACTAGAACATCGGAACCACCACCGGCTTTGAAAGGCACCACAATTTCGATGGGCTTTCTTGGGTAGTCATCCTGATCTATGTTGCTTCCTGAGCTAAATGGTAAATAAGCCAGGGCAACAATGGCCACCCACATGATTATGTGAATGGCGAGGCATTTTGTACTTTTATCCTTCATATTTATCAAGATAATCCATTGCTGGATCCAAATGCCAGTAATACTGACTTTCTGGATTAATTTCGTTCGCCCAGCCTTCGATCATTTCGTAATCCTGCCGTTTCGCAAGGATTTTCTTTTCTATCGCAACTGGATCCCAGCCATCGAGAACTTCAGCTTCCAGTTCTTTGGCAATTTCCTGGAAGTCCGGATGATCAATCAAATCATTTAATTCATCTGGATCTTCTTTCATATTAAAGAGCTGATTCGGATGCCCAAGGTAGTAGTTGAACTTGAAGTCATCTTTGCGAATCATGCGGTGAATCATACCTTTGTGATTACAGAATTCAGAGAAAACCTTATCTTCAAGATTGTCATTTCCCTGCATCAGCGACATAAGACTGCGCCCCTGAATATTTGGCAATGCCGGGCAATCTAGAGCATCTAGCATCGTCGCTGATATATCCAGAGAACTACAAACTTTATCGAATACCTGGCCGCCTTTAATTTTCTCAGGCCAGGAAATAATCAACGGTACTTTCACCGAGTTTTCATAGAAAGTCATCTTCCACCAAAGGCTGTGTTCACCGACCTGATCTCCGTGATCAGAGGAGTAAACAACGATAGTATTTTCATACAAATCATTGTCTTTCAAAGCCTGAATAACTTCGCCAATCATAATGTCTGTTCTAGTGACAAGGCCCCAGTAAGCTGCTCTGGCTCTTTTGATCTCTTCGACAGTGACTTCTTCGATATCTTTTTCACGACGCCATTCGCGGATGTGTGGGTGCAGGTCTTCTGAAAAAGGCGTTTCGATTTTAGGCATGGTGATTATGTCTTTGTAAAGATCATAGTCTTCTTTACGGGCAACATACGGCTGGTGCGGTAGCATATAACCAATCGTCAGGCAGAATGGCTCATCATCTTCTTGCTTAGCGAGAGTTTCATTGATGTAGTTCACAGCTGCTTTATTGACATCTTCATCGTGAACCTGGTAGGCATTTTGCCCGGAACCTGATTTTTGTAGTGATTCCCTTCTTGGGAAAGGTGCGCCCTGAAGCTCACCATGGTCGACATCTAGACTATCGACATAATTTGAACAATGGTCGCCGATGTAGCGCTCGGCATAACCGTGCAACTGATCCGGTCCAATTGAGTGCATGCGGCCAAATAAAATCGGCTTATAACCTCCGGCTCCCATAGCATGAGCAAAAGTCGGGATACCCGAATCCAGAACATTGTAGTTAGTCCAGCATTCTGTTTTGTAAGGATAACGGCCTGTCAAAGTCGACATTCTCGATGGTGTACAAATCGGTGAAGGAGCATAAACATTGGTGAACATAGCACCATTAGCAGCTAACTCATCCAAATGAGGAGTTTTAACAATAGGGTCTCCATAACAACCAAGTACATTGGGAGTATGTTGATCCGAATGGATATATAAGATATTTGGTCTTTGACTCATTAATACACAACCTGTTTTTCAAAATTTATTACATATTTCAATTCATATGTAAAAACAGGATAGGTCAATAGAGCCTTGACAGTTGAATTTAATTAATAGTCGATTTTGACAAATTAACTATAAGGTAAGAATTACCCAAAAGATAAATTAACATGCATAAACATGTAAAATTCCGTAGGCGAAATTTATTTTTATATAGAGTTCAAAAATCAATTATGACAAATTATTAAATAATTACCCTCATGATTCATAGCAAAGAAATATAAAATATTACTCTCTCTTCAAAAAAGCGTTTCAATCAATGATTGGTGATTGAATCGATGAGTTGTCATAAAGGTAAGAATAGATGATTTTATTGTAAATTACACAAACCTTTGATGTTAAGGTATGTAGTGTTTGAATATGAAATTTCCAAATGATCTACAAGAAGAGAATGGAGCTGCTTTACCCGTGTACTTGAAGAGCAGGTATAATTAACTATCCATCTTTTTAGAGTCTATTGTCCCACCGTGTAAAAACTCAACATTTCCGTCACAAAAGATAACCTGATAATAATTAACTTTGTTATGAACGACATCTTTCCAGTGGCCTGTGTGGTAATCACCCAATTCAGTTGAGCCGTTTTTTCCAACTGCGTTATTATTAAACCTTTCACCGAACATAACTGTTTCTGTTGTATCGTTCACTTCAGCTAAACTTACAGATCGAGATAGCCTGATAATACCCGTGTAGTTTCCACCGCCCCATTCAGTCCCGCCGGAGTTCATTGCATAACTCCGAATGACTCTCCCGTTATTAAGTGTTCTAGTATCTGCGGGGCACTGCAAGACTGCGTTATTCACATCTACTGTATCTTCAAGAAAGACTTCATCTTTTTGGTCATCAGCCAGGTTTCGATTGACATAAGCAGCAAGACTGTCACCCCAAGAGCGGTTACCGATCAGTGAAGACATAAATATTCATTATTTCCGTCCAGATAAACAATCTGAACATAAGTATTTTGTTTTAAATTAGACTTACACAAAGCCTGCAGGACTTTCCCCCTGGCATTTGCAGAAGATGGTAGCAACAAAATAGCTAAAATCCCAATTATTGAGATAACTACTAAAAGCTCAAATGAAGCTCCTCGGTACAAGCACACCAGGTATAGGTTAAATTAGTTCATTGGGTTACTGCGATACAAGAGCAGCGGTGAATTAAACCCAACTAAGATTAAAGCAAGGTCAGTCTTTTAAAGTTCCCGTAAATATTTATCGCGAAAGGTTCCAGCATAAATCCACTTTTGGTTGTCAATATGCCCATCAAAGAATGCTGGAGGAATAGTCTTATTCAGGTGTTTATAATTAGCGTCCGTAAACCCACTGCGTTTATTATAACGCTCATCATCTGTTCGGGATGAAACTCTTCCCTGAATTTCATTGACGGTGGGGCTGTATCAAAAGGTACAGTCCCTTCTTCTTAGTGCTAGAGCATGAAGTAAATTTCTTTTTTACGTTTATAAGTTTTCTAACTGCCTCTCAAGAGTTTATTGAGTGTTATTTAGGGTTTATTAAGATTGGGAAACAAATATTTCTTCTTATTATGCGCTTTTTGCTTTTGCCATTTTCGTGAAGTTATAAGCCATGAACAACCAAGCCATTTCGGTTTCTACTTTTTTGATTCCTCTTAATCTAATTCTTCTGTAAAGCCTGTTATATTTGATATGTCCGAATGGCGTATCAACTTCAGGTCCTCTTCTTGCCCTTAATTCCAGTTCTTTCTCGCTTTCGAGGTTCTCTTTGATCTGAGCTCTATACTTTCTCAATTTCCGGTTGAGCTCTATTGTCCTTAAACCATTTTTTGCTTTAACGCATTTATCTTTTAGAGGACATCGATCACAGGATTTACTTCTATACACATCGACATTGAATTCATAACCTGAGCAGTTCTCTTATCTTTATTTTCAATAAACTGCAGTTCGCGACCAGCAGGGCATATAAGGATATTCCTCTCTGGACATTCAATGAAATTATCAGTTACCCATTCGGGTAAAGTCGCTTTCTCCTGTTGCCTGAAGCTTGGGTATTTTAGGTAGTTTCTGATTGGTTTATCTTTTAAGTAATTGTAGTTCTCTTCACTTCCATAAATCAAATCAGCCATAACGTTTTCAATTTGAGGCAGCTGTTCTATTTCTCGTTTTTCATCTGTATAAATGTCGAATCATTACTGTTTTGACTTACTGAGAATCCGGTAACCTAACTATCTTGAGTTCCTGCTTGAATATTATATCCAGGCTTTACCTTATCGTTTTTCATCTGCATAAATTTCGCATCATGATCAGTTTTAGAGAAAGAATTTCTGTTTCCGAGAACATCAAATTGCTCTTCATAACTCTTTAATTTCTCAACATGTTTTCTGACTTTCTTAATACGAGTTTGCTGTTTACCTTTTTCCCGTGGTGAAAGTTTCGCATTAAGATTATGAGATAAGTCATCTGCGGCATCAAGAAGATCTTGTGAAGTTAGACTGCTATGCTTTCCACTTCTCGGTAAACATTTATTTCTATACTTTTGATCTTCAGCATTATAAATCTCATCGGCCTCACTTATAATCTCGAGAGCACGCTCTTTGACTTTTTCTGAAAACTTTTAAGCATTCTTTTTCCTGACATGACTGTATATGTAAGCATCGGCTTCAAACTTCGTGCCACCTACAAACTAGTCCTTCGTCTTTACACAACCTTCTTTAATCTGGAAATTCGCCACAAAGCTGAAGACCTCTGAAAGAACAGGTTCAAAGTATTTACTGCGAAAACAGTTCACTGTATTAAAATCAGGCTGCTGCATACCACTTAAATACATAAAATGAGTGTCCCGGTGAAAGAGTTCGGCAATCTTACGACTCGAGTAAATTCCTATACTGTAAGTATGGAGCAGTATTTTAAGCATCATGAAAGGGTGATAAGAAGTACAACCGCCGCCTTTGAAAGGCTTCTCGAAAACTGATGGATCAAGGACATTATTGATTACCCGGACCGTATGATCGGAAGGGATTAAATCATCAACGCTAGGAGTAAGAAGAAAAGGTTGGTCTTGAGTGTAATTTTGAATTTCTTCATTCGTTTATTTTCACAATAGTAAAAAAGCGCCAATAGAAAAATTCATTGACACTTTTAGAAGGGACTTTAGATGCAGCCCGCCCCCTCTTATGAAGAGAATATCTCTATTATTAACGACCTATACAGATCACCTCTTTCAAGGTTCGGTGATAAAGCTTACCATTCGCAAAAGAAGGCGAACCGACTGTCCAGGTTTGACCTTGCTTACCAAGATCGTTAACTGCCACAACAGCATCTGGACCAAAATCCTTCTTTGAGTCAACGACATAAGTTATTCCAAGAGGACTTGTGAAATAAATAAGCCCATTGATAACAACCGGAGCCCCTGGAAAACACTTTTGAAAACCATCGCCACGGGTTCTGCTATCCGGACCATGGACCTGACCTTTTGAGTTTGCCGTATCATTTGAGTGTTTTCCACGCCATATAGGCTGACCATCGGCTGTAAGCTCTGTTGGAACTTCAACAACAGAATAGGCGCCGGATTTTACATTGTGATGGACGATATATGGCTGATATCTACCAAGATAGTAAATGTCATCACCGACCATAACATTGCAGTGTCGCTGGCCTTCAATCTTAAAAGCTCCTTTAGACTTTTTGAAACTCTTGGAACCAGAGTCATAATCATACTTGGTGAACTCACCCATAGTATGTTCAACGATGGTCTTACCGGTTTTTGAATCTACCGAAACGTGACCGGTTTTAGTAAACCAGGAAACAGTCTCTTTATCCCAAACCTGATTACTCAAAGCCCCCCAACCATAGTGACCATTGTCATCCTTTTCCGGTTCCCACTGCCAAAGCGATTGACCTTGATTCTCTTTCTCAAGACTCACTAAACTCAAACCAACTGGTCTTTCAGGAACTCCATGTGGGCCGCCACGAGCAATCATAACGGCCATTTTGCCATCGGCAGTTTCCCCAATAACCGGCGCATTGTAGTGAGTCAAAGAATCCTTATTTACCCAAAGGCGCTTACCGGTTTTCTTATCAAAAGCATGCAAGTAGTTCCATTTTTCAACAAGATCTTTATCCTCTGCCAATGGTGGTTCAACATTTAGAATCAGATTTTCAAAGAGAATAGAATCATATTGTTTATTAAAAGGACGGCCTCCAGTAGGCATCCAGGTTCTTTCCCAAACCAATTCACCATCCATGCTAAAGCAGGCCATACCACCACTGGAATTGATCACCCAGACATTTTCGCCATCCGTTGCCGGACAGGGCGTTGTTGAATCACTGAAGCCGTAGTTATAACCGCTCGACATCATACCCGGAACTTTTTTATTCCAGAGGATTTCACCGGTTGACGAGTTTAAACAATAAACAAAGATATCCTTATCATTACCGCGAGTGTTCATATCTTTTTCAGCAGTATTTCTTTTAATAAAGAGATTCACCAACTCAGCAGATTGTTTATGAAGATATTTTTGGTAAACTCCAGTAGCACTTGTATACACCTTACCAATATCGCTCTTCTTCATAGCACTGAGAAGTTTTCTTTTGTGACCGCCACGGGCTTTGGTATATTTTTTGTCATTCTTAAGTAAATCGTTCCAGGCCTTAGTGGCCGAATCTTGGGCAGATTTTACTTTTTGAAAATCAGGATGAGATGCTTTTTCTTTTTCAATCTTGGCAATCAGTTGATTATATGCCTTTGAATACTCTTCAAAATTTGCCTTACTCTCAGCAAAAACTGGTGTATCCATTGGTGGGTTGATGGTTAAAAAAAGTTTATCTTCCCAAACGGCAATGCCACTTTGACCTCCAGCCGGAAGGGCTGTTTTCCACTTAATGTTATGAGTATTGCGCACAGACCACTTTGTGGGTACAGGAGAATTTGTCTTTACTGTCCATGTCCCATCCGGCCCTCCTGACATCGGCCAATTTTCTCCAGTCGAAGATAACTCCTGGGCCTGACAGCCAGTCATCAAGAGAGCTGTACTCAGTAAAGCACTTTTAATAGAAAATCTTAAATTCATAACAATCTCCTGGTCATTAAATTCGTACGTCTTATTTTTAGTTGTACACAGTTAGAAAAGCAACTAGTGACAAGCCTACTAAATTAATACCGAAAGATCGTTATGACTTAAACAGAAATAGAAGCGAATTTTGTAAGTTAGGTTTTGATCCAAAAAAAATTCATTTCATGCTTCAAAAGATAATACCCAATTCTTTAGAAATTATCAATCAACAAATTTATACTTACCATCAACTTTTTGTATGTAATGTTCTAATCCAGAATTGCCCGTGTTGCGCCTCAGTTGGAATTAGACAACACCCCATTTTCTGTTAGAGACATTACTGTAAAACCGTAATAACTCTACA
>JAKVBD010000136.1 GCA_022446985.1 Lentisphaerales bacterium
CTGAAAGTCAATTTCATTGGAGTGACAACGGTTTACAATTTATCAAATGGTTAAAAATCTCAATTTTTTACCATTTTTAGCGATTTGCCGGGGAAAGATGGGTTAGGCAGCGCAAAACTACCACCATGCTCATTGCCGGACTTCACCTCAATTCCCAGGCAAATTCGAATATTGGCAATGAAATAGCTATGGTAGCTGTAGCTTGGCCGTCCATTATATGCTGGATTGTAGCCGATTTCAGCTCCTTCCTGATGACCAAAAACTGGTTTGTACTGTCTATATCAAGTATCCAATCATAAGCGATCATGGGCTCCCAGCTCTTTTTTAAGTGATGATTGAGCCAATTAAGCGCATCATTTTTATCCATTCGCTTAACTCTACGGCGAGTCGAGTCTTCACTGCAAACTTTATTGAGATCTAAAATTTCTGCACTGACTTCATCGCCAGAGATTTCATTCATGTGCGTGTAGCGTTTATGGCCTGACAAAACTGAAAGAAGCAACTTACCAAGGATGTCTTTTTTATCTGCTGCATTGTTACTTTTATAAGACAAAGGCGCATCATCCACCCAATCATTGAAGAGGTTCAAGCAAGTTAAAAACTGAGAAAAAACAAGCTATCCCACTGGCGTGAAGGCCTGAGTGTTATGCCAACTGACATGGGTTGTCCCACACATTGCATCTACTTTCATTGTGCTGTTTACTTGATTTATTACTTCTGAATCGGATGGTAATGATGCCGTAGTATTAGTCATGTGGACTCCAATTAGCGTGGGTTAAATATGCAATATATCGCGCTATTTTTGCCTTCACCCAATGGGTGAAGGCAAAAAAGACACCCGCCTTTATCGAAATCAATGACTTACGACTTAAGAAATCTCACTGCTGAGTTTTCTAGGTTTATGGGTCCATCCGGCAAAGCCGGAGGTTTTCCGAATTAAATTAGAAGAAATAGTAGAATACTAATTGTTTATAGATATCCCCGGCTCTGTAGCCATTTCTTTTAACCTTATCTAAAATCATGTCTAAACGTGTCTCATCCTGAACTCCGGTATCGCGACCTAACATAAAACTCAAGAGACTTTTACTGAAGGCTCGAGCAATTACATCTGGGTGAGATGCCAAATGAGACTTTAAGTCATTGACATCAGTTAAGGTTTTGTCATTTATCTTGACCGACTCTTTGTGAAAATGACTATTGATCCCTCCCATAGTATTGTATCTATCCATCAAGATAGCCATGGGATCAAGTCTTTTGTGGCAATTGTAACAGGCTGCACTTTGGGCATGGACTGTCAGTCTTTCCCCAAGGGTTTTTGCTTTAGTTGATTTCTCAAAGTTATCTGAATCTATGTCTGGTGGAGCAGATAGTGGTGAGTCAAAGAGGTTCTTTGATATCCAGGCAGCTCTTTTGAGCGGTAAAGGCTCAGCACCATTGCCTGTAGCTGTCAAAAATGCTCCCATAGTCAACAAACCACCGCGATCGGTGCCAAACAGAGACCTTTTGGTAAATTCTTCTTCTTTAATTGCCGGAGCCCGGTACTTGTCATTATATCTTTTAGTCTTATGAGGATTCTTATAGTAATTCTCAAGGTCATCATTTAGGAAAGAGTAGTCTGCTGTTACCAAATCAGTGACAGGACGGTTCTCCAAAAAAAGATTTATTATAAAATGCTCGAGTTCTACTTTGTAAGCATCACCTAAATTATTGGCGTAGTAGATACCATAATCTGCCGGATCTGGCGCGTTATGTTTTATATGTCCCATTTCCAACCATTGGTATGAAAAGGCTTTTACAAAACGTTCGAACTTTTTATTTTTAAGTAACCAGTTACCAAAACCTTCATAGTCTCGAGTGACTTTAGCTCTGTCATAAACTTCATTAAAGTCATTCGATAGGGAAGATTTTAATAATGAGTACGATGCGAACCTCTTGTATAAAGGGTCTTTTTTATTTGAGTTCACCGTTAAAAACTGAGGTGACATGAAAAACATAATCATCGCATTCCTATACGAATCCTCATACGTCATCTTTTCTTTTTTAAAGTCACTGAAGACGTAATTGTAGATCGTATTATTTTTTATATTCAGAGTATTATGCAAAGTTCTGAATTTCTCACGTAGTTGAAGATCACCTTGCTTGCTTGATTGATCAAATGACAAAGGGTGCACTTTAACATCATACGGCCCTTCGATCTTCAGGTTTTTGAACGTGACCATTGGGAAAATATAATCTTTAATCCGCAAGTATTTTTTCTGAATTGCCTCTCGTTGCTTTAGATCAAAGTCATCGCCATGAACATGACTGGTAATTAAAGAGGCTAATTTACCAAAAATCGGTAATCTCTGATGATTATTTTTGAAGTTGTACTGAAAGCCTAAACCTGATCTTCTGTCTAGAGTAAATTCAAAGCTGTACTGAGTGCCTTCATAAGAGTCTATTTCTAATTCCTTAATAATTTCATTAGCACCGAAAGCATCTGCTGTTCCAGGTGCCGTCCTCAGGAATTTTACTGGTAAAGAATAGGCCTGTTCGCCATCTCGGTCGAGCTTACCTTTGAGAAAATCAACAGTCTGTTGACCGTACTCATTTGGATAAACCTTTGCAAGATCGAGATTCTCGGCTCGGGCTTCAAATGTAAGTTTGTACGTACCCGGAGGAAGACTGAGCTTTTCCAACTGATCGTTAACTTCAGTATTATTGTCTCCATCGGTGCGAACCAGCGTGGATTCTACTTTTGGATCAAGGTTTTTGAATTCTATTTGATGAGGTCGAAAGGGCCAGCGCAGATCCGTGCGATCTTTCCACTCAGGGCCACCTAAAGGGTGACCTTTAAACCTTACCTTGAGGTTCATCTTATCCTGTTGAGGTTTTAAGGCAACAAAACTCTTTAGAACATCATAGAGTGTATTATAGACTTCTGTTAAAAAATAAGGGCTGAGAACCCGACGTTGATGGGTGTGGAACTCATTTTCAGAATATGAGCTGTAGAGCTTACCAAAAGGATTATAAGTTTTTAAACGAATATCGAATAAATCCACTAAGGTATTTTCAAATTCATATGGAGTCAATACTCTGGTTGATGCCGTTTCTTTAAGACCATCAAACATCGATTTCATAGAAGCTAAAAGGAAGTCTTTTTCATTTACTTCCAAAGGTAAAGACTCTGGATCATCTTCTTTGCTCGGCGGCATTTCCCCTTTATCAATACTGCGATAGATCTTAGCCCAGCCTTTTGAGTCCAAGCTTCGAGAGTTCATAACTTTCGCTATGTTAAAATCACCTTCAACTTCTTTCCCCTCAGCTCCATGACAGTTAACACACTTGTCTTTAAGAATCTGATTAAAGTTTAAGTGTGTCAGGTCTCCAAAAAACAACTTCTCATCAGGTAGTTCCATTTTAGGAATTTTGCGGATTTCGACAGATTTAACTGCTTCTTTAATAATTTCTTTTTTAGGCTTGGCTTTAATTTCCTTTTTAGGCTTGGCTTTAACAAGCTTAGGAATTTTCTTTTGCTCTTCTACTTTTACAACATTATCTTGCGGTGCGAACTTAAAAGCGAAGTAAAGAGCACCTGATAAGGTAGATACCATGATGAGTGGGATGATAAAGCCGAAACCCGACTTTTGGGGCTTACGGGTCTCTCGTGCTTTAGCTTTAATTGAAACCTTAGCTTTCGATTGAGGCTTCTTTTTAAGTTTAATTTTCTCTGCCATTTTAAGTCTCAAACAATTCAGGAATTAACTGAGTGTTGCCATTAAAGCTATAGTCCTTCATGCCGCTTTGTTTAAGGATGCTGGAGAATAACATTTCCCGAGTATATTTCTGATCGCCCTCTTTGCCTAAACATTGAATCGATTCCTTATGTTTAAAGCCACCACCAAATAAAAAGGCTGGTGTGTGTTTGTTGCTATGAGCATAGGCACATGCCATGCCGGAATGAAACAGCACTATAGTGTCGTCATAAAGATCATTTTCTTTCAACTGTATGAGTAATTTTTGTAACCCTCTCAATATATGAAAATCTAAAGTCTCAAGAGCTTCTATTCTTTCCGAGTAAAAGCCATGATGGGAGTATGAATGTTGATTCTTTGTTAATCCCGGCACACCTTTGTGAAGAGTTTTCTGTCCAAATTCAATTAAAGCAATCTTAGTCTGACCTTCTTTTATCGCATCAAGTATGAGCTTGTAGTTGTGATCACAGTTTAACAGTGGAGCTTTCTCTACTAATGCTGATTGAAACTCCTGCTTTAGATATGGCTTTTGAGTTTTTAGCCACTTTTCCTGAACATCCAGTTCGTCTAATTTATACTCGAGAGAAGCTTTGAGATCTTTTTCTTGAGGTAAACCGCGCATCTGTCTTTTAAGGTTCCTGTACAAACCAGTCAAGATGCTACGCTGACGTTTTATGGCCAGTTCTTCTTTTTGATCGGCATCTTTTTCTTTACGGGCAAATAGACGAGTATAAAGCTCATCTGCTCCCTCTAAAGCAGGCATGGGTTGTGAAAATTTATTCCATGAGAGATTGTTACCTGCAGTGACTTTATGATTGACTTGGCGGTGTCTGGTTTCCTGAATAGATCTATCAGCCAAAACTTGATCTATGCTATACATAGCTTTATCTGGATACATGTGACGAGTTTCGTAGAGAAAGGCTGTAAAACAAGATTTCTGAGCCGGGTGACCGCCTACTACAGTTGGTTGAGCTATACCGTCAAAATAGGTCATTTCCCCTTTGAAATCGGGAAAAACTTTTGACATATATTTACTTTGAGCGCCGCCCTCTTGAAAACTCGGGGCATAAAGACCAAGGTCGTGAGCGACCAAGATCAAATTTTTCTTTTGCTTAACTCGAGGGCTATTTTTAACGGATGCTGCATAAGTTCCAGGCAGAGCCAAGCTCATGGCAGAAATCCTGAGAATATCTCTTCTGTTCATCAAATTCTCCAATAAATCATATACACTTTTAACCTGTGTTCTCAAACTCTAACTTTGAGAGAATGAATAACCTTAACATCGAATTTAAAACTTTATGGAAAGTTTTTTTTGCAAAAAAAACATAATCCACACAATATCAGTATATGGAAATTCGTAATATTTCCGAATTTTGTTTATAAGCTATTTAAGTACGCGTAAAATTTTAATGTGGAAAATAAGTGTGAGCGATAGCTGGAATACACAGAGAACTCTCTTGCAAAGGGTACAGGATCCCGATGACACTCAGGCTTGGGGTGACTTCGTCCGGTACTATGAATCTTTTATAAAAATGGTTCTTCGCAAATCAAATGTATCCCTAAATGAACAAGATGACCTGGTACAGAAGATCCTGTTACGGATCTGGAAGGGTCTACCAAAATACAAATACAAAAGAGAAAAAGCCCGTTTCCGCACCTGGCTTAGTATAATTATCCGTAATGCCATAATCACTCATATAAATCGACTCAAAGATAAAGGCTCTAAGCAGAAAAAATATATCAAGGAAGTTGATATCGTATTAGAAGCATGCATAGAACAAATCATCGATCAAGAATGGCTGAACTATGTGGCGTCTATTGCCATGGATAAGGTGAAAACTGTTTTCTCAGGGAATGCCATAGAAGTTTTCAGGCTGAGCTTGGAAGAGAAAACTGCAAGACAGATTTCTGAAGAACTGAATATTACAGAAGAAAGCGTCTTTGTTTTACGCAGTCGAGTTAAGAGTAGGCTCAAAAAAGAAATTGCACACTTACGGGAACTGATCGAAATAAAATGAGTGAATTTGGAGAGCTTGGTAATTTTTGCGAAGACAATGATGAAGATAACTGGGAGTCTGGAGAGTCTGTTGTGTCTATTAGCAGTGAGCGCTACAAGGATCGCGAATTCATCGCTGCTGGCGGGCTAAAGAAAGTCTATAAAGTTTTCGATACCAAAATGGAGCGTTTTATCGCTTTAGCCGAACTCAAAGAAGATATACCCGAAGAGCAATGTGAAGTCTTCCTCAAAGAAGCCAGCATGACTGCATCACTACGCCACCCAAACATTATAACAGCCTACGATTTTGGTGTCAGTGAAAATCATTTACCTTATATGACTATGGAACTAAAAGTTGGTGATACTTTAGCTGACATTCTTAAGAAGAAAGAGATGGTGCTAGAGGAGCTCTTAAATATCTTTACAAAAATCTGTGATGCTGTTTCTTATGCTCACTCTAAAAGTGTAATTCACCTCGACTTAAAACCAGAAAATATACAAGTCGGAGAATTCGGAGAAGTTCAAGTTTGTGATTGGGGTCTCAGCCAAAAAATTACAGAAAAAACTGTTGTAAAGTCAGTCCACGGAACTCCAGGATATATGTCTCCAGAACAACTGATAGTTGGTGCTTCTCTGGATACTAGAAGTGATATCTACGCACTGGGAGCTATATTGTACAGTCTTTTGACTTACGAGCGTCCTATTGAAGGAAGTCTAAATAGTGTCATCGATAGCACAAGCGCGGGTAAGATTAAGCCACCTTCATTACGTTTTCCCGATCAACAAATCTCCAAGAGTCTTGATGCTGTTACTTGTCGCGCTATGTCTTTTGATGCAAGCGAGCGCTACCAGAGTGTTATAGACTTAAAGAATGAAGTTTATCAATTCCTCGGTGGCCATTCAACAGATGCAGAAAATGCCGGGCTGATAAAAGAGCTGCAGTTATTTTACAATAGAAACAAACAGCTTTGTATGGTTACTGTCGTAGCAGCAGCATTGATTATTCTAGCTACAACTCTTTTTATGTACCAACTGCAAAGAAGTAAAAAATCTACAGAAGACGCTTTAACAGATCTTAGCGCCGCTCACAAAGAATTAAAAATTGCCCAGCAGAAAGAGAGGCTGCTATTTAAAGAAAAAGAAGAGGCGAAACAGCAAACATTTACTGCTCGACAGGAAAAGCAAAAAATGTACGCCAAACTGCTAGATAGAGATCTTAAAAAAGCCTATGACCTCATGTCATCACCATTGTACTTTGCTTCACCACACAAGTCATCTACAGAAGCTCTTAAGATTCTCAAAGCACAATACAAGGCAACCAAAGGACAAAGAGGGCTGCGGAATTTGTTGGCTATATCACTCTTTGTGACTCAGAGCTATGAAGAGTTCTCAAATTTCGAAGGGCACAATTACAAATCACTGATTCCAATTGCCCAAAAATATAAAGATACTCCTAAAAATGACTTCGGAGTCTTGAACGAAAATGACTTTGTTAAGCTTCTTGAAGATGTTAATAATATTCCAAAGGATGATTGGGAGGTCAAAATTGCTGTATTTGAACGATCCATTTGCTATATGGTTGATGCTCGAAAACCAGTCTTCACATCGCATAGAATTGTCATGCAATTACTCAAATGCTGGAATCCTGATTGGGATACAAAAAACTTAGTGTATGATGTAAAGAGCTTGACTCTCAAGCTTAAGGGGAAAGAACTCCGCAAACTCTATGCTACAGCCGGACACTCGTCGGGATTATGCTTCCTGAGATTTATTAAAATAGATTTGCTAGATCTGCGTGGAACAGGAGTTGGACATATGTCACACCTAAAGGGCTCAAATATTCGGAAATTAGATATACGAGATACCAAGGTTAAGCATTTACATCCACATGGCGCTACTAAAAACATCCAGGAAGTCTATTTAACTCCAGGACAGTTTGTCGGTTATGAGGCGCTCTTTACGCCTCAATCAGTGAAACTTATTTACAAATAATTAAATTGTCAGTTTTATCCTGCCACCTGAGAGTCCACTCTGCAGAATTGTCATAGTACCATTCCCCCTTGCCTCAGCCAATGGCTTTAAACTGACAGCTCTGGCTCGTTCTCGCATATCGACACGACTTTTAGAAGTGGATCTGACATCATCAACAATAGAAAAAATAGCACTGGTTGCGGACACTCTCATTGGTAGTAAAACTCCTTTTTCGGATCGCTTAATATTAATAAACTATAATTCATAAAAGGCTAAAAAAAGTTTTTCTTAAAAACTTTCAACATTTAAATCTTTTTACAATTAAAACTAAAAAGGATTTTTTTTAAATTTAAAAAGTTTTACTAAAATGAGACCTCACTAAACCTTAAGAATATTTCAAAGAAAGTGTTAAGGTCTGGAATATCTTCAAGTTAAGGAGGACATAAAGTTTGAAATCTATCTGGCTTAATTATAAAATTTAAATTATGAGAAGACATATGCACATATTGTTCAAATATTTCTTTTACAGCTCGCTCTTAATATTGACTGCACTGCCAGCACAAAAGAAAAAATTATACCATGCACAAGTATGGGCTACAGCGACACCTTATGCGGGAGAATACAACCCTGCGATCGACACTAAAACTCTGGACAATAAAGTCATGTGTGGCTACCAAGGTTGGTTCAATGCTGAAGGAGATGGCGCCAATAGCGGTTGGAGACACTATGGCGGACGCAAATTTGGTCCAGGTAGTTGTACATTTGAATACTGGCCGGATATGAGTGAAATGACCGATACTGAAAAGTTTCCCACGCCATTTAAATATGCCGATGGTTCAACAGCCCACTTATTCAGTTCTTACAATCAACAAACAGTCGAAAGACACTTTAAATGGATGCAAGACTATGGCATAGACGGTGTCTTTCTTCAGCGCTTTGGTGTTTCTATCAAACGAGCAGAAGGACTTAAAATGCGCAACCAGGTTACTCGCAATGTACAATCTGGAGCTAATAAGTACGGACGTGCATGGGCGAATATGTACGACTTAAGCGGTCTCAAGAAAGGTGAAATAAAATCTATTCTTATGGAAGACTGGAAACTGCTTGTCGACAAGATGAAAATTCTTGAAGATAAGTCTTACCTACACCACAAAGGCAAACCGGTTATTTCCATTTGGGGAATTGGTTTTGGTGATGACCGTGACTACACACTTGAAGAGTGTGAAGAGCTAATCGATTTCTTAAAGAATGATCCGAAGTACGGTGGTTTGACTATTAAGATAGGCATTCCGGCATATTGGCGCGAGCTAGAGCGTGATTCGACTAAAAACCCAAAATTACATGAGATTATTAGCAAAGCAGACATCATCAGTCCCTGGGCTGTTGGTCGTTATGGTTCAGGTAAAAATGGGCTAAAAAATACGGGGAAATATGTTAACACTATAGCGAAAGCAGATAAACAGTGGACTCAAGAAAAAAGCATCGATTACATCCCGGTTATCTTTCCTGGCTTTAGTTGGAAAAATTTAAAGAAATACCGCGGCGAAGATGCCAAGTTTGATCACATACCAAGAATTGGAGGAGAGTTCTTGTGGTTCCAGGCGAAAGGCCATATAACTAACGGCTGCAATATGCTTTACGTCGCGATGTTCGACGAAATCGATGAAGGCACAGCGATCTTCAAATGTTCCAGCAATCCACCTGTGGGAAAAAGCGATTTTCTGACCTACAAAGGACTTCCTTCCGATCATTACCTGTGGTTAACTGGTGAGATTAGTAAAATGCTTCGCGTAGGCACTCCGATCGAAATGCCTTCAAAAAAGTAAAGCACAACAAGGTTTTATAAAAGTTTATCGACTATTAACTTAAATGATAAATCACGATTCTTTGTTATAGCACTTTCAATTTTTCAAGATTGAAAATGTTAGTCTTTATTCACTTGAACTTTTAATCTTTGGAAAGATCTATAGGAGTCTGACCTTTCTCTGCCAATTTAATTATGGCATGGTAGGGAGACTCCTTGACTTTTAAAAGACATAATTCACAACAAGTATAAATCCTCAGACCTCTCCAATCATGAAATAATTTTGGCGAAATATCTAAAGGCAAAAAAGGACATTCATCTTGTATTTTATAAACAGACTTACGCTTTAGAGCCTGTTGAGCAACAAGTTTCTCCACAAGTAGCTCTCTTTTTGAAGGATCTTTAGCTCTTACGTATAAGCTACGAGTCGCATTAACAAGCTTTCCATCCAGCTGATTCTGACTTTTGTAGTTAGCAATTGGCTTAACTTTATATTGTGGAGGATCAGTATTAATAACCTTGAAAACTAGCTGGTACTCTACCCCTTCTTTTTCATCTGTATCAACAAAAATAGATTTACGGTATTCTCCACCTGGTCTAGGTACAGGCGCTTTGAAAGTTATACTTCCCACTTCCCCGGCAGCAATACTTTTTACAGAGTCTATAATAACACAACCACATGATGCTTTTACTTTCCTGAAGTTTATGGTTTTCTCTGATGTGTTTCTATACTGAAATGTCCCGACATTTTTTTTGATAAAGTCGCGGTTTTTAACTCGATACTTCTAGTTTCCCACTCAAGTGAGCCTCCATAAGTACAGCAGATTAAGAAAAAGATAAGACTAAATATTTTCATCATCATCCAAAATTTTATTCAACTATAGCGGAAATTTAGATGACTTCAAAAACACCTAAAGTCACATATCAAAATATTCCCAAAATAACAAAGCTGTTGATTCTCTAAGCTTTCATGTGTAAACTTCTCTTCAAACATAAGGGCAAGAAAATGAGACTTTAAAGGGAATTCTTCAAACCTAAAAATGAAGGGGTTTATCTTCACATATACAATCATACTGTCGCTCTGGAATATGGCCAGCTGCCACTTAATAACACCGAGAAACAAGCATTCCAAAGGATTTTGGAAAGGCATCTTTTAAAGTACAATATTGATTTGATCAGTCTAGTAATTATGGGAAACCATTTTCATATGTTGATCTATTGCCATTCTGACAAATTGATGCCAAAACAGGCCGTTCGTGCCTATTCCCGCTTTCACCAAAATAAAAAATCTCTCGAAGAGAGTGACTCGCGAATTCGTGATTTAATCAAGCATTCCAATAACTTCAGTGAGTTTATGCGTGAAGTTCAGATGAACTTTTCCATCTGGTTCAACAAGACCAGACTTTATAAACGCAAAGGGGCTCTTTGGCAAGACCGCTTTCAATGCCAGTTAATTCAATCAGATATATACTTATGGAGCTGTTTACAGTACATAGAAATGAATCCGGTAAGAGCTGGAATCTGTCATGATCCAGCTAATTATAAACACTCTACATTTGGTCGTTGGTCACGAACTAAGCGACATCCTTACAAATCTGACTTCATTAAGCACATTCTTAAATTGGCAAAAGACAGAGTCCAACTCGAAGAGTTTCGACAGTATATGCATTCGAAAATGAAAATTTCAACACTTCATAAAAAGTGGGATCTCGCCGATAGTAACGAGGCAAAAACAGCAATTGCGAAACTTATTCAACAAGAGTCATCTGAGATTCAAGAGTTAGATATACAGGTTATCACTGTCTCTAAAAAAGATTGGAAATCATCTAAAATTATTGGCTCTGAAGAATTCATTAATGAGCGATATCGACGATGGGAAATGCTAAGACAATCTGTATCCTAAACGAAATATCATAAGTTCACTTCCCTCTCAAAATCACAATTGCGTTACCTTGTGCCCAAATTCGGCCATTTTTAGACTTTAAACCTCATTTTTATCACAAGAAATCAAATAAGAAACTACTTTAAAGCTCTCAGCCCATTCATCTGCCTTAATCCAAGTAATTTTTCATATAAAATTCATGTTCAAATGAGTAAATATCAATTTAAATCAACACCTGGTACTATGATTCCGTGTATTAATCTACCGTACCTACTCAAAAGAGTATGCTCAATTGCGTGAGTTCGGTAAGCATTATGAGGATATCGAAAATGATTATACTCGAGCTCGTTGTTACATCTCCAATTTTCTCCAGCTTTTGTGGCCAGACTATTCTTTAAAAATTGATAATATTTACAGTAAGGCCGGCCGGGTTCTTTTTGA
>JAKVBD010000137.1 GCA_022446985.1 Lentisphaerales bacterium
TGGCCAGTGAATAAAGCAGGGAACTCTATGCCCACCGTCATAGACTGAGGCTTTTTTACCGCGCATACCGGCATTGTAGCCTATGACCGGAGTGCCATCTGGATTCGATGACATTTTTGATCCGGCAGCAGATCCATTATCAGTCATATAGATGAAGATGGTATTTTCAGTTAGCTGCCAGTCATCGAGTTGTTGACGGAGCTTGCCGACATTTTCATCGAGATTGCCTATCATGCCGTAGAATTTACTGTTGTTGACATCTTTTCTTTCATAAGGCTTTGAATACTTTTCATCAACAATGAAAGGTGAGTGTGGAGCATTTGTTGGAATGTAACAGAAAAAGGGTTTTTTAACATCGGCATTTTTCTTAATAAATTTTGCGGCGTTTTCAAACCATATGTCAGTGCAGTAACCTTTGAATTGTTTGTACACGCCGTCTTCTTCATAAAAGTCGTCGAAGTAGTCATTTCCCCAGTAATCAGATATTTGTTTAATGCCACCACACTTGTGCCAAAGAACTTTTTCAAATCCGCGTTCTTGTGGTCGGTGAGGGTAGCTGTCTCCCAGGTGCCATTTGCCAAATAAGCCGGTGGCATAGCCGTTGTCTTTAAAGACTTGAGCCATAGTTATTTCATCTGTGTGCAACATGGTTCTTCCTGAAGCTGTACGCCAGGCGCCAGTTCGAGAGGCGATTCGACCGGTCATAAGAGAGGCTCTGGAGGGAGTGCAAAATGAGTTAACGTGAAAGTCTGTTAAGCGGATTGATTCTGCGTGAAGTTTATCTAACTCAGGAGTTTTGAGTATGGGGTTACCGTGACAGGACATGTCGCCATAGCCCTGGTCGTCTGTAAGAATTAAAACGACATTCGGCTTTTGACTGTCAGCATAATAATTTGTCAGGCAAAGAAAGAAAACACATACAATACGTTCAAGCATGAGCGACCTACTATTTTGTTTAAACTAATTTACCTGAAATACAAGGTCAATTTTCAGTACCTAACATATACATAAAAATAATAGTTATAAAAAATTAGTGATCTCGTCTAAAAGTGAAGTTTTCTGAGTTTTTAACACCAGCTTGCACAGTTTGGAAAGTTACATGAGAATCGGCGTGTAACATATTCCATTGACGCTTTCCTACTTGAGTATGGAAAAACCAGGAGGCTTCCATGGGTTTATCCATGGCACTTTTAAAAGCTCCATGTTCGGCCATAGTGACGAACTTTACAGGAGATTCTATTTCGGCAAATCTTCTGGAGTGCTGGAAGCCGTTTCCTCCTAGAAATAAAGTTTTGGGCATATTACCACTGGTGTTTGCCGGGTAAGAAGAACCCGTACCATCATAGAGGGCGGTATCCGATGGACACTGAGCAACAGGGACTTCTGCATCTTCAGTGGTCGGCCAATCTACTAAGTACATGTTTAAAAGTCTTTGAGAAGGAGGTAAGGAAAAATCTGTACCTGTTCCTTTTTTGCCTAACCAGCCATACTTATGAGCACCCGTTTGCATCGGCGGGAAGTAATCATCATTTGAGTCGAGGTATAATTGTACCGCTATGCCAATTTGTTTCAGGTTACCGACACACACTGCTCTACGGCTTTTTTCTCTTGCTGAACTTAAAGATGGGAGAAGTAAACTGGTGAGAATACCTATAATCGCAATGACTACCAGTAATTCTATAAGGGTAAATTTTTTCATACACATAACTCTCAGGTTATTTTCACAAATCACATATAAGTAAAGGAGCTATCTTTGAGAAATGTTACATATAAATGCTACGAATCATTAAATATTTTAAATTAATAGATTAACGATGTTAGATGGGAGGGGATTTTTTCTAAAAAGTGAAAATAATGATAAAGCCCTGTAACAATCTACCGCATATGGACATTCTCTTAGTCAAATAACAATCTCATACACAAAGCACACACATATGTGGCTTCGGTTGCACAGCCGAAGCCACTTTTTTTGTTTTGATCACATGAGACTGTTTTAAGTTATTTGATCATCGAAATTTATAAGTGTTTTGTAATTTTAGTATAATTATTTAATTCGTTGTCACTGATTAATAGTTAAATATTTTACGTATTGGTGGAAAAGTTCTAATGATTGATCTTTTATTCCAAGGGGAATTATCAATCGGCAGATAAGTTTAAGAAGTAAGAATCTAACAGTCAAGAATTAGCTTTTCTGTTAGTGAGGGACAGCCCTTTAATATAAAAGGTATTTCCGGAAAAGTTCTAAAGTGTGATAACTGACTTAGGAGTCGAAATGAAAAATATTCTGTTTAATTTGATGTTGGTTTTTCTGACATCATTCGCTATGGCGGCAGATAAACTGGTTTTCGAAAGCCAGAAAGGACCAGGTAAGGACAAGCATATTGTCATTATTACCGGTGATGAAGAGTACCGTTCGGAAGAGTCCGGGCCAATGCTCGCAAAAATTCTTAACAAAAAGTACGGTTTTAAGACATCTGTTCTTTTTGCGATTAACCCGGAAACTGGTTACATCGACCCTAACTTTCAGAAAAATATCCCTGGTATGGATAGTCTTAAAACTGCAGATGTAGTTATCATCGGCACTCGTTTTAGAGACCTTCCTGACAATCAGCTTCAACACTTTGTTGATTACCTCTATGCCGGTAAGCCGGTTATCGGTTTCCGTACAGCAACTCATGGTTTTAAAACTAAAAATAAACTTGGCGGCATTGATTGGAATAACTTTGGGCCTGAGATTCTTGGCGAAGGCTGGGCCGGTCACTATGGCAGACACAAAGTTCAAGGTGCTCGCAGTGCTGTTGTAACAGCTAATGCTCAGCATGCAATTTTAAATGGTGTTGGTGAAATTTTCGCGGCTTCGGATGTTTATGGTGTAAAGAGAGTTACTAAAGACAATGCAACTATTCTTTTAAACGCGCTTGTCACTGAAACTCTTGATCCAGCTTCAAAACTCGTTGATGGCAAAGTTCCACAGGCAACAGCATGGTTAAGAACTTACAAAACTCCAAATGGCAAAGAGGGAACAGCTTTCTGTACGACTATGGGAAGTTCAGATGACTTTAAAGATGAAGATCTTCGTCGTCTTGTTGTAAATGCTGTATTTCACCTGGCTGGATTGGCTGTTCCTGCAAAAGCAGACGTCAATTACGTCGATCCTTTCAAACCAAGTTTCTACACATTTAACAGAGCTCAAGGCTACTCCCAAAACCTTAAACTGAAAGTAGAAGAATTTGCATACGGCTCAAACCGGGTTACTGGCCCAACTCAAGAAGAAGCTATTTCAGCACTTAAGAACAGAAAGAAGAAGCCTGCTAAAAAACAGGGCGCTCTAATTACTCCTAAGAAAGGTCAGTCAATTGCTTTTATCGGTAATGCTTTAGCAGAAAGAATGACTTACTATGGTCGTTTTGAGACTCTTCTTCACTCAACTTTTCCAACACTGAACCTGACTCACAGAAATCTTGGCAGTCCGGCATTTACAGCTGCTTTCAGACCGGAGTCCGGTACAAATAATCCCTGGGCTTTCCCAGGTGCTGAAAAGTTCCGCCCTGAAATTAAAAGACACCACGGTAAAGGTCACTACCCAAGTCAAGATCAATGGTTAACTACGGTTAAGGCAGACACAGTTGTTGCTTTCTTTGGTTTCAATGAATCTTTCGATGGAACTCAAGGTGTTGCCAATTTCAAAGCTGAGCTTAAAGCTCTCATCGCTCACACCAGAAAACAAAAGTATAACGGTAAATCTGCTCCACAAGTTATTCTTGCGACTCCTATCCCAATGGAGCAGAAAAAAGGTCTATTCCTTCCTGAAGCTTCAAAGCTAAATGCTCAAATTAAGCTTTATGCAGATGCTGTAAAAGCTGTTGCTGAAGAAGAAAAAGTTGGCTTGGTTGATATCTTCACACCAATGCTTTCCAAGTACGATAAAGAATCTCTGACGATCAACGGTGTACACCTGAACGATGCCGGTTACAAGGCTTTGGGTCCGATTCTTATGAAGCAGCTGTTTGGTAAGTCAACTGCAGCAAAATCAGAGCTTCTTCACAAAGCTGTTGTTGACAAAGATTGGTACTGGAGAAATGACTACAGAATGCTTAACGGTGTCCACGTATATGGTGGTCGTCACAAGCCATACGGTAACGTGAACTACCCTGAAGAAATCGAAAAAATCCGTCAGATGACTGTTCTTCGTGATCAGAACATCTGGGCCATTTCTCAAGGTGAGAGCAGCTCACTAAAAGTTGCCGACGCTAAAACCCGTGATCTTTCTGTTATCAAGACAAACTATAAACACCCGATTAAGTATCTTGATACTAAAGAGGCGGTGACTCGTTTTGATACTCCGGAAGGTTATAAGATGGAACTTTTTGCTTCAGAAAAAGAATTCCCGCTTCTACAAAATCCTGCTCAGATGATGTTTGACAACAAAGGTCGTCTTTGGGTTTCTGTTTGCCCTAGTTACCCGCACTATAAGCCGGGTGATGAAAAGCCGGACGATAAGCTTCTTATTTTCGAAGATACAAATGGCGATAACAAAGCTGACAAGATGACTGTTTTTGCTGATGGCCTGCACATGCCGATCGGTTTCGAGCTGGCTCCAGAAGGTGTTTACCTTTCACAGGAACCAAACCTTGTTCTTCTGCAGGATACAGATGGCGACGACAAAGCTGACAAGATGGAATACCTCGTTGGTGGTTTTGATCCACACGACACCCACCACGCAATTTCTTCATTTGGTATTGATAATCAGGGTGGTATCTTCCTTTGTGAAGGTCGTTTCCTTCACTCACAAGTTGAAACTCCGTATGGTCCACAACGTATGACCGATGGTGGTCTTTGGAGATTTGACCCTAAAACTTATAAAGTTGAACGTGTTTCTCAGACTGACTACAGTAACCCTTGGGGTGTCGCACTGGATCAGTACGGTCAGACTTTCATCAATGATGCATCTGGTGGTTCGCACTACTGGCTTCTGCCTCTTTCTGTAAAAGTTCCTCACGCTTATGAGATTCCAAAAGTAGAGAAGTTTAACTACGAGCACAAAGTTCGTCCAACTTCTGGTTCTGAGTTTATCTACAGTCGTCACTTCCCGGATGATGTTCAGGGAGACTACCTTTTCTGTAACACTATTGGTTTCCTTGGTGTTAAACAGCTTGATGTATTTGAAGACGGTACTGGTATTCGCGCTAAGCACCACCAGGATCTACTTCGCTCAAACGATTCAAACTTCAGACCTTGTGACCTTGAGTTCGCTCCAGATGGCAGTCTTTACATGATTGACTGGCACAATGCTCTTATCGGTCACATGCAGCACTCGGCTCGAGATCCAAACCGTAACTCTGACTATGGTCGTATTTACAGAATGACTTATCCTTCACGTCCTCTTGTGAAGGCACCAGAGGTACATGGTGCGCCAATTGCAACTCTACTTGATAATCTGAAACTTCCTGAGTGGCAGGCAAGAGAGCGTTCACAGCGTGAACTTCGCGGTAGAAATACAGCTGAAGTCAAAGCAGCAGTTAAGAAGTGGGTTGCGGCTCTGGATAAATCAGACAAAGAGTGCGATAGACTTGTTCTTGAAGCTTTATGGGTGACCTGGGGTCACAACAGTCTCGATGAAGAAATTCTTGAACAGTGTTTGACGGCAAAAACTCCACAGGTACGTGCCGGTGCAGTTCGTGTTGTTCGTCACAGTGGACACCTTATTGATAACGAAATAGCTCTTCTTAAGCGTGCCGCACAAGATGATTTCGGTCGCGTAAGACTTGAAGCTCTATCTGCAGCATCATGGATTGGTGGTGAAGCCGGTGCTGAAATCATACTTACTGTTGCCAAGAAACCGGTAGACCGCTGGACTGCTCCTTCTTTGAACGCTTCTATGCTTCTTCTTAAACCGGATGCAGAAAAGGTTCTTAAAGCTGGAACTGTTGCTAAGGCAGATGTTAAAGATGTGGACCTGATTCTTGGCAGCAAGATCAAAGGTCATGACTATGTCGCTCCAGTAAAGAACAAAGTGAGATTGAAAGGGCAAGACAAGCAACTCTTTACAAAAGGTAGAGAGATTTATAAACGCGATGGTTACTGTAATACTTGTCACCAGAAAGATGGTAACGGCCTTCCGGGTATTTACCCTCCACTGGCAAAATCTGACTGGTTGGATGACGATTATCGTCTCGTAAAGCTGACTCTTCACGGTCTTTTCGGCAAGATGGTCGTAAATGGCAAGACTTATGATCCTTCTAAAGGTGTACCGCCAATGACTGCTTTTGCCGGCATGCTCAACGATGAAGAAGTTGCTTCAGTTCTGACATACATCAGAAATGAGTGGGGCAACAAAGGCAAAGCTATCAAGCCAGAATTTGTTAAGAAAGTCAGAGCCGAAACTAAAAATCGTAAAGTTTTCTATAATCCGGAAGAGCTTCTTAAGCAGCATCCGATGAAAAAGTAAAAATTCTTCTTATAGTGTGATAAAGAAGCGTCCTGCGGGGCGCTTTTTTTGTGATTAGAGGTTCAGTTTAAGCTGATTATAGATAGAGAGTGAAAGTTTAATGCTTAGCTCTTTTCGTTGTTAATTTTGCATGCCCATCCCACCATAATCCACTACGCTGATAATTGCCGCCTTTGATACCGTGCCTGGGTAAAGCAGATTGGTTTTGATGTTTATTGCCACCGTACAATACATCCCTTTCAAAAAGTGAGTTCTCTTCAGAAGGACTTTCTACAATTGAGATTTTACTTGCATCAGTCCCTCTATTGTGACTGCCAAAATAGTATTTGCCAGTTTGATCTTTACCAAAAATTGTGTAGAGCCTAGCGTTAGATTTACCTGATCCATCAGAGCATACAGTGAACGATGGGCAGTCGAAAACTTGTATGTAATGATCTACTGATGGATCCACGGCAGGATAGTCCAGGTATGGTGCTATCTGGCCTTGTAAGTGATTACTGTCGTCATAGTATGTGTAAACGCTGTTCCAGATTCTTCCGGGTAGAAATTCATCATTTTCATCGGCAAAAAGAGTTATACCTAAGTTTATTTGTTTCATGTTGGAGACACAGACACTTGCTAGTGAGACTTGGCGGGCTTTTGATAAACTGGGTAAAAGAAAAGAGGTTAAAATGCCGATTATGGCTATCACCATAAGTAGCTCAATAAGTGTAAATGTTTTCATTAACAGCCTCCTTGAATATAATGTAGAGCCTACGAGCTTTGTTATGCAAAAATTAAATTTAAAAATTTAGTAATTTGTGTATTTGATGCATAAAAGTATTTAAAAACTAAAAATAGAATTAAACTTTTATCTCTCAATACTCTGGCTATGGTTTCGCAATATTATTTTATGGACAAATTAGAAATGACTGAAAACGACGTTTTATATGAAGATAATCATATAATCATAGTCAATAAAAAGTCCGGCCAGGTAGTACAGGTCGACGATACAAACGACCAGCCTTTAGATGAAATCGTCAAAGCTTTTTTAAAGAAGAAGTACCAGAAAGAGGGAAATGTCTTCATCGGAGTGATTCATCGTCTCGATCGTCCGGTATCCGGCTGTATAATCTTTGCAAAAACCAGTAAAGCTCTTGGGCGTTTAAATAAGATGTTTCAGGAGAAGAAAATACAGAAAACTTACTGGGCACTTTGTCAGAATAAACCTCAGGAATCCAGTGGCCACATAAAAAGCTTTTTAGTGAAAGACCGCAATAAGAACAAAACAAAGTCATACTCGAAGAAAGTGAAAGACGGTAAGTTTTCAGAACTCTTGTATGAACAGCTAAAGAATGTATCCGGCAAAGCCCTGATCGAAGTGAACCCTCTTACCGGGCGCCCACATCAAATTCGCGTTCAATTGGCATCGATTGGTTGTGTCATTCAGGGTGACTTAAAATATGGTGCGCCAACGCCAAACCCGGATAAGTCCATTTGCTTACACAGTCGTAAAGTGAAATTGATTCACCCGGTCAGTAAGGAAGAGATTGCAGTAGAAGCACCGATTCACAATAGTGGGATTTGGGGCGTTAAGTGACTTCAGTTATTCAGTAATTAGAGTAGTCTGTACTCATTATTAAAATAAAAATAGGGACAAAGATGAAATTTTTAAAACTCACATTTTGTGCTTTAAGCCTAATCCTTTTAGCTTCTTGTAACAGCCTTAGCTTCGATGAACAGGAGTACTACGAGTATAGAGTTTATAAGATCGATTCAGAAGATAAACAACAACAGGTAATGAAATTCCTCAGAATGGCCTATGTGCCGGCTATGTACCGCATGGGGTTGAGTCGCATCGGAGTTTTTGTAAATGCCAAGAAAAACGATGATTACGACATTCACATGATTTTGCCTTTTAATGGAATGGGGCAATATGCCGGCCGCAGTGAGTACTTGATGAATGATCGAGTTTTTATGGATGACGCAGCAGTATTTTTTGGCTCTTCCAAAGATAATCCCCCTTATTTGAGAATAGACAGCAGTTTCTTTAAAGCTTTTTCATCAATGCCATTTATCGAAATGCCGGAAGAGTCACTGAGAGACAAAAAGAGAATTTTTGAATTGCGAGTTTATGAAAGTCACAATGACGAAAAGGCGGCGCTTAAACGCGATATGTTTAATGTCGATGGAGAAACACAACTTATGCGTGACCTTGGAAAGGGGCCCGATTTCTTTGCAGAGTGCCTATCCGGTAAAAATTATCCAAACCTGACTTATATGCTCTCTGCTTCATCTCTTGAAGAAAACAAAGCCTACTGGCAAAATTTTTTGCAAAGTCCTCGTTGGGCCAAAATGAAGCAGATCGAGAAGTACAAAGGAACTGTTTCTAAGATTGAGAAGAAATTTCTTAAGCCTGTCGACTTCTCCGAACTTTAAACCAATGGTGCACCGAGCCTCAACTCGGTTCTTCTTTTCAAATTTATTCGCTAAAGTGCCAGGTGAATTATTTGCTGGCTCCAAATGAGACATGATGAAACCTTACTTTGCTTACATACTGAAATGTGCTGATGGTACGTTTTATACCGGCATAACAACTGATCTGGAAAGACGCCTACGTCAGCACAATGGTGAAATTGTAGGAGGAGCCAGGTACACTGCCGCTCGTCAGCCAGTAAAGTTATTAACTGTATCTGTTCCTTTAGAAAGCAGGTCTGCCGCATCTAAACTCGAATATCAGGTCAAGCTGAAAAGGAAAGCTGAGAAAATCGCTTTTCTTAACAGTTATACTATCTCCTGATGTTTTAACATACCGGTAAAAATTACCCAAATCTTACTTATAAACTTTCTGCTTCATCTCTTCAAGAAAGTAAAGCCCGCGCTGGGCGAAAATGAAGCAGATTGAGAAGCATAGAGGCACTGCTACCAAGATTTTAAAGAGGTTTCTTAAGCCAGTCGATTTCCCGGAAATCTAAACCAATGGAGCACTTAGACACAGCTCGTTTCTTTGCTTCAAACTTATTATCTTTTGATTTACTGAAGTACCAGCTAAATTGATTATTTCTTTAGTTAAGATCCTTCGAAATTTCGGCAGATTAACAAGTCTATGTTGACTGCTTAGAATAGGTATGACTAATACCAGTGAAAGTAATTGGTGGATAATTTATTCCTAAGTCTCGCAAGTAGGTACGGCTATTATTAAAATAATTACTCAAAGTACTGTGGTTCTGCAGTGCATCGTATTTTCTAATAGGACAGGGCAAATTGAATTATGAAATTCTTTCACTTTTTTTTATCTTAATGATTCCCTGGAATTTGGTGCCGATTAGTACAGAGATCGAGCTTTTGAAACAATACCAAGAATAATATCAGCAGGCGATAGAGCGTAAAAAGGATCGTCTAAATTCACTTCGATAAGAGTCGAAATTATCAATCTGAGGTAGATAAATCAGTCTGGCTTTAAGTTACATATTAGAAAAGAGGGAGCAGCTTTTTAAATACAGATTCACAAAACTCCTTAATATTTATTCTCCTCTATAATTCTTAGTGTAAGTATTTCGGGTATTTAATTAAGACATAAAATAACTCCGAGTATTTTTCCAAAGTTCTTTCAAGAAGCAGTGTCAAAGAACTTAAAATAATTGTGTCCAATATTTCTTGGTAAGTTCACATGAATAAATTTTGTATTACGCTTTTTAGAATTCTCTGCTATAGTCAGCGCAAAAATGATTAAATTGAATTATGAAATACCTTACCTTATTTTTTATCATTACTCTTCAGCTTTCAGCATACTGCCTCGAATGGGAAGAGACGAAAACTGTAATCAAGACGGCTTCTAATAATGAAAAAAAGATGGGTGTGTTTAAATATAAAAATACATCAAATAATGTTGTCGTATTTAAGGAGATTAAAGCATCTTGCGGATGTGTTTTGGTGGAAAAACCTGAGAGTGTTCAACCAGGTGAAAGTGGAATAATAAGTTTTAAAGCTCCAGTTCCAAGAGCGGGTGGGCAGTATCAAAAAACAATCACTATTGAAACAGATGAAGAAGAAAATCAAAAATATCTGTTAATTTTAAGGCTGATAAACACAGATAAAGCGGAAAAAGTTTTGATCCCAGTTTTGAGTCAAAATGGTAAGAGAAATTCAACTTTCAAGAGAAAAATTGTTGATGAACCCGACCACGCTAAAAAACTTTACACAAGGCCTGTGAAAATTAGCGCCAGAGGGATCTTAGTCGAGAAGATTTTAGCTAAGCAAGCTCTATTAAAGAAGGGCAATTATATTAAGCAGGATGAATGTCCGTTTTTGCCATTAGGGATAATCGCTGAGCTTTACCATGACTGGAATGGACTGCGTATTTATACTTGTTGTGAGCAGTGCCTAGAAAAAGTTAGAGTATCACCTTATCATGCAATTATTAAGCTGGCTGAGAAAGGTCAGACTCCCATTGAAATTCCAATACGTTAAATTTTTTTCTCTATAGATAACTTCATAGATTCAATGTAATTTCTACTGTTTTTGTTCTTTTGTGTGTCATAAAAAAACATTGCAAAAAACTATTATTTACACTCTGTAAGTTGTTGGTGTTCTTCGTGACTCGGCGAAAATTTTCGTAAATATTTCTGGTTTTTAGTTGTTAAGAAGTAGATGGATTTTTCCTTGATTAATTTACTCTTTTAGGTATTTTGCGCCCGAATGGCTGTTTTATGAATTTTTTATATGATACTAAAGGGACGCAAATGAAGTATTTTCTATTCTTATTTTTGGGCTTATCCTCCATACATGCAGGTGGCTTGGATCGAGAAATTTACAACGGTTTATCTGGGAGCGATTTAGACACTCTCAAGAATTCCCACAATTTTTTATTAAAACCTGATCACTCTGACATAATATCTGATTACCAATCACCATCAAATTATGGAAATAAATTTGGTGCTATTATTCGTGGTTACATCACTGTACCAGAAACAGCTGACTACACATTTTATCTTTCTTCTGATAATCATGGCGAGCTATACCTTTCAACTGATGTGTCAGAAGGTAATAAACAAAAAATCGCTTACTTGAAGGGATGGTCTGACTTTAAAGAGTTTGATAAGTATGAATCACAGAAGTCTACAGTGATAGCACTTACAGAGGGGCAAGTATTGTATACGGAAGCCCTTTATAAGGAAGGTTTTGGCAATGATCATCTGTCTGTAGCATGGTCCAGAAATGACGGGCCGATTGAAGTCATAACTTCAGAATACTTAACTCCATATTTTGCAGATTCTGAAAAATTTAAAGATGAGCTTGTTAATTTAATTGACTCTGCACAAAATTCTTACGATGAATCCTCTCTGAATGTTGGCACCGATGAAGGTCAGTATTCCGAA
>JAKVBD010000138.1 GCA_022446985.1 Lentisphaerales bacterium
CGTCCTTTACACTGTAACTCAATATATTATTCCAGAGGAACTGCTTCACCTTTGGGAAGGCTGGGATGGCTTTTACCGACTGGCAGGCAGCACAGCTGTCACTTTCCTCATCTACACCTTCTGCGGCTTTTACCTTTTATTTAATACTAATGAGCGACAGGAAATCTTAGCGTCTATTAGCAGACAGTTTTCAAATAAAGAGGCAAAAGATGACTGAGTCTAAAAACCCTCAACTGTTACCAGCTGTAGCACCGGCAGTCATCTTATATATCGTCCTCAATCTCATAGAAGGTTTTATTTCACTGCCGTTCAGAGAGGCATCCTCTTTTCTAAGTTACTTGATACTTAAAATTACCGGCTTAGAAATCACTCTAAATGGCACCTTACTCTCAACCGCTAGGATGACCTTTGATGATATCCCGGCATGCAGTGGTTCTACCACTTTGAAAGTGATGGTATTTTCTGGGACTATTTGGAGTTTTCTCCAAACAAAACTTTCAAAGCGCTATAGAACCTTTGTTGCCTTGAGCTGTATTACTGTTGCCTTGTTAGTTAATGCCGTACGTCTCAGCACGCTGGTCCTAATTGCCACTATTCCTGTAAGCCGGTCACGGGACTGCTACACGAAATCACCGGGATTATCGCCTTCCTTCTGTCATTTGGGCTTATGGTCTGGTTCACAAAAACAATAAGTTTAACGACTCGACAAAATTCAAATCCAATACGGTATGAAAAAGCATTCCATTGCCTTTCTTTTCGTGCTTTATTACTTACCTGCATTTAACTGGATTCTAAATGGCTGGGCGACTTCACCCTTGGATAAATTCAGTTATTTATTTGCCGGCTTAGCAATGCTCTTACTTACCTTGCGATTCTATAAGAATAGAGCATCTTCACAGCTTTCAATTAAAGTACTCAATATACTTTTAGCGATTTATCTCATGGTAGAAATAGCTGCATTTTCCCCAGATATAAATATCATGCGTTCAACCAACCTCATTTACTTTGTTGCCACTATCATCTATGCAAAATTTGGCAAGCAACAAACAATCACTTGCATTCCCCTACTCGTCATTCTTTTCCTCAGCCTTCCTACGGTCAGTTTCATGATTAACAGGTTATTGTCTCCATTTACGGCCACAAATATAAATACCGCATTTATCACAAAATTAACTCTCAGTACAGCTTTGATCCTTTGTTAGCGCAAGAGCCCTCAGCTTATTTCGACTCGTGAGTCAGACTCCACTAAACCATTTAAATACCTAGCGGCTTCACTGGTCTTTTGTTTAGTTTTAAGTACACTTCTTTCAGAAGAAAAGAATCATCATAATATTCCATCCTCAATCAAACTGAGTTACTTACTGGGAGACTGGCAGGGTATTAACACTAAATTTGTCGATTAAAACCCAAATCTTTGGCCTCGTACGTATAGAAAAAGTAGGCATCGCATAGAATTAATAATCAATGCTTCTGGTAGTGACAGGCTTGAGCTTCACCCTCCTGAATACTGTTTAACTGGTGCAGGCTGGCAACTCAGTCATGAGCAATTCATTACTTGGCAATTCATTACTTGGAAATCCAGTATTTCCAAAACCATTCATATAACGGAAATGAAACTAACTAAGGAAGATAATCAGAAATATTTCTACCACTGGTATTCTGATGGAGAAAGCCATTTTATAAGTTACAAAGCCACGCTGGCTGAAGATTCCTTAAGAAGGCTTCAAGGTAAGACAACAAACTGGTTTCTCTTTAGAATCATCTCAGACTCTATAAAGATTGTAGCTGAAGATTTTTCAAAAAGCTTCACCGGTTCTTTTCAGTCTGAGAAGGGTATGTGCAAATTTTGATAAAATATAAAACTTTTACCTATCATTAATACTTAAAAGGATCATAAATTTTAGTAAAATATTACTTAATACACACTCGTAATACTAGGATTCTTTTTGAAGATTTCACATAAAATAAATGTAATATTTACAAGCTCGCTTCTAATAACTCTTGTAGGATTTTGTCATCTTTACATAAAATATGATGAAATCAACCTTCTCAGTAAAGAGTTCATAAGTCTTATTGAGCATACAGCTTTGGAATCCAATGCAGAGAAATTATCTAATCTAACCAAAAACATCGCTATATTGAAAAGCGACTTAAACAACCTACTACTAGTTTGGGGTTGCATAATATTATGCTTTTCAATAATAATATTGAATTGGCTTTATCAAGTATTCATTCACCCAATTCATATGCTCCACTCCAGTCTAAAAAAAGAAAAACCTTCATTAGACGATTTTCAAATTTCAGCTTCAAATGAAATCAAGGATTTATCTCAGCTTGTCGGTAAAAGTATCATTGACCTGAATGAGACTAACCAATCATTAAAGATGGCAAACGAAGAAAGCAATCTTGCTAAAGCTAGATTTAAAAACATAATGGATACAGTCGGTGACTGTATAGTTTGTACTGACCATCAAGGCATAATCCTAGAGATGAACCCATCATTTGTCAGACTGACTGGAATCAACAAAGATGATAAAGAACAACTCAACATACAAAACTTTATTCCTGACTTTAAAATCAACCCTTTGGAGGAAGAGTATAATTCTAAATTTATATGCTTTCAGGACTCCATTTTGTTTGATTCTCAAAAAAACGAGACTCCTGTTGAAATCTCAACTAACTCTTTCCTATCCAGCGAAAACGAAAAGCTTTTCACTGTAATTATACGGGATATGACGGACAGAGCCCAACTCATGGAACAATTGCTGCAAGCTCAAAAACTCGAGTCTATTGGCTTGCTGGCAGCTGGAATTTCTCATGAAATCAACACACCTGCTCAGTATATAATGGACTACAACAGCTTCTTGAAAGATGGTTTTGAGACTGTTGAAAAATTTCTTAAAAAAGTCCATGAAATTAATCACCCTCAACTTAATAAAATTGCTGAAGATATAAATTTGGAATTTTATGAAGCTGAAATCCCTAATGCAATCAATGGAAGTCTATTCGGTTTAGAGCAAATAAGCAAAATTATTAAATCTGTTAAAGGCTTTACTCACCCTGAGTCAACAGACAAAACCTTCTATAATATCAATGATATAATTCAGGATGCGGTTAACGTTTCGCGAAATGAATGGAAGTATCACTGTGAATTAAACCTGGCTCTTGATGAACAACTCCCAAATATTAAATGTTTCCCAACAAGGCTCAATCAGGTCTTTTTGAACTTGATCATAAACTCTGCTCAAGCTATTCAAGAAAAGAAGAAAACCCTTGACCTGACAGAAAAAGGTTCGATCAATATATCCAGCATTCAAATAGGCGGAAATATAGTCATTAGTTTAAGTGATACAGGCTGCGGCATGTGTAAGGAAACACAGATGAAAGCATTTGACCCCTTCTTTACGACCAAAGAAGTTGGGGTTGGCACAGGACAAGGTTTAGCCCTTGCTTATGACTTTATAGTGACAAAACACGAAGGTAAAATAGACCTGAAGTCTATTGAAGGCGAAGGTTCTGAATTTACTATTACACTGCCGATTCAGTAATCTATCTCCTCTTTGGGGACTGACATGATTCTCACTAATCAAACATCCATCAGTAGGGTCAACAACCTTTTCTTGAAGGCAACACTACGAAAGTGTTGACACTCAGGATATAAACTCTGGCTTAAATCATGCGCTTAGGAATGAAGTTGGAGAAAGGTATGTTCAAGCGACTTGAAGTTGATGTAATTTACAACAAAAAGATAGCTTTTTTAGCCAGTAAGTTAGTCTGGATTGCGGATAATGAAGCAGTTCATACTTTACTAGTATCTTCGCTTGAACTAGATCGCCTACCCGAATTCTGCATCAAAAATGTGGAAGAGATACAAAATTTAACTCCTAATAACACTGCTCTTTATAGGGCAAACTTTGATGCCGACACCCTACGGAAAATCGACTGGGATCATGGCTTAATCATCTTTTACTTTAATAATTATACCGAGAATCGCCACCTTGCAACATTAGCCAACAAAATAGATCCCTCATACCTGCTTTTAAAAAGCTCTTCTACCAGTAGAAATGATGCCCTTAAAAGCTTACAGGCTTTTAAGGAGTTTAATGGCGAAGTCAGTGAAACCATCCTTCATGTGTATGTAGAGAAAGTCCCCAGTATCTTTCAAAGGATTTTCTTCAAAATGAATTTAAGATCAATACTTTACATCCTCTCCCTGCGCAAGTGGCTTATCTTTATCCCTCCTGTACTTACCTGCTCTTTTGCAAAAGCAATTCTTTTGTTTGTTGAATCGGTATATGTCTCAAGTATAAAAATCTGGAACAAGGAAATAAAAGGAGAGAGTAGCATTTTAAAAGTAGCTAGAAGCGATACTCAAAAAGATCTTCATGCTAGTGTTCAAAGGGAAATTATCGGGTCTGGGGCCTTAGTTGAAACTGTTCTTGATGAAACAGGCTTAATCAAACCACCTGCAAGTAATAATCTCGCCACAAAATTATTTAAGTTGAAACCCAAAGAAGGCAAAAAAAGTAAACTGGATCCTGCTCTACAAAGAATAACAGCTATGGAAGCTCTAAAAAAAAGTGTCAGTATCGATGTTATTAACTCTGAAGTCATGGCGCTTTCTGCTAAAATGAACAGTCCTGAACTTTCATTGAAAGTTGTGAATAACCTAGCTAAAAACTATAAGATTGCTTATCTGAGAATCTTAAACAGAGAAATTGACCAGTATGAAGATTTATTAGAAAAGAGGCTGAGTATTCTCGAGCAGGAATTAAATGACTCAGAGAAAGCTTTACAAGCTTTTGAACACACTAATCCAGACCTTAGACGCAATCCTCAACTCCAAACTGGTCATACGAAACTTCCTGAAAACATTCAAAGTTCGCTAAATGTCAAAGCACCCTTGCCTTCTATGACCTCAAGTATGAGCCAGGTCAATCCCTTAACTCTCATTCTTCATGAACAAACTAAATTAGAACTCGAAAAAAGTAAACTACTCACTCAAGCAGCACCAAACTTTGCCAGACTTGAAGTGGTGAATGATGAATTAGAAAGGAACAAGCAATTCCTCGCAAAAAGTCTTAAGCAACTCTCCAACCAAGCCAAATTGGCAGTGACCGGCCAAAGGCTAATGTGGCTGGTAAATATCTCAAGAGAAAGATTTACTGTACTGCTATCTGAAATTGTTAAAGTCAACTTGTCACGCGAAGCTAAAGTTAAACAAATCGGCAGTACAAATGTTCTCAACAAAGCAGTAAAGCCACTATTCCCGGTTTATCCCAAGAAGGAAATGACAGTTGTTGCAGCTGGTTTTCTTGCTATAATAACTGACCATGCCTTTGTGTACCTCGCACATCTCATGGACACCAGCTTTCATCTGGAGGATAAAGTTGAAGATCAGCTTGGCCTCAAAACACTGGCAATAATACCCAAAAACCGAGCCCGGAAATGAACTTGAACTCTTCATATAAAACCGGTAATCTTAGTTTCAATTTACTAATCTTGTTGAGTATAATCTGTGCACTAGCGGTACTTGGACTGGCAACGGCAAATAAAATACTGATACTTCCAACTCTTGCAGTAACAACCCTGGCAGCGGGCATATACCTTCTTCGACAATTTGAGGTTTTCTTTTTTACTGCCCCGGTCAGTGATCATTTAGCTATCTATCTAGGACCATTCAATGTCAGGCCCTATAATCTATTAGCTGCAGGTGCAGGTGCAGGTGCAGGTGCAGGTGCAGGTGCAGGTGCAGGTGCAGGTGCAGCAGTCTGGTTCCTGCTATTGATAATATATAGAAAATTCAAAAACCCTGTTCTTAAAAATGCCATTGACGGCTTCCCATGGTTTCTTACCTTACTTCTGATCAGTCTCATCAAACTTTTAGGAGTTCTAAATGCAAGCGCCGACTACTCGTACTTCCCTTTAAAATTTTCTATTCTGGCATTTTTATCATATCTATCTTGCTATGTAGTCTACTGCTTTTGCATATCAGAGAGAAAAGTTGAAATAGTTGTTTCATACTGGCTTCAATTATCAAACTTCATTGTCGCTCTTGCGATCATTCAATTAATACTTTCTAATGTCGCCGGCTTTCACTATGTCCATCACAGGCAAATTATATGGTTTGGCCGACCATATTCGGTATTTAGGGAGCCAGATGTCCTGGGTTCTTTTGTGGCGGCAACAGCCATAATGATTATCCCTCTTCTTGTATTCAAGGTTCATATCGTCAAACGACGTTATTTATACTTCACTTTGGCAACAAATATTTTTATGATGATTATCATATTGGTAAGAACAGCCTGGCTTAGCTTCATGGTTACTTTTGTATCTACTTACTTAAGCTTTTTCATCTGTAGATCTGAATATACAGCTCGTCCATATTTAAACAGGGCTTTCGCTCTTGAATTACTTGGCATGATAGCCCTACCTATTCTTATGCCTTCATTCGCAGATTCTCTTTTTGGCAGGTTTGTCAGTATAGAAAAACCTAAAGTAGAAGAAGCCATTGCCTACAGGATGGTGGAACTTGAACATATGGTTGATAAAAGTCTTCCTAATAAGGGTTTTCAGCCTCAAGTCAACTTTCTAATTGGTCATGGAGACTTTACCCGGAGTTATTGGGAGCCCGAATTAGCAGGAGGTGCTTACAGTCAAGATTCTAAAACCAGTTCTACAGACTTAATTCACCCAGGTTATTGTATGATGCTGACATTCCTTTTTGACAATCGTATCGTCGGAGCGTTACTCATAGTCACATTCTTTCTCGTCATGACAATAAGGTACAAAAAACGCATAGAAGATCCTTATATTTCAGATAAGTACAAAGCTTTACTTATGGCAGACTATCTTCCACAGGTCGTAATTTTAATATGTTTCCAATTCATTTATGTTCCCATAATACCCTTCATGTGGATCTTAACCGGTGTTCATGTAGCGTGTGCCAATTTGGCCAGATTAAATATAGATAAAACGAGGGCAGAAAAAAATGCGTTCTATAACGATAGATTGTACTCCAGCCTTACATACAACTAATGGCGTCGGAAGAGTAACAGCAACATTACTCGAAGCAATGGTCCCCTTAAAAGGTGATCTTGATTTTACACTATTTTCAAGATCATTCAGTAAACGTTTACCAACCTATAAGGATTGCAAAAAAGCCCACATGAAGCTGCCTGAGTGCTGTGAAAGCTGGATTGATCGCTTGAAACTAATTGAAAGGATTTCTCCTAAAGAAACAATCTTTCATGCAACCAACCATTACATGCCTGTTAAAAAAACAGAAAACACAATAGTAACAGTGCATGACCTTATTTTCCTAAAAAGCCCTGAACAGCATTTGCAAAAAATCCATGCTGAAATGGCTCGTAAAGCTCCACAATTTATCAAAGATTGTAAACACATTATCACTTGCAGTGAGTACACAAAAAAGGATCTTCACGAATTTATCAGTATTCCAGAAGAAAAGATTACAGTTATTCAATGGGGTCTTAATAACAAACACTTTGTTCCACCAAGTGATATTGACAAAACCAAGGCAAAACTGAAAGAAGAATTAAATATCGACAAGCCTTACTTTCTTGGGGTCTCATGTTCTGAAGGACGAAAAAATACTCCTATGCTCATTGAGTGTTATCAAAAACTACTTGAAAGTAATCCTAAAAATGACCTAGTTTTAGTTTGGTCTCCACCAGACCACATAAGAGAAAAATTTAAACACCCCAGAATTCATTTTACGGGCAAAGTCAGTGATGACCTCCTAAGAGACTTATATGGTTGTGCGACTGCAACGTTTTACCCTTCTCACTATGAAGGCTTTGGTCTACCGGTACTGGAGTCGATGAGTTGTGGTACACCAATAGTTTGTTCAAACGTAACATCTCTCCCGGATGTTGGAGGGGACGTTGCCCTTTACATTACCCCTACAGAGCCGGATACTATTTCTGAGCAGTTTGAGAAATTTGAAAACGATCATTACGATCTTGAGGAATTAAGTAAAAGAGGTATAGATTATTCAGCTACTTTCACTTGGAAGAATTGTGCAAAAAAAACTTTGGATGTTTACCGAAAATGCAGTTAACGAAAAAAATTCTACATCTCCTTTGGGATGGCGGCCTCGGTGGTGTCCAAAGATATGTAAAGCAGGTCTATTCCTCTAATTATTGGGATGGCTATGAGCATTTCATCTTTATTTTCACTGAACCGGGTGAAATACTGAATGAAAACACAGATGGCCTCACCGTTGAGTGTGCTCATATTAAGTCTAATAAAGAAATACTTAAGTGCCGCAGGAAATTAAAAGAAGTTCTTCTCAAACATCAAATCAATATCATCCACAGTCATTGCGACACACTTCTCTACCTGAGTCAGTTACCTCTATACAGAAATTATAAAAATGTATACACTGAACATGGCGACTCCTTTGTTCGTGAAAACAGGCAAACCTTAACTAAAATACTTTGGAATACAAATGGCCGCTTCTGGGACAAAATCATTTTGAATTCGAATTACACCAAGAAAGCTTTTGCAGACAAATACCCTCACTTAAATTCCAGAGCTGAGGTCATCAGCAACCCATTGCTTGATATTGTAGAAGTAACCGAAAGATCTCTTAATGAACAGCTCAAAATAGGCACCATAGGTCGTTTGGCACATATTAAAGGTAATGATCTGTTTATAAGCAGTCTGCCTAAAGTTATAGAGAAATTCAAAAATATTTCGATAGAGATATATGGAGATGGTGAAGAAAAAGATAACCTTGAAGAACTCACTCAAACTTTAAAGATTAAAAGCAATGTTTCATTTAAAGGATTTACCAAGAAATCTATAGATAAAATGCGTACCTTTGATTGTTTAGTCGTGCCTTCGCGCAAAGAATCATTTGGTCTGGTTGCGCTTGAATCACTGGCTGTGGGGACTCCTGTTGTTGCATTTAAGGAGACTGGCGTCAGTGATTTCCTTGAAAGTGGCACACACGGATACCTCACAGATGTCGAAGACTTAGATCAAATGAGTGAAAATATAATCAAAGTTTTATCAGAGTCAGAAAAGTGGCAACAGCTATCTCAAGCAGGCATTACTATGGTTCAAGAGAAGTACTCTTTGGAAAAACATGTAAATACTCTCAAAGAATGTTATCTCACATGATCAAAATAAAAAAGAACCCAGGCCAAACCTGAGTCCTTTTCTCCCTCTTCACACAATAAATTTTAGTAAGCTCCTTTACCTAGTAGAACTGCAGGAACTGTTAGAAAAAGAAGTTTAATATACAGTTTTATAGAACGATTATTGATATATTTGTAAGCCATCTCTACCTGTCTGTTTAATGAGATATCGCCACGGCCACTAACCTGCCAGATACAAGTTAAACCCTGCTTAACAAGCATTCTTTGCTTTTTACGTGTAGTATACTCAGTAACCTCTCTTGGTAGAGCTGGACGTGGACTGACGAGTGTCATCTCACCAGTAAGTACTAACCAAAGTTGTGGTAGATCATCGATGCTTAATTTTATGATGATTTTACCAATAGTCGTGACTCTTGGATCGTTATTGATTTTTTTGATTTTAGCGATCATCCGTCAGCATCTTGAACCATTGAGAAAAATTTTGGAAAGTTGATTATTTCAACGTTAGTTCCTACTCTTTTCTGGAAGTAAAGAGCATCACCTTTAGAAGTTAATTTTATGATTAAAGCGACAGTTATTAGTGAAGGAGCGAGGACGATCATAGCAGTTACTGCTTTAGCTATATCCATGACTCTTTTTGTGAATTTGTAAGCGAATTTACGGTTAGGACTGTGTCGAGATTTACCCCTTTATTATTAAGTATAGCTGTGTTCATTTTGTGATCCTTTGTTAAATTTGTAACTATAGAAAGCAAACCCGATGCCGCTATCACACAAATAGCCATAATCAACTAATAAAAAACACCTTAAAAAACACAAAAACACCCTTAATTTCTACATTGAAATCTTCTGATCATTTTCTCACACAGTGTTTTTTACTCTTTCCGCACAAAAAATACGGAGTAAATAAACACTCCGCAATTTATGCTTTACTTACTCACTGATAATAAAGTTATCAAATACTACCGTTCCGTACTCATATGCATGTGATACCGCGAACAGTCCTATGTGTAAGCTTTCAGCCATACCTTCATGGTACTTTCTTTCCTGTCTCAATCCACTCTGAGTCCTGACCCTGCCTGTGATACCCTATCAGCGTATTTCCAGAGCGTACCATTCTCACATAGTTGTTAACTCCCTGAGTTGATCCCCATACACCTTTGTGACCGCATAGTTGACCATCAGCTCTCCAATCGTACTGTAAAGCGAAACCGTTACCCGGAGTTACCGCCATGATCACGAGGTTTTCATTTGGATTTGTGATATTTTCTTTGATCACGAATCCAGGTTTTGCCCAAGGATGTGTGTAGTCCTGACTTTTCACAATAACTTAGATATCGAAATCTCCATCCAGAGTCGTATATCTTGCTGCGTAGTTATTTTTTCCCAACCACACATCAGCGCCAGACGAAGTGATTTTAAGTTTTTGACCGATTTCGTGAATGTAAGAAACTCTTGTCCCAAGATCAACATCTGAGCAGAAGCGGGATTTAGCATCGTTGTTGAAGTCGTCACTTTCTGGAGTTGAATCATTTGGATCCCGGATGAGTGAATCAATCGTAGTCAAAGCCCAATCTGTATCTAATGCTCACTTAGACTCTGCCCAAGTTCTAAGCTTTGAATATGTGTTGGTAATATCGACAAATTCTACAGGCCATTTCTAATCTTCTGTTAAGAGCATTGTAAAAGGCATTCCGTCTGCGTCTTGGTATATATATTGGCTGTTCCAACTTCAGATACATAGTCGTAAGTGTTGAAGTAATTTTCATTAATAAACTCAGTTGGCTGAAAACCTGTGAGGTGAACTTCACGGCCACGATCCTGATTTATGTAGATAAATTGGTTGTATGGTCACTGGACACCAGATACGGAATCTTTGAAGATTAATCATAACTCAAAGCGATCTCCGCGTTTTTCCTATGCACCTTCCAGAGTGTTAGGGAAAACTTGATCATATATGTGATGTGGGACAGCAAACATGATGTTTATAACAGTTTCGTTTTAATGGCCGTATTCTTTAAGGACGAACTCAGAAAGCTGACCATTTATGAGTAAGCTTGCACTTTCGATCGTGTCCGGAGCAAATGGGAACTGAATCGCAAAAATGTTATGGAACATGGCCCCATGGCTTTAACTTTAATATTCATGATCAATTCTTTTGGATTGTTGTCAGCATTCCGAACTTCTTGCGATTTGTAAGTCAGGACAAGATCATTGAAGTCATAGTCACCTTTTCTTGGGAAAATATCTTCGAAAGCCAATAGGTTATGCTGGTTTTGAGTTGGAAAATAAGCCGTAGAAGCTCTTTTCGGATCATCTGGGATAACGTCAGAATTATCTGGTATCCCACCGTTATCGCTATCCATGTTTGCGTCAATTGTAACAAAGTTATTTTGACTTATTGCCTAAATTGGATCAGATGTAGCAAGATGCACTCCGACATTCTATGCGGCGACTTTCACCTGGTTTTGGCATAGTAGTTGACAGAGCCTCTCTAAGTTGAAT
>JAKVBD010000139.1 GCA_022446985.1 Lentisphaerales bacterium
TGATGGTACAGCGAGCAGGCGTCGAATTTCATTGTCTTCTTTGTGCATACAAGAGATATTACTGGCTAATTCAACACGATTTCTCAAGAACCACTCGGTACGTTTGGTGAACTCAGGTAGCTGATCCATGATCTCGTTTTCAAGCACTTGAACTGAGAGTAAGGGGGCGAGACCAACAAGGGAGCGAATCTTAAGAGCTGTGACTTCGTCGCCAATTTTGAGGTGGTCGTAGTAGAAGCCGTCTTCTTCATCCCATAAGCCAGTGCCGCCCATACTGTTTATGGAGTCAACAATTGCGACATAATGCTCAAAGAATTTGCTGGCCATGTCCGAGTAGACTTTGTCGTGTTCTGCAAGTTCAAAGGCCATCGCCAACATGTTTGTGCAGAAAAATGCCATCCAGGCTGTACCGTCTGCCTGATAAAGAGAGCCACCTGCAGGTATGTCTTTTGAACGGTCAAAAAGGCCGATGTTATCGAGGCCAAGGAATCCCCCGGAAAAAATATTTTTGCCATCTGGATCTTTGCGGTTAATCCACCAGGTAAAATTCAGAAGTAGTTTTTGAAAAACTCTGCCAAGGAATGCGATGTCTCTTTTGCCTTTTTCTGCCGAGAGCTTGTAGACTCGCCAGCAAGCCCAGGCATGAACAGGTGGGTTCACATCTTCAAAGGCAAATTCATAGGCCGGGATCTGGCCATTTGGGTGCATATACCATTCGCGCAAAAAGAGAGTGAGTTGAGACTTTGCAAATTCGCCATCGATCGTTGCAAATGGCAACATATGAAAGGCTGAGTCCCAACAAGCGTACCAAGGATATTCCCATTTATCCGGCATGGAGATGATGTCGCGGTTGTGAAGATGTTTCCAGTCACTGTTGCGACCATTTAAACGGCTTGCTGGGGGAGTCGGGTTATCCGGATCTCCTTTAAGCCACTCTTCAACGACGTAATGATAAAATTGTTTGGTCCAAAGAAGACCGGCATAAGCTTGGCTGACTATTTCTTTTTTATCTTCATTCAGATGTTCCGGAATAATGGACTGATAAAACTTTTGGTAGTCTGAACGGCCTTTAAGTACTGCTTTATCGAAAGATTCTTTGGTGTAGTTTTGCGGTCTGTCACTAAGAGCAAAGCGCAGTGACTTTTGTTCACCGGCTTTGAGTTGAAGTTTTACTAGATAGCCGGCTTTAGTGCCTTGTTGCTGGTCAATAGCCTGTTGGTTATTGGCGATGATATAGTCGTGAAAGGCATCTTTTACGGGCTGTTTATGTTTTACACCGAACAGTGTTTGGGTATTAGTTTCATTTTCAGTTAAAAGCCATTGGCCAGATTGGCTGCCAATGGAGTCAAAATAAAATTGACCGAGAGACTCGTGGTCAGTTTCCAGAGAATCTGGATTTAGAACGCTGATTTTAGGCTTATTAAAATATTCTTCGTGATCAGTCCGTCCCCAACTCCAGGTATTTCTAAACCAGATTTGTGGTATGAAGTAAAGTTCTGCATCCTGACCATTATTAGTGATGGTGTAGTTAATGAGAGTTTCATTTTCAGTTGTTTTGACGTACTCCGTGGAAATCTCATACCAGCCTTTGTCAATGACTCCTGTATCTTTTAAGTCATATTCGCGTTCGTCTCTACTGCGATTTTTGTTCGTAAACAGCAGATCGGAGTAAGGGAACTCTTGTTGAGGATACATGTAACTGGAGCGGGAGTATGAGTGAGTCGGGCTTGAGGCTTCGTAAAAATAAAACTCTTTGACATCTTCGCCATGGTTGCCTTCATTACCATTCAGGCCAAAGAGTCTTTCTTTGAGGATAGGGTCTTTACCATTCCATAGAGCTAAAGATAAACACAAGCGACATTGCCGATCAGTCCAGCCAAAGAGGCCGTCTTCGCCCCAGCGGTAAGTTCGGCTACGGGAGTGTTCATGAGGGAAGTAGTCCCAACATGTTCCCCATTCAGAATAGTCTACACGAACGGTACCCCATTGTCTTTCGGATAAATATGGTCCCCAGCGCAGCCAGTTTTTTTGACGATTATATGTTTCTTGAAGTTTGTCTTTTTCTGTCATGTTTTCACCCTGTTTCACTAATAGAAATATTCAGCACATTGAAGGCAGTTCAACAAGGGGAATGTTATTTTGAGGGATTTAAATGGGACCCCCGCCATAGTTACACTGAGGGGAAGAGGGATGACGACAGCGGGAGTCCGCTTATAGACTAATCTCAAGAATGATCTATACAAGTACAACTGTTGTATTTTTGATTAAAAAATACTACTTTCTTAAAAATGACAAAATATGAGAATTGTGTTGTTTTAAGAGGTTATTGAGCTTGTTAGAAGTGATTTGTGATTCTTTATTTGTCATTCGATAATTATTTTATGGTATTGTTCAGCATGAATTTGGAAAGGATGAGCCAAAGCATTAATGGGAATACAACAGAGATGCTTATGTCCCATGATGGAATGGCTTTTTGAGTGTAACCAATCCATGTGTAAATACAGGATATTAAAAGTGAGCCGAGTGTGAGAGCTGTAAGAAACTTTCTGAAGTTCATGCCACTGAACCCTGCAACGATGGCTAAGGCCTCAGGTATAATGGGGAGAAGGCGACTGATGATAATAGAAGTTCCTCCCCACTTATTTTAAAAGATTTTATACTCTTGGATTTCATCTCTCAAGCATATAGAATGGCTGTCTTTCCCCTAAAGAGTCGGGCAGATCCATAAGCAAGTAGACCGGCAGACATAGTACCAGAATAATTAATAAGGAAGCCAAGAGTAAGTCCATAAAGAGAACCAATTGCGGACATGATGCCCGATGCTGTAATGGGGAGAAGTAAATCAGAAATGAGGACGGCTGTGGCGATCAACCATGGCTAGCTGACAGTTCCATAGTCAGCGATAAACTTTTCATGGGACAGAGTTGCTTCAAAAGCATCTCCAAGAGCGATCAAAGTCAAGGCCATGATCAAACCGGGAATTAAGACTGTAGCAGCCAGCTTTTTCATTTGCCTACTTCTAATATTAGCAATTTATTTCGAGCTCTACTTTGTGGGAATATAGAATTAAAATCAAGCAATTCTTTTATTAGTACCTGAATTCTCTCACGAAATGCGAAGTTCAACAGATTCCAGTTATTTACTGTAAAGTACATATGTTTTAACTTGTTGTTTTAGGGAGGTGAGGATTAGGATCTTGTTTATATTTCTGTGGATATAATTAAGCTATTATTCGTACTAATAGTCAGACTTTCTTTAAGTTGAGTGTTATTGCTGTTTGTTAATGAGACAAATGGACTGAGAATTCCTTCGGCAGAAGATAGAAAGTTGAAAATGCTGATTGGGCTATCGTTATCCTCAAAGCTGATTGTGGAGTTGAGAAAATTGACGGTTTGTGAGTTTATTGACATGCGAACGTCAGATTCCAGACGAACATCGCCAGAAGAAAAGTTGTTGTCTATAAAGTTTCTTACAGAGTTCTTGGCTGCTTGTGCAAGAGTGTCTCGAAAATCTTCCTCTTTAGCTAGATCGAAGTTACTGTTCATAAGCCGGTTAAAGCGTGAAGTAAATCTTTTGAAATGCAGTTGAGTATCTGGAGTGACGGAAATAGCTTCTTCGTTATTATTTAAATCACCTGAAATATAACCTTCATGGAGGTTAAGCCCGCTAAAGAAGTTGCTGCTGCCATTTTGTAGAAGAATCAGGTTTTTATTCAAAGAAGAAATCGAAACAGTTTGATCAGAGTAGTTATAGCTTAGTTGAGTTCCGGTAGAGGCATTATTGGCTCTCTCAAGAACATCCAGAATACTATCTTTATCTATATCTACTGCTATTGTCATACCATTAATTTGAAAGGTGCCACTGGAGAGGTTTGAGAGATTACTGACTGAACTTATAGTATTTTCTTCTTCTCCTAAAGCCAATTTTAGAGAGGTCTCAGAGGTATCTCGAGCTAGGCTGCCAGAAAGAGTGCTGCCATTTGATTTGAGGTGATTTAAAAGGGTGGATGCAGCATCTTGGAGATTTAACGCTCTTTGGAGAATACGTTGCTTTTCACTGATCGTTTCAGAGGAAATCCTAGTCACTCCTACGTTGTCAGGTTGGATACTATTTATGTTCTGTAGGTCTAAGATAGCATTGCTTAGATTAAAGCTGTTGGTCTGATTGACCGGGGGCGTTTCCGGTAGTTGAAATATGGCAATTTCAGCCGGGTTGAAATTTACCTGCATTTTTTTCATCCAAGTTATATTAATACAACATAAGTGCTCGCATTCATGAATGAAAATTTTATGCAGATTTTGGAGGGAATTTTGCTGGTAGTAGACCAAGCTCCATGGCTTTGTGGACATTTTCCATGATGAGTTCTTCGGATAACTGCTCAAGTTCTTCCAGGGAGTTCATGTAGAAGTATATGGGCTGCATGATATCGATGCGATATGGTGTTCGTAGAGCTTCTAAGATGTTAAACTTGTGATGCTCTGGCTGGTTTGTTTCACAATAAGCAGTTTCTCCGACGCTCGAAAGAATTCCCCCTCCATATACCTTCCACAGATCTCCTTGTTTTAGTAGTCCAAATTCAACTGTAAACCAGTATAGTCTGGCTAGTTTAATACGTTCTTTGTGAGTTGCATTTAAGCCTATTTGTCCGTATCGGGCAGTGAAGTCTGCAAAGTGTTTATTGGTCAATAATGGGCAGTGCCCGAAAAGTTCATGAAAAATATCCGGCTCTTGTAGGTAGTAAAATTCTTTTCGGCGACGAATAAATGTTGCTGCGGGAAATCTTCTGTTTGCAAGTAGTTCAAAAAAGCGGTCAAAGTTAATCAATGCCGGAACAGCTTCTACTTTCCAACCGGTCATTTTTGCGAGTATAGAGTTAATATCTGGAAGTTGTGGGATTTCTTTCTCGGGAAAGTTTAAATATTGTAAACCTTCAAGGTATTCGCGACAGGCATAATCTCTTACTTGAGGTAGTTGCTCTTTGACGAGGTCTTCCCAAATTTTGTTTTCAGACTTAGTCCAGTTAACTGTGCCATTTACCGATACTGGTTTTGATGTATATTTACTGCCTTTCTTCATCTTGCACCTCCTGGTGCATTGCGATTCAAAATTGTTTCTCTATGCAACTAATATACTGCTATAAATTTATAAATTACCAATTTTTAGGTTAGGGAGGTTTAGCTATTTGGTGAAATTGAGCTTATAATGAAAAGAGATTCATCTTTAAGTCTAATATAAGTCATTGTGCAACTTAATGGCGTTGGAGACTTTAAAATACAGCCATTTAAAGTATACTCGAGTAAAGATCTTAGTTAATTTATTGTTGGAGAGTCTTCTATGAGTTTGAGTCAGGATGTTGTTTCTATAAGAGAATCGATTTTGAGGATTATCAGAGAAGCTGAAATTTTTGAAAGCAATGACTTTGGTCTCGGACAGTCTCACTGTCAAATCTTGTTAGAGCTTCAACGCCTTCACACTTCTACGATTATTGAATTAAGTCGTTTGTTGTCCCAAAATAAATCTACAACAAGTCGTAATATTAAGTTCCTTCAAAAACAGCAGTATATCATGCAGCTAGTTGACCCGACTGATAATCGCCTGAAGCCTTATACCTTAACTAAGAAAGGGCGTGACCTAGTTGCCATGCTGGATGAGCGTGCGGCAGAAGCAATTATTGAAGCATTGGGTATCTTGCAAGGAGAGGAGCTTAAGAAGGCGGTTGAAGGCCTAGAGTTATTTTCTGGGGCGCTATACCATTCCAGATTACAATCAAAGTATACTATTCGTGAAATAACAGCTTCAGATAATATTCCTTTGGGAAAGATTATTCTTCAGGTTTTAGCCGAGTTCAATGCCAGGGAATTAACGAGTGTTTATGAGGATGAAGAAGTTCGCAGTATGCATGAAGTTTACTCCAAGAATGATTATATTTTTTACACAGCTCTCAAAGGAGATTTGGTTAAAGGTGGTGTGGGAATCAGTCCATTGTTAGAAGCTGGTAAGCATTGTTGTGAGGTGCGCAAAATGTACTTGCTTCCAGATGATCGCGGTTTTGGTCTTGGTAAGAAGCTTTTGGTTCGCTGCCTTGATCAGGCTCGTTCAAATGGTTACCGAACTGTTTATGCTAAAACTGCGACTCGAATGCCACAGGCGATAACACTGTTTCAAAAAATGGATTTCAAAGTAACCGCCTCGCCTATTAAAGAGGATGCTAAGAATCATAGCTTCATCTGGCTCTCTAAATCTCTCTAGATTATTGCTTATTCATTTATTCTGGCATTATTTTTGAGTAAGATGGTGTTTATCAAAGGATAAATGAATGAGATATATTTTAGTTGTACTGCTTTTTGTATTTGTTTCATGTAAGAAGGAACAAAAAAAGGATAATCCAGATCGCGCAGCTTTGCATGGGGTTTGGGAGTCTTATGCTATTCGTTCTAAAGAGCCTGGGCCGCCGAAAAGAGTTGTTCTTGAAATAACTGCTTATGACAAGACAAAGTTAACTTATCTTAAAATTACAGCCTATGGCAAAAATAACCAACAGATTGAGAAAACTATAAGAATCAGTCTTGAAGAAAGGGGCTATATCATTCCATCGATTGTCAATGAGATGAAAGATAAGAAGACTTCGGATCGTTTCATATGGAGGAACTCAAAAGGTACAGAAATCCAAAAAGCTTATAAGGCAGAAGTTCAGCAGCTCAAATGGAAATATACTCTAAACGGTAAAGACCTGACTATAGAAATGGGGCCCTCTAAGGTTATGCTCAGTAAAAGGAGTTAACCTCCACCACCAAAATAAGCCGTTGGGTAAGCATTCAGATAAAACATTAGCATCATACGAGTTTGATCGTCGTAGTCTTGTGCCAGAAGAACGCTGACGGTCCAGCAGTGTAGTTTGTGTTGTAATTCCATGGCAATATCGACCCATTCGTCGTTTTCGACATCATAACGAATGCTGCCCACAAATAAGTTTTTAGGAGTGATTTGGTAAGTAAGTCGCGCATTGAGTGTGTGTGACTCTTGGTAGCTGGTTGCAAAGCTGTTACTGGCAACGCTTGTGCTCAAGGTTGAACCATTTGAATAAAGATCACGAGAAGTATAGTTATTTCTATATTGATAGCCGAATGAGCCCAGTATTGATTCGGTTAATTTATATCTCATGCCACCTCTGAAAACATTGAGACGATCATCGTTTAAGTCGTAAAGTACATCTGCATTAAACGAGAAGGTATCAAATGGTCGCCAGTCGAGCTTAGTGCCAAAATTACCAATTCCTTCATCGCCTTCTTCTGATTCAAGGTGAAAGTCTACGTAGTTTTCAACAGTTAGAAGGTTGTGGATTTTGCCATTTCGGCGCGTTTGGAACCTTTGCTCTATACCAGAGCGGACAAAGTTTTGTTCATCAATGCGGTCAACCTCATCAAAGAAGTAGATGTGATCTTTATCTTCAGATGAATTTGGGATCCAGTTCCAGTTCACGTATGGCATGATGATATGTCGTAGGCCGTCGATTTCCCAGTAATCACTGCTGAAAGAATGATCCATGTTATGTACCTTGAAGTTAGCTTCAAAACCGACCTCACCGAGAACTCTAAATAAACTGTCGCCTTCATCATCGTAGTTATTTACTGTCAATCTTGGGGTGCTTAATGGATTGGAGGCTCTGATTAATCCAGAAAGCTCGTCGGTACTGACGGCCTCTTCTGAGGATGTATCGTAGTAAGTAAAACGTATACCTGCTCTTGGAATGACATTCAGCCAATTATCGATTTTCCCTTGAAAGTAAAACATATTTAACGAATCTATTCTCAAGGAATTGTAATCAGATATTTCAGACGTTGCTGGGAAGTTATCATCTGTTTCGAGCCAATTCATATTTAGTTGAGCTATTGAGTTTTGTGTAGTGACATAAAAATCTTCGACTAATTCATAGCGAGGTAAATCGAAACGGTACTCTGGAGCTCTTTCTACAGCGGAGTAAAAATCGTTAAGTTGAGGTCTGTAGTATAGCGATGTACTGTAGTCTTCTTCGGCCCATTCTATGTCTGCATATGAAGTGGACTGTTGATGCCTAAAAGTATTATCACTCTGGTAGAATTCATCCATCAGATTGTAGTCGCTTATTTTATCAACTTTAGCATGTAGTGTTAAGCGGTCGTCAAAATAGGAGCTTCGGTGATTGGTGTGTAGGCGGTATCTGTCTTCTTCCGTTTTGAATCGGTAGTAGTAGCCCTCGGGTTCCTGGCCTTTCTCTTCTGGGTTGTGGTCATGAACACCATAAAGAAGTATGTTGGTTTGGCTATTCTTGGTTTTAATTTCGGCTCTTACACCTCCACCCATACCTTTTTTGCTGTAAAGGTCTAATAGAGGTTCAATCGTAACTGACTCACTTATTTTAAATTTTGTAGATATTAAAGCAAATGCGCCCCAGTCGGAGTCGTAACCCGGTATGATTTTAAACATTCCATCATTGCCTGCTATGTCACTTTGCATGTACGGGAGCCATAAAACGGGAATTCCCCCAAAATGAAGAATTGGGTTATATACTTCAAAATCACCATTTTCAAAGTAATTAACTGTGCTACCGGTCATATGCCAGCATGGACCATTGTGAATGTCACATGTCGTACAGCGTATGCTTTTACTTTCGATGGACTCATCAGGAAAGCTTTGGGCATCTTGACCAATGATGAACCAAGGGCCCGCAGTTATCTGGTGATGAGAAGTTTGGATAAGTTTAGTCTCTATATTTCCTGTGATTTCATTTGTTCTGAAATCAGTTGACTGACTCAATATTCTAACTTTGCCGCTGGCTGTAAAATCCTTGGTGAGTGTATTATAGATTAAGCGGTCGCAGTAAACGACCGAGTCAGCATATGTGATAGAGACATTGCCTTCTAGTTCGACTTTATTCTCATCTATGAATTGACGGGAAGTCTTTGCTTTTATTTTGTAATCGCCGGTACCGAATTCGTATGCACTCAAAGTAGTAGCTAATGCTAGAAAAATATAAAGAAAAAGTTTTAAAAACATCTAATATGTCCGAATAAATATTGACGCAAAATTTTGTAATCTGCTTAGTATAGCCGGACCTGAATATTTTACTAATCAGTTAATGGGAGAGCTGTGAGAATAGTTCTTATGAGTGAGGCGAAAATGGCGGAAAGAGAGGGATTCGAACCCTCGGTAGACTTACGCCTACACTCGCTTTCCAGGCGAGCACCTTCAACCACTCAGTCATCTTTCCGCATTGTATATAGTCAGTGGGAGGCCTAAAGTAGGGAATGTTTTAGTTTTCTGCAAGGCAAGTTTTGCCTTTTAACGAAATATTCTCAATAAGGGGTGGATAGTGGCTGAAATAGATAAACTGATTTCATCATTGTATGACTTTAAGTTACGCTCAGATAGCAAAAAGAAGCTAGTTGATTTGGGTGCAGATGAAGTCGGTGAAAGATTATTAGAGGTACTCAGTGAGGGTTTGCCAGAAAATGTTCGTTGGGTAGTAGTGGATATCTTTGCATCCTGGAAATGGCAGGGGGCAGTGGATTATTTAGTAGGCATGCTGGAAGACTATCCAACACTTCATTTAGACATATTAAGAGCTTTGAAGGAGATTACTGGTTTGGAGTTAGAGGCCGATAAGGCTCTATGGGAAAAAACTTTGAAGCAGCCAGGGATTTTTGTTGAATTACAAAAAGGTTTCAAGTCTGAGGAGATTATTGAGTTCTCAATTCATGAAGAGTATTGCAGTGTGGTTTTACCTTTGCCTAATAGCCGAAGACAGCAAGTGCTTATAATACATAAGGGTGAAAGCTTAAATGTTTATACTGAGTGTGGAGAAATTCAGAAAGAGCAGATCAAGCTAGTAGAAGACTTTAATGAGAAATTGACTTGGGCTCAGTTGGTAGTCGAAACAGGCGACACTTTGAAAGTCACCTTGACAGCAGAGATCACTCAAGACAATATATCAGCCGAATCCCTTAAGTATAGTGTCAAGAAATTGGCAGAATTGGCAGATAGCTTAGAAGAACAACTTACAGGGAAAGATAAAATTTAGCTTAGAGAATTTAAAATGTCTGACACTTTATATGCTGTAGTCATCAGTACCGACGCTGTATCTGGTAATATAATTGAGGAAATGTTACCAAGCATCGAATTATTCCCAACCTCATATTTTGATAGAGATGACGATGTCGCAAGAATGAACCTCTATTATGAGACTACAGAGGAAGCCTCAAATACTCTTCAAAAAGTACAAGAAGCAATTAACGGTTGGCAAGAGATTTTTGAATTAGATCTTAGTAAGTTAGAGATCTTTACTCGAGAAATTAAAAAAGAGGACTGGGCTGAAAGTTGGAAGAGTTTTTTTCATGTTATTGAAGTTTCAGATAGACTGGTTGTGAAGCCTTCCTGGGAATCATACGATGCTAAGGAAGGACAAATTCTTCTTGAGATAGATCCGGGGATGAGTTTTGGTACGGGTAATCATGGAACTACCAGAGCCTGTCTTGAGTATTTAGATCAGCTAGCTGGTGGAAAGAAGACATTTATTGATATGGGCTGCGGTTCAGGTATTCTATCTATAGCCGCCAGTAAATTAGGTTATCACGATATTACTGCTTTTGATTATGATTCTGACTCAGTAAAGATCTCAGCTAAGAACTTTGAGTTATCAAAGTGTGATGGGATTGAGGTTTTTGAACAGGATCTTTCGAAATATGTGTCAGATAATACTTATGATTTAGTAGTCGCGAATATTCTTGCTCCAGTATTGATCGCCAATTCCGCTAAGATTGTCGCTGCCCTCAAAAAGGGGGAAGCATCACGTTTAGTCCTTTCTGGGATACTTCACAAACAATTTGATGATGTAGTAACTGCGTTTGAAAAGCATGGTTTAAAGTGCATTGATCACAAAAAGATCTCAGAATGGAGTTCTGGGCTTCTTTCTTTTTGAAGCTGTTTTGTGTTTCCCCTTAAAATTTAAGTGGTTATGAAAGTGTCTTTGATTTCTTTCAAAAAACTTTCTAAAAAAATGAAAAGTTGATTTGCTAAAACAGCGGCTGGCGATAATCTAATGGCCCGTCGCTGATACAGCACGGAACGCAGTAAGCCAAACAGGGGCTTCTGCAAGACAGAGATTTTTGATAATTGAATAGTATGAATTGAGTTTTAGGACTCCGGCCAATTTGATATTGGCGTGTTAAGAATTTCCACTTCGGTGGAAAAGTAACGGAGAGTTTGATCCTGGCTCAGAATGAACGCTGGC
>JAKVBD010000014.1 GCA_022446985.1 Lentisphaerales bacterium
TTTGGCTTTGATGGTTTCGTTTTCCAATAAAAGTTTTTCTGCAGCCTGACCAGTGACCAAGGCAAAAGATTGATCTGTCTTAATGACTTTTAGAAAGGACGGTTCTTGGACATCGAGTTGACAGGAAATGCTGTAGTCAGCAATTTGGTATTCATTATCAGAGATTCTGTTCGGCTCAATGATTGAAAAATCTCCACTTTCGGGGGCAATTTGCATAATAGTCAGATAGCGAAACTTTGCCTGCTTTTTAACCGGTATTGTTGTCAGGTGCCAGGCATTTTGATAGAGAGGAAGTTTTCCTTTGACTTTTTTTCCGCGTACGTTGACTGCAGGAAACTTATACTGATCGCTAATATTAATCTTTAGATCGTCTGATCCCCAAAAATGAACCTTGACTTCAACATGATTATTGAATGCTTTTATAGAGTTTTTACCCAGTTGACTGATCTGATTTAAGGAATGAAGTTTAAACTGCCATTCATAAGGAGTATCTGCAGCGAGTTCATCGTAAATAAGCAGAATGTTGGGTCGGAGAATCAGCATATGACGGCGAAAGCGATTAACACTGGTAGTTGTTGCTTTAATTGTTTTGTCATCATCTGCAAGTGTCTGACTGTTCTGGTAAGCAGAAGAGGCATCGCCAATGAAGTAAGTAGCATTTTCTCCATGTGCAAAACGCGGTACCCAACCAAAGCCATCGGTTCCAGAACTCTGGGTTAAGCCATCGGGAACAATCGTGTTATGAGCTCGGGAATTATCGAAATCAAACTTATTGTGCAGCAAAGTGGAGTGTCGGTGCCCTGTACTGGTACAAAGAGACTCTCTCCCAAAAGAAAGATTAAAGGCATTTTGCGCTGGTAAAGCATGATTCGGGGCACCAAAGTTGGAGGCTTTAAATTGAACTAGCATATTGTTCGTGGGATTAGTCATGTCAGAGAATGCCCCGACAAAGCCGATATCTTGAAATAAGGCGGCCTGTCGGTGTTTTGTCGGAGCAATTGGTTTGTCGTTCATTTCTTCATCTTTTTTATACTGCAGTCGAGCCATGTTGAGGTACCAGTTTTCCGGTTTTAAAGAAGCATCCTCAGGAGTGTCAGTATTATTGGGACGGTTGTAAAATCTCCAGCGATTCCAGTAGTTGCCAGGATTCATGATGACAGCTATTTCACTTAAGCGTTTCATGTAATCCCCCCGACCGATAGATTCGCGGTAAGTCCGGTCCCCAAAAGTTGTTTTTGGGTTCCCCTTTGTTTCAGCAAAACTTAAGTAATGAGCAAAGTTTTTGTACCAAGGGACATCAAAGAAATTAAATCCGGAAATCTGCGTCAGAATCCAGGCTCCCTGTAGCAGGGCTTTTTGGTTGACATCGAAATAACTGAAGTCGGCATTCCATCCGCCATCGGTGCGACTGCCGGCCGGGGCGCGAAAAAGCCACAGATTATAGAAGTACTTAAACCATATCTCAGCTTCTTGAGTGTAGGGTAAGAGAGCAATGGATGTTTTCAGTGAATTATAGACTGAAGTCTGCCAGAGGTGCGAGTCGTAGACTTTATACTCAGAACGGGCCACTTGAGCCGCAAAGTTATCGGAACCGGTTGTTAGACCAAAAACACAGCGCTGTACCAGTTCTTTGCGTAACTCAGAGTCCAGTTTATCACCAAAGACATCGAGGAGCTGTTGAATCGTGGCGATGATTTTATTGCCATGAAAAGTTGATGGCGACCAGATGTGTTTGCCCTGATATACAGCATGAACTTTGTAGACTTTCTTGAAGAGCATAAGGGTATCTTTATAGTACTTCTCTTTGCCGGTCATTATATATGCCGTGATCAGAGTTTTAATTGCTTCGCAATTTTCTTTAATGAGTTTATTGATCGTTTTATTCGCACTTTTAGCGGCCGCTTTTTCGACAGTAACGGTTAATTTTTTTGTCTTCACCTGATTATAGATTTCATTGTAACAAACAATCTTTTTAGTACGGGCTTCTTCTGCTTTTTGTATAAGTTTATCGAGGGCTTCTGGAGAAAGGCTCTGACGGATTTTGCCGAGCATACTTTTTTTATAGGTAATCCTTGGAGTTCCCATATTTTGGATCAAATTCAGCATCTTGTCTGTGGATGGTGGCACGAAGACTTGTGCGTCTTCGGTCATCACAAAGTGATGTACAAGACCGTTAAATAGCGGTTGACCTTGCTTGTCTATTTTGTGGGTAACCCGCCAGTACCAATGGCCGACTGCCAGTTCTTGAAAGGGATTCCAGAAAGCCCAGCCAATCGCCTTACTTCTCATGACAGCTGTGCTGAAGGTCTTGTCTTGAGAAAGTTCAAAGAAGTACTTTCTCGAAAGCCTGATTTTGGCCAATGCCTGGCGTCTTTTGACATTACTCAACCCTTCTAAGCTTTTTAGAATAGTATCCATTTCTTCTGGCCATGGGTTATAAGCGAGATAAGGCGGATTGCGGTCAACCGGTTTTCCTGTGGATGGGATGGCTCTGTCCAAAAGTTGAGGGTAAATGGCCTTGCTGGTAACTTTGTATTCGCTGCCGATTTTTTGGTAACCTGTATCGGCAAATAATATTTGAGAATAGACTGTGAGTAAGAAGAGAGTAATTAGATTTTTGGAGTACATAGATTCACCTGTTGGTCTTAAGTATAGATGACTTATTGAGTCAGTTTTGTATGGATTAGGTGTAAATACAGGCGAGGAGGGCAAGATGGGACAAAGGCTCAGCTTTGGACGATTGATGTTGCTAGATAAGGATTCATTGATTTGTGTTAGGTGGGTAATGTAAATATTTGTGAATAAATAACTTCTTTAAGAAGAAGGTGCTAATTTTATCTCTTTGGGATTTGTCGATATTGCAAAAGATGTAGGATGTTAACTATTCTTGAACTCTAAAGATGAATGAGTCGAGAACATTGCCGACCCAACTTCCCGTAAATGAAATCATGATACTTTTTGCCTGACTTTGTTTTGTTTGTAGACGATTCATCTTGGCCCTTGCAGAGTGCTTGAAATTCCATAAAGCTTTAATAGTCTTTTCAGGAAAGTTGTCCTTTTTAACGATGAGTTTACCTTTAGTTTTCTCTAAGAAAATGACATATTCCTCTGCATTGTAGACCATGATTCCGGTCGCCTTGAATTTATAGTTAAAAACCTTACCGCGGTAGTTTTGAATGGTTTGTTTGGGATCATCTTCATAAAGCAGGTGAAGTGTATTCAGAGTAGGGGCTGAGACTGTTTTCATTTTACTCAATGTAACTGATTTAATTTTGAAAATTCTATTTCCCCTGACTGCACATTGCACAGAAACTTGTTTCCCAACATACGGTTTTATATGCTTTTCACTTCCTCTCGCTACGACATAATCTCCTATGCGGTAAACTATACTCACCTTATCTTTCAGTTTTGAGACTGAGCCATTTATAGTTTTGAGACTATTTGCGGAGAGGGGGAGCCAGAATGTAAAAATGACAGCAATAAATATGAAGCGTTTCATGTCGATATCTCTATGTTTGATTAATTGTCGCATATGATACTTGATAGCCATTTACAGCTAAGAAATTGTAAATGGGACAGATTATTTAGCAGACTGTAAAATATTTTGAAGAAATTTTTAGAAACTGTCCCATACACTTAATTTCACCTGTAATTCTCATATATGGTTAATGTTGTAAAGGAAATATAGATGAAAGAAAACTTTTTAATTATGGGTAAAACGGCGGTAGGACGAAAGGAGCTGTCAGAAGTAACAATTCAGAGTAAAAATAAGTGGAGTGAGCAGTCAGGCTTTGATTCCGAATACTGCAAAATAGGAGTCGATAAATGAGCCGTTTAAAATTGTTTACCTTACTTGAGCTGTTAGTTGTCGTGGCGATTTTGGGAATACTTATAACGATCTTAATTCCCTCAATGTTGAAAACTAAACTTAAGAGTCAAACGACTGTCTGTATGTCTAACCTTCAGCAAAATGGTCTAGGCTTTACTCGTTATGGAAAAGATAATAACCTGATTTTACCTAAAAGGCAGTATGAAAATCAAGCGCCTTTAGGCCATCATAGCTATAAGCGGCTGGATGTTTATATGGGACTTGGCGTCTTAGCAAGAGATGAATATGTCGATGGCAGGATTTTTTATTGCCCAGCCCGTGAAGATGAAGTCACCACAAATCCCAATTGGCCAGATACAATTCCTCGTTATCAAAAGCTAAGAAACCGTAAAAATCCACAATGTGGAGGTTGGGACACTCCTGGTGTAGATAGGTGGCGAGGAGATTATGATTACCGCAATTCATACGAACGTAGACGACTGCGCCTAACGGATGAGGGAGACTTAATGCTTAGCTCTGATCATTGGAATCACGGTTATGCCAAGTTCTATCACAAAAATCAGAATATCTCTGTTTTATACTTAGGTGGTCATGTTTCGCTGGTTCGCAATATTCCAGAGATTAGTATTCCAAATGGTAATTTACCGGATATGGATCTGAAAATTACCGCTCTCTTCGAAGACTGAGACAAGTTAATTCTCCTGCCGTGGTTTCTTTGAGGTTTAAAATCCCCTATAAACCTTATTCAAATCATCTGCTTCCAAGAAGTGCAGTAGACAGCTAAGACTGTCTGCTACACCGATATTTAATTTTAGGAAATAGAATGCCAAAGATAATAATAATTTTGTGGCTTTTAAGTTTTTCACTGATGAATCACTCCAGTGCTTTAAACAAATTTGTCTGGCGTCAAACTGATAAAGCAGTTGTTAAGAAATTTCTCGTTCAACACTGTTATGATTGCCACGATACAGACATACAGAAAGGTGAACTCGATCTTGAAAGTATGAACTTTGACATGAGCAGTCGCGATATGCTTTACAAATGGTCAAGAGTTCACGAAATGATTGAGCATGGTGACATGCCGCCAAAAAAGAAAAATAGGCCCGCAGCTCAAGAAAAAGAAAATGTTTTAAAAGCTCTTGCCAGAACTTTACAAGTTGCCTATAAACAAGTCGAGACCCTTATGGAGTAAAGACTGGGTAATAAAGAGATTGAGTACGTCCTGCAGGATATCTTCGGAACTTATATAAATAGTGCTCATTTACTGCCTGAAGCCGAAGGCACGAGTGGGTTTGATAATCAGACTGTAGATCTGCGCATATCAACAGATTTTATGTTGAGGTACAGTGATTTCCTCGATGAGTTTCTGGAGGAATTTTTCAATCCTCAGAAGTCACAAAAGGTATCTAACTCTAAAAGTAAGATCAATACAAAAGAGATCTCAAAGAGAGTACAAATCACTCAGGGGGGAATTTACCGACTCACAACAGTGTTTAACCCACCAAAGAATGTGAGAGAAGCAAGGGTATTAGTAAGTGTGAGCTCATACCCGCGGATGAAATCACACCCAGTTATGCTTGATCGTAAGAAAAATAGGAAGGTGGTTTTAGAAACTGCTTTGTACAAAAATGATAGTTACTTGTACCAGGCAAATATCTACAAAAAAGAAAATCTGATCGCCAGTAGTTATCTACTTGAAGGACCAATAGGTAAAATGGCTAAGTTCAAAAGTCTAACGGGCTGTGAAACTGGTAGTGAAATGAGTATAGCCAATGGCCTGACATTGTTAAAGAAAGTTTTACCTCTGCTGTATTCTCGTAACACAAAAAATGAACTGACAAAGTACAAAAGAGAAATTTCAGTTAATAAACAGAGCCCGGATGACGCGGCAAAAAAAGTGATAAAGCGCGCTCTTTTATCCATCGAGTTTTTATATGGAGTCGACATAAGAAAAAATGGTCAATTATCAGATATCTCCATTGCTAAAAGAATGGCTCGCATGCTTTGGCGCTCTGTTCCGGATTTGCAACTTTTAAAATTGGCCGTACAGAAAAAGCTTTCAAATCCACTGGTACGCCGACAACAGAGTCTGCGCATGATGCAAGATCCTCGTTTTGGCAGATTTAAAAAAGATTTTTTTACTTTTTGGCTTGGGACAAGAGAATTCTATTCACGTGAAAACCCTACGAAAGATGCCTTTCCTGAGTTTTACAAACAAGGAGAGTCTCTGGTCTTATATTCCTTGTACGAGCAGTTTAACTTATACCTGAATGACTTAGTAGATAACAATCGCAGTATAGTGGAATTAATTGGCTCAAACTGGACTTATGCCAACGATTTGATCAATAAAAATTATCGACTTGGAATCAAAAATATGGGAAGTGATTTCAAGAGAGTTCAATTATCCGAAGAATCGCTTCATGGAGGATTATTGACCCAGGGAGTCCTTATGCGCTTGACTTCAAGCGTCAACGATAGCTCACCAGTTAAACGGGGAGTATGGATTCTTGAGAATTTTCTGGCCGTAAAGGTACCGTCGCCTCCACCGGTAGCAGGGTTCGAGCCTGATATAGTCGGAGCTAAAAGTCTTAAGGAACAATTTATGATGCACCGGGAGCATAAATCCTGCGCCTCCTGCCATGAAAAAATTGATCCCATAGGTTTCCTCTTTGAGAGTTTAGGACCGCTGGGTAAAGAAAGGAAATCTTATCCCTTGGCCAAAGGGAAAGCCGCAAAAATAGATAGAGAACCAATGGTCTTTAACGGCGTGACTTTCAAGTCCATCAATGAGTTCAAAAAGTATATCTTAAAGCATGCTGAAGAAACCATTGTCAAAAGCTATATGGAGAAATTGGTAACCTACTCATTTGGACGGTCTCAGGACTTTAGCGATAAGCTTACCATCAAATCAATTCTCAAGAATAATCCTCAATTCAAAGTTCGCGATTTGATTCGTGATTTTTGTACCAGCTCAATGTTTGTGAAATAGGAACGGGTTTATGAATAACTCTTTTAGCAGAAGACAATTACTCCGAAGTGGAGCGGCCTGTTTGGCATTGCCATTTATTCCTTCTTTAATGAAGGCCGAGACTGCAACAAACTCAAATACAACGAGCAAGATAAATAAGGCTTGTTTTATAAATATGGGGAATGGCCTTTTACCTGGACAGTTTTTCCCCGAAGCGCCTGGAAGTAACTTTAAAGCATCGCCTTATCTGGCTCAATTTGGGCAAGACATTAAGAAGAAGATGGTTGTCTTTAATGGCCTGTCACATAAAAACTTGCAAAACCATTTCGTCGAGCACTGTATTTTAACAGGTGTACATAAAGGCCGTAAAGATAAAACATCAGCCGTTTCAGTTGATACTCTTTTTGGTGATAGGCTTGGAGGCGCAACGAGGTTTCCTGTCCTTAGTGCCTGGCCATTTTCGAAATCATTTTATAAAACACCGAGCATAACTTTCGATCACAAAGGCCTGCCTATAGAGCCAACTAAAAATACTCTTGACCTCTACAATAAACTATTCCTGAATAAACAGATAAGTAGTCGTAAGCAACAGCAGTCAAATGACAAAATGGTCAAGGGACAAAGTATTCTGGATGACATTTTGAGTGAACAGAAGACTATTGATAGAAAGATAAATATTTCAGAAAAACAGATTCTCGAGGATTATTACACCTCCATAAGAGAAGTCGAGATAAAAATTGCCAAGAGGGAAGCATGGTTTCAAACAGCCAGAACAAAATTCAAGGTAAGTAAGCCTAAAGCCTTTGAAGGCGTCATAGACCTGGAAGATCTAGAATATATCCAGACTGAAATATATGACCTGTTTATCATCGCTTTAATCAGTGATGCTACCAGTGTAGTTTCAATGCACTATGCAGCCAGCGATCAACCCTTGAGTGTACTGGTAAATGGTAAGATGAAAAATATGAATGTCCACAATAATTATTTTCATCATGGTGGTGACCCGAATAGAATTAAGCAGTTAATCAATATAGAAATGGCTTCAGTAAAAGCGATTGCTCATTTTGTTAAGAAACTTAATGCACGCCATATACTGGATGAAACGATGGTTTTTCTCAGTTCTAATTTAGGGAACTCATCGAATCATAGTGGAAAGGATTTACCCATTGCGGTTATGGGCGCCGGTTTCGAAAAGGAACACAATAATTACTACGATTTGAGAGAAGAGGGTAATAGCAAGGTGCAGACCCCTTTATGCAATTTATTTCAGTCAATGCTACATAAAATCGGCGATCAAAATGAAAAATTCAGCATCGGCACAGGACCTCTAAAATGCCTGAAATCGTAGCATGCTGCTGGGACCGCGGGCTTCCAGTCTGTAAAGAAGAAGCCCTTTTGTTGAACAAATTAATTTAATTTGAATTTACTAATGAATAGAAAGAATTTACTCTTTTAGAGCTTATGGTGGTGATAGTCATAATTGGTATTTTGATGAGCACACTCATGCCGGCATTGAGAAAGGCCCGTCATCAGGTGCAGACTACAGTCTGTCTTGGAAATCTTAAGCAGATAGCCTTTGCCGGCACAGCCTAACTTATTGAAAGTAATCACACGATACCGGGTGAATATGTCAATGGTGGTCGGGGCACAAAGTCAAATCCCGCTTTGTTATATGTTGCTAATAGCGGCAAACTTAATAATTGGCATTATTCAGCTAAGTATAAAATGGCCAACCCCTATTTTGGCGATGCTGCAGGTGATAAAGAGATGAAAGTTGCCGAATGCCCTTTAGACAATGTCTGCCGATAAAGTTCAGCATGGGGTAGTACTTATGTGTCTCAAAGAACCTCATACTTTGGCAATGCCATGCGGGGAAGAAGAGATCTAACTAAGCGCGTCGGCGGAAAACAGATGGGGATCAATATTACTACGATTGAAACTTTACCTTCAAAGATGTTTTTTCTTAATGATGGAGGTGCTATGGGGCAGACATTTGGGCTGACAGGAAATTTAAGTATCTCCTGGCACGGCTAGGGCAAAAACGGCCTCGCTTTTCTTGATGGGCACGCTTCAAATGAATACATCGCCCATACTGCACGCACGACCAAGAACTATAATTTTGATAGGGATTGATGGACTATTCACAGAAGTTTTCATTCAAAATTGAACGCCAGGGGTCAACATAAGACTTTCGATGTTTGCTCCAGTATTCTTTTAAAGCTTCCGGTGAAAGAGAGTTCGTTTCTCCTTTAGACATATTGGATAAGAGGCTTTTTAATCGGCCGTCCAGTATATATAGTTGTCGGCGGAGTAGATGATCGTCTAACTCTTGTGTAGGGCTTAAGTTTTCATTGAGTAAAAGGTCTATGGCTTCAGGAAACCCGTGCTCGGCCAGAATAATGGCTATTTTTAATTTTACTTTTCGATCTTTATGAGATAGTAACTTTTGCATCTCAGAAATGTACTTCTCCGGTTTATGGATGAATAAGTACCTTAGAGCGAAGTGAGAAAATGATTGTTCATTTGAAGTGTAAATTTTTTCCAGTTGAGAAATATCATCTTTCAGTCGAGAACAGTAAAGTTGTGCAAAGTAAGGTAAGTATTCATCATTTAATATTGTCTTATGCTTTTGGTAATAGCTGATGGCCTCTTTATCATTATGCTCTAAGATAAGGAGGAAGGCTTGAAAAATAGTTCGCCTTTCCTGCCCTTTGTAAGAGTCTATAATTTTCATGAGTGAAGTCTGGTCTATAGAGTCCTGTTCAGCTAAAGCATTAATTTGATACTTTGGAGCCAAATAGTAAAAATACTTTTTATATAGTTGAGGTGCCATCTTTCTAATATGGCAGCTGCTAAAATAGTAGCCGATGGAGTCTCTTGGTTTATCTTTAATGATTTTAAGAACCCTGTCTTCGTTCGCTTGTGGATCTTCTTTTAAGAGTTTTTCGATGACTTCCTTCTGAAAAATGGGGTGCTTTGCAAGCGCTATAAAATATTCTCGATCAAAATACCAAAGAGCATTTATTTCTTCACTGATTTCTTTGATAACTCCTAAGTTAATTTGCGCCAAAATCTTATTTTTTATTGTCTCTTGAGCCTCGGAATCACCTAAAAAAGCCAGCAGACAAACTTTTTGATCATGATGAAATTTAAACTTCTTATTTTTTAGTTTAATTAAAAGCTGTTCTCTCTCGGAGGGCATACCAATAGAGACAATTGTGTAAGTATATTCGAGAATGTCTTTGTCACCTAGATTATCAATTTTTTGATGAAAAAGTTTATTTAAGGTTGCTGGTTTAAGAGTCAGTTTACGTGCGGTTATTTCTTCTAGGTAGTCGCTTTGAGTATAGCGACCTAAATAAAAAATATTATCCTGGAAGCCACTTAATTCCTCATCTGTCATTTTGCGGAAATGAATTTTTTTGTTGCCATAATTTAACTCTGCTAAAAACCAGGCCCGTTGGAGAGCGAACACAGTTTTCTTATTGGCTTTGTTTTTTTCAAGCATTTCAGGCCATTTCTTGTGGAGCTCAGATAAAGTCATTAGATCGAGTTTGTCTGTGTTATTGGGTGTGAAACTAGCCGCGAGTTTTTTATGCCTTGCTAAAATAATTTCATCTGTAGAAGAGAGACTGAATCCCAATGTCCACCTTTGGTCTGAACTTAAGCGTTGATAAATGCTAAGAATTTTGTCTTTATTGGTTTCCATGAAAAAGTGCCGCATAATGAAGGGATATTTTTTTAGTCTGCCATAACTGCGAAGAATATACTCTCTCACAAAATGCATTTTTTGTTCTTCTTCAGAATGGCTTAAAAAGTCTTTAACTTGATCGAGCAGCGCGCCTTGATCTTTCAAGTCGGCAATCTTCGTTTTCCCTTGATAGTATGGCAGCCGATAATCAAATTTAATTTTTCTTAAAGCCATAGGGTTACCAGTTGTCGAAGATGATGAAATGAATTGAGTCAGTTCGCGATTTTTACTGGCAAATATTAAGTATTGTTCTCCATAAAGAACAGTTGGGAACCAGGGACCATGAGGACCGGGAGGATCGTAGAGTATAACTTTGCCATTTTGTTGCCCTTTAAAAGATTCAATGATTTCATATTCTGCATAAAGCCCACCAGCCTGAGTTACTTTAACAAGTGCAACGAGGTCACTGTGAAAACATTTCTCTTCTACACTCATGAAATCAATTGTGGTGGAGTAACTAATACAGTGAAGTAAAAAGATGGTAAAGAGTACAAAAAATTTCAAAATCAGCCCTTTGAGTTAAAGTAGTTTTCCTTCATTAAAGTAATGAGTTTGTTTGTGTATAGCGAGTTGTTTTAAGATTTAAATATGGTTGATTGTTGATCTTTAGGAATGGGGAAGAGCAGATTGAAGAAAATTACCAGTAATAACTAGAAATGATGAATGTCTAATTCTTTTGAATTCGTTTATGTTTGGTCACCTTCCATTTTCTCTTATCAGACTCATATCTATATAAGTTTGTTTTCAGGCTTCGCTTTTCAGTCATCTTTGATTCATGATTTTTTATTGATGCTACATAAGGCTGGCAATGATACCATGAGTTTACTGTTCTATCTTTCCCTTTCTTTTCTCTCAATAATTCAGATTCATACCCCAGGGTAACTACTCCAACCAGTTCTCACCTTATTTGCGGTTCTCTCTTTTCTTCATTCCAAGAGTCAGTTGAACTTGAGATTTTTTTAACTGAATTAGGTCGAAAAGTTTAAGCGTTTTTCTCTTGCTGCCAGGCATCCAGAGTTTGACGAGCGTTATTTATTGTCGGTTCTAAAAGCAAGTCATGCTCTGGCTTTTTATGGACCAGCTCTATAACATAACCATTCGGGTCGCGGAAATAGGTGGAAAAGCTCATGCCATGATCGACCGGGCCTCTGACCTCAAAGTTTTTATCTCGGGCGATTTTAGTTAATTCGGCAATTCTTTCTGCAGATGATTCTAGTGCGAGGTGCAAATCAAAGTCATGCTGTTCTTTAAAATCAAATGGCATATGCGGAGCTTCAAAAAAAGCGATATAAGAACCATCATCCATCTGAAAAAACGAGTGCAGGACGTGTGCTTTATTTCCCGTTTTCGTCAGGGTGATTTTAAAGGCATCGGCTAAAGTTAATCCTAAAAAATCTTCGTAAAACTGTCTGGTCTCTTCAGAGTCTTTACAGCGGTAGGCAGTATGATGTAAGCCATGAATATTCATTATGTACTCCGTTAAAATTTTTTGCTTATTAATATATTTGAAATTAATAGAAAATTCAGCTGTTTAGACCATTTAGTACGATGCTTTCTTTTCTCACTTAAGTTTGCCATGGGATTAAGCTGTTAAATGGTATTTATTATTACCCAATTTATGAGAAACCATATTAACCAGTAATCTATCTGTGTAGTTGTAGCTTATTATGAAAAGGTTTAAAGCATTGGCAGTTGCAATGAGCTTACTTTTGGCAACAGGTTGTTCATCTCTAAGTAAGTCAGAGAAAAAGGCCATTGGAAGAACAATCGGTTTGGGCGCAGTAATAGGGTTAATTGTTTTAGTAACTAAAAGCGATTGTGAAGACAAGAAGTGTAAGAAGGGTGTCACTGCCATAGATGTCACCATTGAAAGTTACTTTGTAAATGACCAGCAGGACTCAATTATACACAATATTTAAATGTGTCAAATAGTTAGCAGAATTGATTCTTTTTCTTAGAGGGTAAAAAGGAAAAGGGATAAAAAGAAGATTTTCTTCGTATTTCTGGGAATAGATGCGCAAAACAATTGTTTTAAGCACTGATTTTAAGAGTTCTGTAGTAAACAAAGGAGAAATCTATGAAAATTTTATTCTGTTTATTACTAATCTCTCTCGCAACATATGCTGAAGATCTAAAACCAATCTTTAATGGCAAAGACTTCACAAACTGGGTAAAGCCTAAGAAGAATATTTGGTGGTCAGTTGAAGATGGTGTCATCGTTTGTAAAAACTGCCCTAAAAAGAAGGGCTCAAATCTGTGGACTACTGAAAAATACAAAGACTTCATTGTCCAATTGGATTTCAAAATGGGTGAAGGAATAGTTGATTCCGGTTTATTTCTTCGCAATCAGGACCAAATTCAAATTGGTATTTCCGGAAGCCTGAAAAGAGATATGACGACTTCTCCTTATATCCCGGGGAAAGGATATCCAAAAGAATCAGAAGGTGTTAAAGATATCCTCAAAGTTAAAGGTTGGAATACCATGAAAGTCAAGGCCGTTAATAATGTCTATACAGTCTGGCTGAATGGTACGAAAGTGAATGAGTATGAGTCTCAAACTGCAATCGAAGAAGGTCCAATTGGCCTTCAGCTACATGCTAAAAGAATTATGGAAATCCACTTCAAGAATATCATGGTAAAAAAGTTAAATTAGCCTCAATCATGTGGAGTCTACCAACGGTCGATCTCAGGAATCCAATTGGTACTATAGTCTGTATCGAAATGACCTGCCTATGGTTTACAGAAAGGATTGAGTATCGTAAGGCAAAACTTTAGCAATAATATAAAGTTTATCTTGTAGAACGAAGAGATACTTAATGACTTCCGTGCTTAGGACAGAAGTTAATGTTGCTGTTGGGATTATTGAGTTCGCTGGTAAAATGAATGTTATTAGTTAATTCTACATGACCATCAGAAGCGACTATGGGAGATCTGCCGTTGTGTCTCATAGTCAATTTTTTTAAGTTGCTGGTTTTTTCTCTGACAGTATCGGTGCCATCATTCCACATATTTCCTTTGAGCTGTTCATTCGCTTCCCAAAATAGCACAAAGCCACTTGGCATCTGGTGAATTGAGAACCAATTATATCTGTTGTAATCCTGAATCAGACCGGTAATCATGTAACTGGTTAATGCTTGTCTTTTATGTGTTCTGTCTGAATGAGTTGGGCAGTGATAAGGGGCAGTTGTTTCAAGATATGCATACAATGAACCGGTTTTGACATCTTCTACTTCATTATAGTTTCTTCCTGAAAAAAGCCAGCCTTTGTTGGTGCCGAGATGACTCAGCCAGGTACTGTGTGGAAAGTATCCGGTGTTGTCATCTGTATAAATATTTGTAGCAAGACTTATTTGACGTTGGTTATGAACGCAAAGAACAAGATATGCTTTTTCACGAGCGTTGTGAAGAGAAGGCATGAGCATTGATGTCAAGATGCCGATGATAGCTATGCAGGCAAGTAATTCAACAATTGTAAAGTTGCGAGGTTTTATGGTTTTTGAATTTCTTAAATTTTCCCCAAAATTATTCTTATCCATGAGGTGTTCCTTCACTTTTTATGAAGACCTAGCATAGAATGATTCTTGGATGGAAAATTTTTTCTTAAGTTTCTAATTTATAATGTGATATGATTATAATTTTGTGAGTGTGTCTCTAGTCGAAAAGTATCAGTGTGCGGAAAGATATATATCTTTTTGTGATAACATGACCATCTTAAAATAGTACTATCCATATCGCTTAAATAAGCCTCCTGTCCCATTGAGAGTCTTTCAACTGTAAGGGAAGAAAACTCAATGAGAGCTCATGAAAGCGATAGTCCTTTTCTTTATCTTTCTTCCCTCGCTGTTAACAGCTGAAGTGAAACCATTAAAACTTGACTCTATCCACCCCGAATGGCGCCGTCAACATTCCCCGCGCAATCGTGTAGCGATAACAAATCCACCGGTCTTGTTTGTCCCTACTAGCCGTGTAAAGTGGCAGATGGCTTTCCAAAAGCACGATTTTCAGGTATCCCGAGAAGCCAATTTCGCATCAGTCTATGACTCGGCAGCAGACTTGAAAGAATCCTTTTACATCCCGGGAAAACTGCCACTTGGCAAGTGGTACTGGCGGGTGCGTATCGACAAGGGAGAGTGGAGCCGGGCCTTTAATTTCGAGATCGATCAATCCTCTTGGGAAAATAATGCTCCTGTTGCTGCAGAATTTATAAAGGGAATCGCAGAAGATCATCCGAGGGTTCTGGTTCGGAAAATACGCTTAAATGATTTCCGGCAGGAAATACAGGTCAGCCCATACCTGAAGAGCATTATCAAGAATGCTTCTCAGTATTTAGATGTTGAATTGCCGTCCAAAGAATGGGGCGGTAAATTTTATAAAAATGGTCAACGTGTTTTTAAAAATGCGAAATTCCCCGACGATCACCCCAAGTCTCAGCCCAATGGCAAAACTTTTAAAGCTGGGATTAAAGCCCAAGCCCAAGCGTTTATTGCCACGGGAGATAAAAGGTATCGCGATGAACTGCTTCGTTGGACAGTTGCCGCGGCCAAATTGCTAGTTGAACGCAAGCAGAAGTTGGGGCATATCTATAACCTTCAGGACTCATTCAGTTATGCCGCCATTCTTGAAGGATTAGTAGCGGGTTTCGATACCTGTTATGATTATTTTTCAGATGAAGAAAGAAAAATAGTTCTACACTCTCTCTATAAAAGAGCTACAAGTTATTTTAAGTATTTTTGTAACCGCCTGGAATCAAGAGTTATCGATAATCATTCCTGGCAGCACACCTACCTCAGTTTTCTTGAAGCTTCTATAGCTCTCAAAGGGCACATCCCGGAAGCTGATGATTGGCTGACTTATGCCTATAATATCTGGCAGGCGAGGCAGCCGGTGCAGAGTACTTTTGATGGCGGCTGGAATAATGGCAGGTACTATGGAGTCAATATCGGTACATGGGTCACAGCACCGCTTCATTTTAAAAAGTATACTGCTTATAATTACTACTCCCATCCATGGTTTAAAAATCACATCAAGTGGAGTCTGTATCGCTCGCCGCCTGGATCCCATGGCGATGGCTTTGCAGGCAATGGTTATGAGACAAATGAGAAAGGTATTCAGGGGAAAGTCGCTGCCTGGCTGAATATTCTTGATGCGGAATTAGATGTTCCCTTAGCGCGTTATTTAACTTCAAAAGCCAAGCCCCTTGAGGCCGAAAAGCAGCTTGCAATTGTCTGGCCGCGTTTTGCTGAAGGTCTGCCATTGGAGTCTTCTAAGCCGGTTCCTGCGTCAATTGAAGTTTCACAAAATAGACTTTTCCCGGATATTGGGGTTGCGAATATGAATCGAGATGTTTTGAACTCGGACAAGAACCTGATGGTTTCTATGCGCTCTTCAGCTTATGGAGGCTTTGGGCACAATCATTCCAGCCATAATGCTTTTACTGTCGTTTACAAAGGTGAAAGCCTCTTTGTGCCTTATCGCTATCGGCATGGAGGTGATGGCCATGTCCTGAGGTCTTACCGTCACACTCGTGGTCACAATAGTGTCACAGTCGATGGCAAAGGACAGCCATACAGTGCAGATGCCTATGGCTATATCTGTCGTTACATCGCTGGTGAACAGCTTTCATATATCGCAGGAGATGCGTCAAATGCCTATACAGGTGAACCTTCGCCTCAATGGTGGATTCGAGCAGAAAAAGCAGGCGTCGACTGGTATGCCGATATGGAACATAAATCTGCTGAAAAATTTAGACGTCATCTTCTCTATCTGCGGCCGGGATTAATTGTCATATACGATGAACTCGAAGCCGCTGACGAGGTACGCTGGGACTGGATTCTACACTGCCGAAAAACTCTTCAAGTCAGTGGTGAAAGCCTTTCAGTAAAAGAGCTTAAGGCTTCAGTGAATTTCTTTGCCAGTGAAAAGCTGAATTACGAGATCCGCACAGAAGCTTTGGTGCCGCCATTCAATGTCGACCGCCGTGGTGGTAAGGTGCCAACCGTTTATAAATCCCGGGGGACACATGCATATATCAGCCCGCAGAAGAAAAGCAAAAAACTGCGATTGTTAAGTCTCATGCAGGTCGGTGAAATAAATACCGTTTCGTTGAATGAGAATGGCAGTTACAGTTGTGGTGAATGGATTATTGAGGCAGAGCTGGATGTTAGCAAAAAAGCCATTCTTAAGGTAAGAGACACAGAAGGTAAGGTAACTTTTATTAATCTAAACGATCAAGGGATGAGTGTTCTTGTCGAAGATGGTTCACCAACAGAAACAGGAGAGATTATACCTCTTGCTGTAGGTAAATATCAATCAAAGGAAGCTTTATGAAAACCAAGCCGTTTACTCTGGTTGAACTTTTAGTGGTTATGGCTGTCATCGGCTTACTCATTTCTATACTTTTACCAAGTTTGGGGAGAGCTAAAGGAAAAGCACAACAGGCCGTTTGCCTAAGTAACAATCGGCAGATTTTTGTGGCGATGATGGAGTATACCAAAAATAACAAAAGTAAATTTCCAGTTGCAGCGGCTCAGAATGATAGACCAGTAGGGTACAGTCGGCGCGCTTTAACTTGGGACGATATGTTAAGTGATTACGATGGTCGTAGACTCAGTGAGGCTGAGAAAAAATTGAATGGCGGCTTGCCTGCCGGCAGCGCGTCTCTGTATAAATGTCCAGCCAGTCCTTATAAGAGGGACGATAATATTGCTTTGCGCAGTTATGGAATCAATAAAGGTCATATTGCAGGTGGCGGTTTTACAGGTATTTCCCACTATGATCAGTCGCGTTACGTCGCTGAAGTTGAAGACTCCAATACTTTTTTGCTGGTAGAATCCATATTGATAAATATGAGAAATATACTTGGACGTGGAGGAAACTCGATGACGGCGGGCAGCACTTATGGTATGGGTCGGAAAGATATATATATTCATAGCCCAACTCGTTTGACCAGCTTGTCAGTCGACGGCTCAGTTAGGGCTACAAGCATACTAACTGAGGGCTTATCACCTCAAAATTTCTGGACGTACTATCATGACTGAATCCAAGCATTCGGGTAGTTCCTTACCGATTGAAAATAGCCTAACTTACTAATGAATAGGAAACTATATGAATAATAAATTAACTACTGGACTGGCCGTATTATTGATGCTGTTGAATTTTTCCAGGATCCAGGCTGAAGTGCCAAATCAGTTCGAGAAAGAAACGGTTAAACTGAGTTCCAGTACAGATAAAAAAATCCATTATAATTGGAGCCCACAAAAAGAAGTTTTACCAAGCACTAATTTGATTGACTTTCAATTTGGTCTGGTCGCAAGTTCTGCAAAGAAGTGCGGCTTTTCTATAGATGAGCAAAACCGATTCAAGGGGCATGCGGTCTATAAATTCTGGGCCGGGCCCAAAGCGAATCGCGTTGAGTTGACTGAGTGTTTTTCTCTTCCCAAAGATGTCGCTCATTTGTCCGCGGATAAGCTCAATGAATTAAGTGAAATCAAAGATGTTTATGGCCTTGTATCGTGTGGCGATTATGGCGATACCATCTTCTATAGCTGGTATACAAAGTTTCCTGAGCCGTTAACGCAGGAGAGTAAAGGTATTTTTGCTCAATGGCATGGCCGTCCAGACCGCACCGCGGTAAGAAAGCCGGATGGCTTACGTGAGCATTTATCAATTAAGCGGTTTCTTGAATTATCCAGTCAACTGAAATGGAAAGGCATGAACGATAAAAAAGGCGGTGTGCGTGGCTTTGATAAAGACAGCGGCGAGGAACTGAATTACACGGTCGATGGACCTGCGGGTGGCCCAATTGGAGCCTTCTCTATTAACAATGGTTACATCCAGCTGTTTGTACGTAACGGCCCCAGAGTCATTTCGACCAACAGTCGCCCAAAAATTAAACCGAGTCCAAAACAGCCGGCTATGGCTTTAGAAGATGGTCGCAGTGGAGCTTTGGTCTTTCATGAAAAAATTGATACTCTGCCGATAAATCAGTGGCTTCATTTTCGCGTTGAGATCAAATTTTCAGACTACTCAGCAAAAGAGAACAAGGCTATATCCAAAGGACATGTAAAGCTTTGGATTAATGATGAGCAGAAAGCGGACTGGCAAGGCGATGTTGGCAAGAATGATTTCCTGGGGCCCTATTTTAAATTCGGCATTTATAAACCGGGGAGTAATGGCTTTAAGGTCGATCATTGCGGTTACAAGCGCCGGCTTATTAAAAAAGGTTCCCGTACGGAGAGTACTATTCACAAATATATTCAGAGTAAATAGTTCAATTTTCAGGACTCTGTTGTTTGAGTGATTTGACAGAGTTCTTTCTGTATTCAGCGATTGACCAGGCTTCGCTTTGGGGACTGTGAGTGATGAAACTAAGTTTATGGATCGTTGAGCTCCAGCTCGGCATAAAATTCTAGGTATGCCGCAAAGAACCCCAGGGTATCCTCTCTGGCTACGGCATTCACCTTGTTTTACGGCGCGTACAGGAACTTGTAGAAGAATGACTGAAATCTTGTGCGCAACACACTAAATGCCGATTGCTCGAAACTTAGTTTCAAAGAAGTTTCCACTTTCCACCTCTCTCCATCTGTCCCATAAAAAAGATTTCAACTGTAAGAGAAGGAAACTAATAATGAGGTCTTATGAAACCGGTATTCCTTTTCTTACTCAGTCTTTGCTTTTTTATCCCGGCTGAACTTAAACCTTTAAAGCTTGAGTCGATTCATCCCGAGTGGCGTCGCGATCATTCCCCGCATAACCGCATAGCGATGACCAACCCGCCGGTTTTATTTGTACCGACAAACCGCGATAAGTGGAAGACGGCTTTTTTGAAGCACGACTTTCAGATATCCCGGGAAGCCAATTTCGCATCAATCTATGCCTCGGCAGAAGACCTGAAAGAATCCTTTTACATCCCGGGAAAACTGGCAAACGGTAAATGGTACTGGCGGGTGCGCATTGACAAAGGTGAGTGGAGCCAGGCTTTTAACTTCGAGATTGATCAATCCTCTTGGGAGAACAAAGCTCCTCACGCCAAGGCTTTTGTCAACGCTATTCCCAATGAATACCCAAGAGTATTGGCCCGCAAAGAAAGATTACCTGAATTAAGAAAATCACTTAAGGACAAGCCTTATAAAAAGACACTTTTAAAGCATGCAGAACAATACTTTGACGTGCAACTGCCGACCAAGGAATGGGCTGGTAAATTTTATAAAAATGGCGTTCGCGTTTTACAGAATAAAAAATTCCCGGATGATCACCCTAAGTCACAGCCGAATGGCAGAGTCTTTAAGGGCGCGATTCACTCTCTTTGTATGGCCTTCATTGCCTCTGGAGATGAGAAGTACTGTAAGGAAGCTATTCGCTGGGGTGTTGCTGCAGCTAAATTGAGTATTTTCAGGGATGAAAGAACCGAGCTGATTTACAATATTCAGGACTCTTTCAGTTATGCCGCTATACTGGAAGGTCTAGTCCAGGTTTTTGACACTTGTCATGATTACTTTTCAAAAGAAGAAAGAGACATAGTTTTTAAGTCTCTGCATTTTAGAGCAGATACCTACTATAAGTACTTTTGTAATCGTCTTGAATCGAGAATCATCGACAATCATGCCTGGCAGCATACTTACTTGAGCTTCCTTGAAGCAGCGATTGCTCTTAAAGGAAAGACGCCTGATGCAGATGAGTGGTTGACTTATGCTTACAATGTCTGGCAGGCGAGACAGCCGATTCAAAGTACATTTGATGGCGGTTGGAATAATGGCAGCTACTTTGGCGTTAATATCGGTACCTGGATTGCCGCTCCGGTTCATTTTCAGAAATATACCGGTCATAATTTCTATGTTCACCCATGGTTTAAAAACCATGTGGAATGGATTCTTTACCGCAGACCTCCGGGTTCACAGGGAGACGGTTTTGGCGGCGATGGTTATGAGAGCGATGCTGTTGGAGTCGGTGAAAAAACAGCTTTATGGCTGAAAGTTCTGGATGCAGAGTTGGATATTCCTTTAGCCAGATACCTGGCTTCGACAGCGAAAGAGTCGCGAGACGATAAAGCCCTGACTCTTTTATGGCCGCGAATTGCCGAAGGTCTGCCATTGGAGTCTTCCAAGCCGGTTCCTGCATCAATTGAAGTGTCACAAAATAGACTTTTCCCGGACGTCGGTATTGTCAACATGAACAGAAACGTTCTGGATTCTGAAAATAACCTGATGGTTTCGTTGCGTTCATCGCCTTATGGTGGTTTTGGTCACAATTTATCCAGTCACAATGCCTTCACAGTTCTTTATAAAGGTGAAAGATTGTTTGTACCTTTCCGTTATCGCCATGGCGGTCAGCAACATAAGTTTCGCAGTTACCGCCATACCCGTGGTCACAACAGCGTGACAGTCGATGGCAAAGGTCAGCCCATAAGTGCTGATGCCTACGGTTATATCAGCCGTTTTCTCGAGGGTGAAAAGTTAACTTATGCCGCAGCCGATGCCTCGAATGCTTATACTGGCGTACCTTCTCCTCAGTGGTGGGATCGCGTTAAGATTGCCGACCTTGATTGGTATGAAGAAATGGAAAGTAAGGAACTGACAAAGTTTCGTCGTCATCTGCTTTATTTGAAACCTGGTTTGATTGTTGTTTATGACGAGTTGGAAGCTAGTAAAGAAGTGCAGTGGGAGTGGCTCTTGCACTGCCGTAAAACACTTCAGGTAAATGGCAATGGCTTAAGTGTCAAAGAGGAAAATGCTTCAGTGAATTTTTTCGCCAGTGAAAAGCTCAATTTTGACATTCGTTCAGAGGCTCTGGTGCCGCCATTCAATGTTGACCGCCGCGGTGGCAAAGTGCCAACAGTTTATAAATCTCGCGGGACCCATGCTTACATCACCCCGAATAAGAAAAGTAAAAAGTTACGCATTCTCAGTCTCATTCAGGTAGGCGAGAAAAATACAGTTTTAGAGAATGGCAATGGTACTTACTCTTGTGGTGACTGGACAATTGAAGCGGAGTTGGATGTAGCAGCCAAGGCTGTTCTAAAAGTGAAGGATGCCGCAGGAAAAATTTCATTTATTAATCTGAATGAAAACAATATGAGTGTGTTAAAGGAAAATGGTTTGATGAAATCGGTGGCAGAAATAATCCCATTGGCTGCCGGTAATTAATAAACTGTGCTTGCAGTAACTACGAGGTACTAGCTGCACGTTCACGTACCCGTCAATCGTATACCTTCACGAATTAATCGTTTATGAAGATATCGAGAATTTATAGATCTTTAACTTTAAGTCGATATTCGAAAATATCGGGAACGGGAGACGAGTAGGTGTACGAGAACGGTTTTGAATGACAAAGCAAGTTTTGGGTATTAACCCATAAAAATTTTAAATAACGTGTGAGGTATTTTTTGAAGCATTTAGTGATCTTCCTATTTATTTTTCATGTTCTTTTACAAGCAGAGAAAATTGTTTTTCTACACGGCGGTAAGAGTCATGGGCCGGGTAAACACGAGTATCGTGCCGGCTCCATGCTTTTAGCTGAGCAGTTGAAAGCGCAAAGTCATGCTAAAATTGAAACTCTGGTGATTGCCGGCTGGCCTGAGGATGAATCGGTGCTGGATGATGCCGATGCCATAATCCTTTACAATGACAGCTCGAAAGTCGTTGGTAAAGGTCTTTCCAAGATGCACTCTCTATGGCAGAAAGGTGTGGGTATTATGATGATCCATTATGCAGTTCACCCTAAAAATAATACAGCTACAGGTGAGCAGTACTTCCTACCGTGGATTGGTGGCTATTTTAAAAATGGCAAGTCGGTGAATCCTGTCTGGAAAGCCAATCTTGAGTTTGAAAAGTCTCACCCTATTAGCAATGGCGTTGGCCCGGTTGAAGTTCTTGATGAGTGGTACTTTAATATTCACTTTGCAGAGAAATGTACCCATGTAGCCTGTGCCGAATTCAAGAAAGAGAATGTTCAGAAGCTAAATAATATCTGGAATCAGGAAGCCTATGATTCTGTTGGCAAAAAAGTCACGCTGATGTGGGCTATTGAAAACGACAACAGCGCCAGGGGAGTTGGTTCCACCGGTGGCCACTTTCACCGCAACTGGGCTTATGATAATTACCGCAAAGCGGTGTTAAATGCCATGCTGTGGATTGCGAAAGTTCCGGTGCCGGAGCAGGGCGCTAAGCTTATTCCGGTCACTGAGGAAATGCTCAGTGCCAATACAGATGATAATTCAATCGTTAAGTTGCCAACTGCTGCCGATTTAAAGTTTAAACCGGGGAAGTTTGAAACTGTTGAAGAACAGCAGCAACGCATGGCCGAACTGAAAGCCCGCAAAGCAAAGAGATCTAAAAAGTAGGAGGTGATTATGAAGAATTTATTTTGGAAATCAGCTTTAACACTTGGAGTTTTTGCACATACCATCTTTGGTGCCGAGAAGAAACATGATTATGTTAAACCTCAGGACTTTAAAGTTCATGGTGACCTGGAAGTGACAGTCTGGGCCAAATCACCTATGTTGTTTAATCCAACTAATATGGATACCGACTCGAAAGGTCGTATCTGGGTGACTGAAGGCGTCAATTACCGCAAGCGTTTTACTAACAGAAGACCGAAAGGCGACAGAGTCGTTGTACTTGAAGATAGCGATGGTGATGGCGTCGCGGATAAGAGTCATACTTTTGTTCAGGATAAAGAACTGGTTTCGCCTCTTGGTATAGCCGTTTTCGATAACAAAGTAGTCGTCTCGCAGCCGCCCGATTTATTGGTTTATACTGATAAAAATCGCGATCTGAAATTTGATCCAAAAGTCGATTCAAAAGAAATCCTTTTGAGCGGTTTTAATGGCATGAACCACGATCACTCTCTGCATGCGACCATCGCCGCTCCTAATGGTCGCTGGATGTTAAATCAGGGAAATTGTGGCGCTGAAGTTACTGATCAGAGTAAAAGAACTTTTTATTTTGGTGGTAGTTATCGATCAGGAGGTAAGCACTACCCCTTTGATCCGAAGGAAATGGCTGGTAAACCCAGTGCCGATGGCCATAAATATATTTCAGGTTTTATCGCGTCGATCAATCCGGATGGCACGGGCTTGAAAGTTGAAGGACACAATTTCAGGAACTCCTATGAACATACCATAAATTCACTGGGAGAAGTCTTTCAGAGTGACAATGACGATACTGTTTCCTGCCGTGTGGCACATGTACCGGAATACGGCAATGCCGGCTACTTTTCCAGAGACGGTAAGCGCGATTGGCGTGGTGAAAAACACAGCGATCAGGAAACTACTTTAGCGCACTGGCACCAGTACGATCCGGGCTTTATGCCGGCTGGCGATATCTATGGTCCCGGTTCACCGACGGGAGTCGCCTTTTATGAAAATGGTGCTCTTGGCGACAAATACTCAGGCATGCTTCTGGCTGCAGAAGCTGCTGCTGGCGATATCTTTGCTTACTTTCCGGAAATCGATGGCGCAGGTTATAAACTTGAAAGAAAGTCGCTGATGGTCAAAGAGAAATCGCGAGGTTCCTTATTCAGACCTTCAGATGTTATGGTAGGTGCTGATGGCGCGATTTATGTCGCCGATTGGTTTGATCCGGGTGTTGGTGGTCACGGCACGCGCGATGACTCCTTATCCGGAGCCATTTATCGAATCGCTCCAAAAGCTTTCAAAGCACCAGTATTGAAGCAGTTAAATTATGCTTATTTACAAGACTGTCTTAAAGCTTTACAAAGCCCGGCGATTAATGTCAGGAATCATGCTGCTTCTCAATTGGCTAACTTCAAAGAGCAGGCTTTGAATCCTTTGCTAAAAATGTCAAAATCTTCTGACAAGTGGTTGGCTTACAGAGCTGTCTGGTTATTGCCGATGTTAGGGGATAAGGGCATTCATGAGTGCGAAAAGCTATTGGACAGTCATCAAGCCGAAATGCAATTGGTGGCCTACCGTGCACTGCGCAGTACCGGTATCAATATTCTTCCCTATGCTGAAAAGCTGGTGAAGAAAGCTGACGCCATTGTCTTGCGCGAAATCGCTGCATCATTGCGGGATGTTCCTTATAGTCAGTGTCAGACGATTCTACAGGATTTGTATAAACGCTACGATGGTAAGGATAAAGCTTTACTTTACTCAATAGGCTTAGCAGCAAAAGGTAAGAAGAATGAATTCTGGAAAGACCTCGCCGATCGAAAAGGTGAGAAGTTTCAGACTTTCACCAGAGAACTTCATCCATTCAGAGCAATTAATTATCTAAAGAAAAGAGTTGTTGATACAAAAAATTCTCTCGAAGAAAGAAAGTATGCGGCTCAGACTTTGGTCTATGTAGAAGATAAAATAGCACCATTAACCTTGCTTGAGCTATGGCATAAGACAGATGGTGAATTAAAGGACTTTATCTTTAAATGGTGCTTTATGAGAATCGATGGAGACTGGGCTAAGTGGGGGATCCGTGAACAGTTTGAGCAATCCGGGCTTTTGCCGCAAAAAGCTGTTGTTATCAACTCTACGGTGGAGATCCCTAAAACTCGTAAAGTCCCTCCGATGAGTTCGATTTTAGAATTAAAAGGCGATGCAAAAAAAGGTAAGTTAGTCGCTCAGCGTTGTAAGATGTGCCACGTCATTGAAGGCCAGGGAGTCAATTATGGTCCGGGTCTGGATGGCTGGGGCGCGAACCAGAGTAAGGCAGATATTTTAAACGCAGTCTGGGACCCGAATGCGACTATTGCTCACGGCTTTAGTGGGCGTCACATCGTCATGCAAAATGGCATACGCATTGACGGTCTGGTGATTGATCAATCGGACTTGTACATGAAAGTGAAATCTGCCGGTGGCGTAGTACAAAGCATCCCTATTAAAGACATTCACCATTCGCGAGCAGCGAGGAATGGTCTCATGTACTATCCCGAAAAACTCGGTTTGACCGAAGGACAGGACTTTGCCGATTTGGTTGAGTACTTACATCAACTCAAGAAATGATTTGCAAGTATATGTGGACTAATGCTAATACAAAAAATGTAGAAGACTATTTAAAGTGTGAGGCTGATGTAAAATCAGGCCTCATCGGCTTCGATGGTTTTGTCGATGAGATCCACCGGATCGTTTCCAAAATAGAAGGAGATAAGAAAGACTTTTGCAGAACAATTCCTGATTTCGCCGATAAGATTTACAATGCAGCAGGATTTTCTACAAATGTAGAAATGCTTCGCCAGGCCAAGAAGCTTGGTGGTAATGCTCCGATCATGGCTGCATCGATGATTTCTCTGGGAAGCCAGCTTCATTTTTGCGGAGCTATTCAAGGTTCAGATGTATTTAAACACTTCAAGCAAAAATGTGAATCGGTCGATGAAATTTGTGAGCCGGGGCAGACTATGGCTCTGGAATTCAATGATGGAAAAGTCATGCTTTGTGAACAGAGTAAACTGGACGCCATACGTTGGAAAGATGTAGCAGCATATGTTATTCAAACTCTTCCAAAGTGTGATTTTTTAGCTGCAGTCAATTGGACAGAGATTCCTCACATGACAGAGATTTATTCTGGTTTGGTCAGTGCCATACAGGATCTGAATCTGTCTATCCCGGTATTTATCGACCTGGCTGATTTCAGTCGACGCTCGGAAGTTGAACTGCTGGCCGGTTTAAATGTTTTAAGTAAAATCAAATCACAGGTTCACCTTGGACTTAATTTAAGTGAAGCCAGAAATCTCTCAGTTATAATGGGGATTTCTACAAAATCTGTAAAAGAGTTAACGGAGCGGCTTCATAAGAGTCTGGAGTTTGCTTCTGTTTGTATTCACTCGCATCGCGAAGTCTGGGCTGTTTGTGTAGAAAAGAAAGTACACCAGCCTACTTTGCATATCGAAAACCCTAAGATCAGTACTGGAGCAGGGGATCACTTCAACGCCGGATACTTTACTGCGATTGCTCAAGGTCAGGATATCAATACAGCAGTTTCAATGGGCATTTTAAATAGTGCTTACTATGTGCGAACTGGACAGTCTCCAGAGATCAGTGATTTACAGGAGTTTTATAAGAGAAGTCTATTGTTAGAGGAGTCTCACTAAAATGGCAAAGCTTTTTATGAGTTTTTACATCTTATTTTTATTGATTCTAATAAGTGGCTGCAGTAGCCAGAATAAGATGAGTAAGTCTTTGGGAGCGCCGATCTCAGAATCGGCATTTTCAGCGTATTAAGATCCCAAATATTTTTAAGCCTTATTTAAACTCTCCAAAGGTGAATGGCAGTTCTTTTAGATGCTTTAGTATTTCACTTTTCATTTGTTGAATTTGCTTCTTGTACTGAGATTTTGAGTACAAATTGTGCTGCTCAAATATATCACTTTCCAGATTGTAAAGTTGATCGGCATCGAAGTAGTGGGGGAAATCTTGATCGGCATCGAAGCGCACGCCCATACCACTGGCAGGATTCATCTTGCGCCCTGTCCAGCCAACATGTCGACGAGTGCCATTTCGCAAAGCGTAGGCTTTATCTACAGCCATATCAGCTAAAACTGATTGAGGAGGGCGATTGACGATGTATTTCCACTTCTTAGAAACCACCGCTCTTGAGTAGCCGGTTTCGAGAAGTAAAGACTGACGCCAGTTAGATTTCTCGTCTTTGATCAAAGGTATGATTGAACGTCCATCAATAAGGCCTTTTTGTTGAATTTTCGCCAAGTCCAAAATGGTGGAGCGAATGTCGATATTTGAAATAATCTCTTCTTCGACTTCTCCAGTTTTGAACCCTTTTGGAAACTTGATGATTGCCGGACAGCGGTGACCTTCATAAGCAGCAAGTTTACCTCTGGCTTGATGGTCGCTCAAAAACATAATAATTGTATTTTCAGACAGCCTAAGTTGATCCAATTTTTGCATGACGGCGCCCAGGCTGTCATCAATCCAGGTGGCCATGGCATTCTGGTGTGGTAGGCCAGCAGCATTTATTCTCTTCAACACAGAATCACGGGATGGCATAACTTGTGGTTTTTCTTTGAGCATGCCGGCAGGTGTGGCACGCCAGTCTTTCGTCATCCAGTCCTCAAAGTATTGTCCATGTGGAGCAGTGATTTAGAAGTATAGTAAAAAAGGTTTGTTTCTGTTATCTTCAATAAATTTTAAAGCACCTTCTGTCTGCCACTCAAGATTGTGCACTTTCATCGACTCTGGAATTGGCAGTAAATCATAGTTCGTATAGTAAAGCCGATCTACAATATCGAACCCGGAAAGCTGTTGAATTTTACTGCGGGTATTTTCATATATTCGGGAAATTTCCTGTTGGATTTCAGGATCATGCGGATCAGTAGTCAGAGGGAAATAATCGCCTTTATAGCGGTGTTTTACTTCGCTGCCATTCGGACCATCTTTAGCTAGATAGTTTTTATAACCTTTAGAAGTGTCGATCAGGTCAATTCCTTTATCGCCCAGATGCCATTTTCCAACGAGTCCAGTCACATAGCCGGCCTCATTTAAATCTTTAGCAATATGGCCTTCATTTGGATTGAGATATGTGTTCCAGACGATCGCCGGAGAAGGATCACTTGTGTTTGAGCTATCCACGAGAGATCTTGAGGCATAACGTCCCGTTAAAAGGCTGTAACGGCTGGGAGTACAGGTCGAGGAAGTTACATAAAAGCGATTAAAAACTACCCCGCCTTGGGCAAGCTTTTCCATATTCGGAGTCAGGACGCGAGCATCTTTGTGGTATTTCTTTTCTCCAAGCTTAAGGAAACGGCCATTTTGAAAAGCTGTACTTTCGCTTAACTCTTTAAGATTTCCGGTGTCTTTGGCACCGGTATAACAAGGGAGTTTTTTGTAGTCGTAGACCGATAACTGATCAAAGTCGAGGTCATCGACATACATGATTATAATATTCGGCTTTTCGGCAGCAGTCAGGTAAAATGTCGTCAGTATAAATAACCAAAGTCTCTTCATCTCTATCTCCAATTATGGTTTATGAAATACCGGGCAGGAACTTTAAATGGGACAAGTTGGAAGAATAAAAAGGAAAGAGTCACATCGCTTCTTTTTGAGCTGTAAAGACAAGTCAAAAAGTTCATGAAGCAAAGAAATATTATTTTAATAACTACTGACGAGCAGCGCTTTGATGCCCTGGGTTACTTTGGCAATGACAAGGTTTCCACCCCACACCTTGATGCCCTGGCAGCAGAGGGCGCTTATCATCCATATGCTTACACCGGTAACTCTGTCTGTATGCCGGCTCGTTGTTCTATACTGACCGGTCTATATTCGCATCAGCACGGCATTATGAATAACCGTGGTGATCTGAACCCTAATTTACCGACCATGACACAGGCCTTACAAAAGCAGGGGTACCACACTGCGTTAATCGGTAAAGAACACTTCTTTGAAGGTTTTATTGATTTAAAAGAGATCAGTGAGACAACTCGAAAGATCTTTGGTTTTGATACTTTCTGGACAGTCGCCGGTAAGTCGATGATTGAAGGTTCCAAGGACGAGTGGACTGCAGAACTACAAGATGCTGGTCTTTATGAAAGACATATGCAGGACCTGGTAGAGCGCATGGACAAACGCCGGGCTGGAATTTGTGAAGCTGGGGCGACACATCTACCGGAGGAAAAATATGTCGACTTCAGAGTTAAAGAGAAGAGTTTGGAATTCATAAATAAAGAACACGACAAACCATTCTTTTTGTGGACTTCGTTTTGTAATCCGCATTTCCCTTTTGATCCGCCTGAGAGATTCCTCAAAAACTATGATCCAAAAGATATGCCGGTGCCGATTGATTGCCCATCGAATAAAGTTGAACACTATCAGCAATACTACGCAGCTTACTATGCGATGATTGAACAGATAGATTCTTATGTGGGTGAAATAGTCAGCTGCCTAAAGGAGCGTGGATTATACGACGACGCTTTGATTATCTTTACCTCAGATCATGGTGATATGATGGGGGACTTTGGCTACTTTGCCAAGACTCAACCACAGGATGGCTCTATCCGCGTCCCTTTTATTGCCCGTAGTCCAGAAGTCAAAGCCGGTAGGTACCAAGAAGCAGTTGAAGTGACAGATATTTGCGCCACGGCTTTGGAATACGCTGGAATATATGATTCGCACGAATACCTGCCAGCCAGTCCTTCACAATCACTACTGAAGCTTTGGAGTGGCGGGAAGTTGGAGCGTCAATACGCTTTCAGTGAATTGGGTGGACAATTCAAACCGCCGTTTAGTTTATTGGTGGATAGCAATTACAAATACATCTTTTACTCAGACGATGCAGCCGAAGTCTTGATCGATCTGAAGAATGATCCTGAAGAAAGGCACAATATGGCCAGTAAGCTTCCGGAAGTAACTTCACTTTTACAGAAACTTTTGCTGAAGAGAATTGCAGCAACATCACCACCGAATCCGACCGAATGGATTTACCAGCAGCATTATAAAGTAGTGGGAGAAAATCCCGATCGCTGTCATCATGGGGGGAATTCAGAAAGAAAACCGGCCGGACTTTTAAACATCATATAAGGAGAATAACATGAAGAATTTTTACTGGGGAGATCTCCACAATCACAACGAAATAGGTTACGGCAAGGGATCTCTCGAACGCGCCTTTCGCATAGCTCAGAACTCACTGGATTTTTATGGGTTTACACCCCACGCTTTCTGGCCGGATATGCCCAAGAATGATCCTGAAACCCGCGATTACCATATCAAAGGTTTTACCAAAACCCGTGAGAATTGGGGACGTGTTAAAGACATCGTTAAAGAATACAACGTAGAGGATGAATTTGTAACTATTTTAGCCTATGAATGGCACTCCAATCAGTGGGGCGATTACTGTGTTTATTTCCCGGATGGAGAAGGCGAGATCTGCCGTGCCAAAGACCTCGATACTCTCAAAGAATTTGCTCTTGAAAAAGGCTGTTTTATTCTGCCGCATCATGTTGGCTATTATCAGTACTGTCGCAGTTTAAACTGGTCAGAGTTGGATAACCGCGTTTCACCGGTGGTGGAAGTTTATTCTGAGCACGGAAACTCATTTGATTACCATTCTCATAAGACGATGATGACTCATAGTATGGGGGGAGTATCTAAACAACAAAGTGTCTGTGAAAATTTGAGAAAAGGGCTTACTATCGGTTTTATCTCAGATACCGATGACCACTGTGGCTACCCGGGAAATTATGGCGAAGGTTTAACTTGTATATTATCGGAATCACTTGACCGTGCATCAGTGCTTGAAGCTTTGCGCAATCGCCATTGCTATGCAGTCACTGGCGATAGGATTGAAGTTGACTTAAAGGTCAATGAAAAGTTCATGATGGGCGATATCCTTGAAACAGAAAAGCTCGATTTGGATTTTAGTGTTAAAGGTCAGAGTCCTATCAAGATGGTAACTCTTTTCAAGAATAGTGAGCCTGTACAGTTTTGGACGCCTTATACAACGAGTCGAGATGAAGCCGACACTTCTTTACTTAAGTTGGAGTGGGGCTGGGATCGTTGTGATCCAGGGCAAACTCATGTCGATGTTACGACCTGGAAGCATAAAGTAAAGATCATTGATACGGAGATTGTCGACGTGAAACCTTGTCTGTGTGGAGGGGAGGGGTCTGTAACAGAAGAGAATCATTATTCATTTGACAAGAATTCTGTAGAAGTCAGTTCGTACACATCCCGTGGAAATATTAATCCTACTTCTGGAGTCGTTCTGGAAATTAATAATTCAGAGACTGCAAAAGCCATTTTTGAAATAGAAGCGACGCTGGAGAATGGTGAAACTTATAAGATCAAAAAAGAAGTAAATATGAGTGATCTGTTGAATCAAGACGTTCACTTCCCGATTTACGATTGTTTTGCAGCAGCTAAATTTAAGGTTCACAGTCTTGTTCCTGAGAAGCAATATAAGATGAAGGTGACTTATAGTCAGGCTGTTGAAAAAGGTGATTACTACTACCTGAAAGTAGAACAGGAAAACGGTCACATGGCCTGGTGTTCTCCAGTGTACATCCGTTAATTTTTTTACATAAGGAAATACTGGGATCGCTGAGCTCCAGCTCGGCTAAGGTTTTGTCCAATGCCGCAAAGGATTGCGGCGCGCCCAGCATAAGAACTATATGAAACACATTTTTACATTCCTAATTTTATTGACATACATCCAGGCTGAGACTGTTGTTCAAGAATACACTTTTGATGACAATCAGCTTGATCAAGATTGGCATATTGAAGGCCCCGGAAAAGCTAATGTTAAAGGTAGCAAACTTATTCTTGAGCCTGAATTTTATGAAGATATGAAAGCCTTGATGAACGATGGTACAATATCTGAAGCAAATCTTCAGGAAGAATATGCTTCACATCTCACGAAAGCCTTTCAAACAAAAGGTTATGATCTTGATAAATATTCGATAACAAGAGAAGGACAGTCGATCTTTCGCGGAGGTCATTTCAATATTTGGAATAAGCACAAGCACCCTGGAGACTTTGCCATAGAGTTTGATTTTAAAAGCTTGTCTCCAGCTTCACTTCAGATGATCATGTTTTGTGGTAATAGCCTCAAATATAAAGACATCTTCACAAACAATAGTCGCGTCGGTTTGGCGCAGGAGATCATGTACGGAGACATGACTCAGTACAGAATATCTTATTTTCACCCACAAAGGAAAACGGCAAACATGCGACGGGCTCCAGGGCGTCAGATGGTTGCTCAAGGCAAAGATATTGCGTCATTAGCTCCAGGAAAGGTGAATAAGTGCCGAATAGAGAGAAGAGGGGATAAAGTAAAGTATTTTGTTAATGGCAAGCTATCGTTCGAGTATACCGACAAGAAACCTCTTAAAGGTGGTTATTGGGGCTTTCGCCTTATGGTTTGTGCCAAAGGCGAATATGATAATATCAAGATAATTAAGCTTTAACCGAGCTCGCGGTTCAGTTTACGGATTTCTTTAAACAGGCGTTCATTGATGCGCTTGCGGTATTTGTAAACTGAATTGCGTTTCAGGTCCAGCTTTTCGGCAATGACATCGCAATCGGTGCCTTTACTGAGTTCTGTAAAAACATTTTGAACACTTTCGCTAAAGTGATGTTTTACATTATCCCAGGCCATCGTGCAGATATAATTTTCCCATTCCTGATCAGCAATTTTCCCAATAGCAGATTCAGAGAAAGAATCATCGACGTCAGTTTTCTCACCAGTCTCATGCATTTTATCAAGGGAAAGCTGTTTATAAGCCTTGGTATCGATATAGTTACGCACTGAATTGACGGTAATGGTTCTTATCCAACCGCGAAAGTGACCGCGATTGGGATTGTAATTAAACTTGGGGATATTTTTCCAGATCTTAATCATGATGAGCTGGACAATTTCCTCGGCGTCGTTGTGACGCATGTTGAGTCCCTTAGTGATCATCATTATATATGGGCGGTAGTACTTGTTAAACTCGTCCCACGAAGAATCGTCGTATACATTTTTGACTCTCTGAAGCAGAGTCGGATTGGTAACCCATTCAGCCATATAAATCTCCTCAGATACACTACTTTAACACATGTAAAGGCAACATATCAACTTTTGTGAAAGGTGAATACAGCTGAATTCGGTAAGATGGGACAGATTTAAGTAAAAAAGATTTATGGATACTCTTTCTTGTTTTGAATTATTCTAATTGTCTCTAAGTAAAGACAATTAAAAATATTAAATTTTTTAGTGTAACTAAAAACTGTGCGGGATTCATTCTTAATGATTCTAATCAATACCTATAAAAAACTACTATTAAATCAAAAAAAGTATGAAGTAACGCCCTTAAAAAGAAGCCGTCAGGATGGCTTATTTTTTAAAATTAATCAATAGATCTATTCGGAGTTGCTTTAGTTCTTCATGAAGCTTGTTGTTTCTGGAGGTGTAGTGTAATCTTTTTGAGATTTTTTTTTGGTAAATAGTCTATGTTTATTATTTTGTAGGACTTTGTGTTTGAATGATTTTAATGAGTAATAGATATCTGTTTTGTGTCGGTTTGCGATATTTGATGTCTTGGATATGATTTGGTTAATATTCTATGTTTATATAAATTCCACATATGGTATATATTTGCAATTAGCTGGTCTTTTAATTATTTTTTGTCATTAAGCAATTACATTAAAGTCTTTTTCTAAAGAGGCTTTGTAGAGTGTTTTTATAACTAAGGAATACTTGATGAAACGAAATAATAATCGACATAATAGACGATCTTCGGTAAAGAAGAAGTCGTCATCTAAAGGCCTGGTCATAGGCTTGTCAACTCTCTTAATTGCGGGTGTTGCTGGTCTCACATATACTATGAAGCTGCTTAAACATGAAAGTAAGCAAGAAAAAGTTTCTGTTAAGAGTGAGCAAAAGCCTCAATTTGAAACAAAGTTGACTGTTGAAGAGGATGTTATTCTAGAGAAAGAGACAGTTTCCCCAGCTTCTTTAAAGCCTGTAGCAGAAGTGATAGAAGACTCTAAGTCAGAAACACCAATGTATGGCGCAAATATACTGAAGGTTAAGGATGAGGTAGCTGCTGTTAAGCCGGATATAGATGAAGTTGATCATTCAGTTTGTAAGAAATTAGGCTATTGTATTCATAAAGCGAAAGAAGAGGGTTTGGAGGATGAAGCCAACTTCAAAAAGGAAGTTGTAACCCGAATCACAGATTTAGATGAATTAAAGACAAAAATCAAGCCTTTGATGAAGGATAAGAAGCTGGAAGAAGTGATTCAGTATCTTGATTCTTTTGAAGGCGAGGAACAGACTCAGGTAGCGAAGCTTAAACGGATTATACAATTACAGATTTTTGCCCGAGATAAAATTGAAGATGCTCGTCAGCCTCTAGTGAGTCTTAGTAAAAACCCTAAGAAAGAAATCTTAATTGATTACGAGGCAATTGCCAGAGAGGAAAAAAGAAGAAAGACAATTGAGCGCCAGTTAAGACTACATAATGATATCGTCGATATTGGCATGGATAAGCTCATTGTTTTTAACAATAAAACAGCTGTGATCAAATACAGTAAACTGATTAAAGCCTGTGAAAATAGGGCCAGTAAGTTTTTTGAAGTTAGAAAACAACGAGCGGTTGACTTCCTAGATGAACAAAAAGCTAGTATAAGTATCATTCCACACAATAATCAAAAGGTAAAAATCAGACGTGGTGGTGGTACTATTTGTCAGGTTTATTATGGCACCTCACACAAAGATGAGTACGGTTATGCGCATGAGAGAAGAAATATCGGGTATATACTCACTTACGATTTAAAACCGCTTCCACCCGGGCCCGTCGCTGGTGGCGGAGGGGGCGGTTGTTGAAACTAGTCCACTTTTTGAACGGTCGTTCAATAAAAAAATGATTTTCATCATGATTGCCAGTTTCATATTTTTTGAGGCTGGCTTTTTTATTAATTAGTAAGCATTGAGCATTATGAATAAATCAACATTAACGTTTTACACTGTGCTGGTTTGCCTAATGCTGGCTCAGTTAGGGAAGTTGATTAAAGCTGAGAGTTTAATTCGTCAGCAAAGCTTAGAGCAGTCTTCATTTGTCACTTGGTCTTTTTTACAGACCATACCTTCAATGTATAATGGCTCGAATGCCATCTGGATTAGTGAATTTCCTTATAATGATGAGGAGTTCAATGATATAGCAAAAGGTCTGTATGATTTCGATAAAATCCAGATTAATCATTATCCACTCCGAGTACTTACGTTTAATGACCGGAGTAGCGTTATGAGTAGTGCAACTTCGACGATTTATGTGCGTTCGCGTTTCAAAGATCACCAGTTAGTGGTGGCGTATCAAACTAAGATCAAAAATAAGACTTTAGTTTTGGAGAAGAAAAATATTGCTTTATTTAAGTAGAATTAATGCATTTAAAGTTGTTCTTCTGGGGCTATTACTTTCATGGTTTATAAAAGGACCAGTTTTTTATTTTGAGTATGTCAACGAAACAATCTTTGTTGAAAAAGTCCACATAGACTTCTTTCCGGATGTTTTTGTCAGTCCATATATCTGCTGTTTTTTTTATTATTTACCTCTTGTAACCCTGCCAATTCTTTTGCTTAGGAATTCTCTTTCTCACAGGAGCGTTTCAATTGTCACAGCTCTCATTTTTACTTTGTCATCATTCGTACTCATGCAGCATCAGTCGACTTATAACGATGCTACTTTTGTCGTCTCATTTTGGGTGGCTTCATGGTTGTTTTGGTATGCGTTGAATATTCAGGCGGATGAAAGCTTTCTTAAAAAGCATGCAAGGAGGTTAGGCAAGGTTATTATCTCTGTTATCTTTCTGGGAGGTTTTATCGGCAAATGTACCAGTGAATGGTGGTCAGGAACAGCACTTTTTGGAATCTATGAAAATTTCTTTAATCACTGGCCATTTACCTGGTTAAAAAGTGAATTCAGTCGAGAAGCTCAGCAGTATACCCTAGGAGTGTTATCGAAAGTTCTTATTTGTGTAGAGTTAATAATAACCAGCAGCATTTTATGGAAGGATAAATTTTATTATCGAGTGGCTCCTTGTCTTATCTTTGGCATTACCTTTTTTCGTGGCTGGCAGATTCTCTCAGTGATTGGCCCCTTACTCTTTTTGATTGCTACTATTTATTTTTTGAGCAAAGAGAGAAGATTTGAAAGTAGTAGTGATAATGAAAATTTGGCTAGCTGATTCGAGTGTTGTCTAAAACAAAAATGTGCAATATCAAAAGGCTTAGTGCCATATTAAAAAGAGGTTCGATATTGATTGCTCTTTTGAAAGAGCATAGACATAATGAACAATTGAATTTTACTCTAAAAATGAAAGGGCCGTTTAATGACTGTGCTTCTTTATGTATTTTAAGGGTGTTATCCCGATAAATTTTTTGAAGTGTAAGTTAAACGCACTTTGATCGTAAAACCCCAGTTCTGTTGAGACTTCAATTATCGTGACATTTTTTGTGAGAAGAAGCTCACAGGCTTTGAGGACCTTTAATTTAAGAATGTACTGATGCGGAGTTGTCTTAAAGACTTCTTTAAAGCGGTTTTCGAATTGTCGCACGGATAGGCCAACTTCACTGGCGAGAACTTTGTTAGATATTTTTTTCGTATAATTTTCGCGAATATAATCCAGGGCTTTACCTATTTCTCCAAGAGGGCGCATGAGTTTTCCGGAGTTTTCATAGGTTTGCATTATACCATATAATCCAAGGACTTTCCCTGCTTTGTTTACAAGGGGAACCTTAGTTGTTACAAACCAGTCGAGGTCTCCAAGGTAATTCGGGAAAAGCTCAACAATACTTTCTTTTGTCTCACCTGAGTCCATGACCTGCAGATCATCTTTGCGGTATTGTTCTGCAAGTTCTGTGCTGTGAATACTGAAGTCATCCTGGGCATTGCACAGCTCTTCTACACTGGAAAATCCACAGTGCTCTGCCAGTAACAGGTTACACCAGACGAGTTCACATTGACGGTTTTTGAGAAAGCATAAGATGCCTTTGATATCTTGATGGGCACGCAGCAGCTCTTTAGAAATTATGCAGTCATCTAAAAAATCTAAGTTTGTCATTTCTTTATTCACCAATAATTATTCAGTTATATTTAACTCAAATACAAGTTTAATATATTGCGACATTAAGATTTATCTTTAAACGCCATTTTCTTTTAAAGTTGCGTTATTCTCCTAAAAATTATAATTATTTGCCAAGTGAAAGCGACCTCTTATTCTTATTTTAATGATATAAACTCAGAATTTGTTCTACATATAAAAATTAGGAGAAGAGGATGGTCACAGTAAATAATTCAAAGAAAAAATACAATGTAGCTATAGTCGGCTTAAGTTTTGGCGCCGAGTTTATCCCGATATATCAAGCTCACGAGAATGCTAATATGTACGCTATCTGTCAGCGAAATGAAGAAAGCCTGAATAAAATCGGCGATACTTACGGAGTTGAAAAACGCTACACTGATTTTGAAGATGTCATTAATGATCCAAATGTTGATATTGTTCATATAAATACTCCGCCATTTATGCATGCCGATCAATCAGTTGCCGCATTGAATGCCGGTAAACATACAGCCTGTACTATTCCTATGGCCATGTCTGTTGAAGACTGCAAGCGCATCGTTGATGCTCAGGAAGAATCCGGCAAGACTTATATGATGATGGAAACGGTGGTTTACAGTCGCGAGTTTCTTTATGTTAAGGAGCTTTACGACAAGGATGAGTTAGGTAAATTACAATTTTTACGTTCTTCGCATCAGCAGGATATGGCTGGCTGGCCGAGCTACTGGGAAGGACTTCCTCCGATGTACAATGCAACGCATGCCGTGTCTCCAACTCTGGCAATTGGTGGCAACGAAGCCGAGTCAGTCCAGTGCATTGGTTCTGGAACAATTGATGAATCAATGCATGCTCAGTATGGCTCGCCATTTTGTATGGAGTCAGCTCATATTAAATTTAAAGATTCTGACCTTTATGCCGAAGTGACTCGTTCGCTTTTTGACGTAGCACGTCAGTACCGCGAAAGTTTTGATGTTCATGCTTCGAAGAAATCTTTCGAATGGAGTCTGATTGAGGATGACGGGCATATTATCCATACTGGTGAAAGCCCGCAAAGAGTAGAAGTTCCTGATTATGCTCATCGCTTACCTGAAAGCATTGCTCACTTTACCACTAAAGGTGTTTACGACGATGAAAATGAACACCTGTCTTTTACGCAAGGTGGAGGTCATGGCGGATCTCACCCACATCTGGTCCATGAATTTTTAGACGCTTTGTTGAACGGGCGCGAGCCTTATCCTAATGCCAGACAAGGTGCAAATATCACTTGCTCTGGAATTCTAGCTCACGAATCAGCTCTTAAAGGTGGTGAAAAGATTATGCTTCCAGAATGGACTTTTACGAAGAATTCTTCGACTAAGAATTTAGTTGAAATAAATCCAGAGTTAGCTCTTTCAAAATAACTATGAAGGCCGGTATAAATATGATGCTGTGGACCCCCTTCGTGGAAGAGGCCCATTTTGGAATCTTTGCAGATTTGAAAAAGGCTGGATATGACGGTGTTGAAATCCCTCTTTTTCAAGGAGACTTAGAACATTATGAAAAAGTCAAAAAGGCTTTGGATAACTGTGGGCTGGAATGTACGACATCTACTGGAGGCATGCCAGATAAGAATCTCATTTCTTCTCATGTGGAAGTAAGACAGGCAGGCGTCGACCACCTTAAGTGGGCTGTAGATTGCTCGGTTGTTCTTGGCAGTCAGACTTTGTGTGGGCCTTACCATTCTGCTCCAGGAGTGTTAACCGGTGAGTTTCCGACTGAACAGGAAATAACATGGGCAGTTGAAGGCTTAAAAGAAGTTGCCCGCTATGCTCAGAAGAAGAATATTTTACTCACTATAGAGTACTTAAACCGTTTTGAGTCGCATCTGACCAACTCACTGGCTCAGACTGCTGCCATAGTTGAAGCCGTTGGTGAAGACAATCTGGGAATTCATTTCGATACCCACCATGCACATCTTGAAGAGTACGATGTCTCAGAGGCGATTCGCCAGGCAGGAAAGTACATCAAACACGTACAGTACTCAGAAAGTAACCGAGGTGTTCCGGGACGTGGACAGGTCGATTGGCAGAAGACAACTAAAGCTTTGCAGCAAATTGGTTACGATGACTGGATTGTTATTGAAGCCTTTAGTCATGAAGATCCTGGACTGCGTCAGGCTTTACACCTTTGGCGACCTTTATTTCAAAGTGAACAAGAAGTTTATGAAGCCGGTATAGAATTGATCGAGCGTAATTGGTGCACCGCTGCCTCTTAGTTCTTTAAATACCCCGCCATTATTTATAAAATTTTATTAATCAAGGACATGAATATGCGCATGCTATTAAGTTTTTTGCTCTCCTCAATTTATCTCGTCCAGGGAGTTTCTGCAGAGAAACTGCAGGCCCTTTTTCTGAGTGGCGGTGGAGGTGATACCAATTCTGGCCATAATGGCCGAATAAATCACCATAAGTTGATCCCACATTTTTTGAGAGCCGGAATTGATCTTACCTACAGTTCTGATAAGGATGATCTTAATCCAGAAACCCTGGCCAAGTATGATGTCGTTTTACTCTATCTGAGTGCTGATAACTCCAAGCCGGAAAGAGTAAAAGCACTTATCTCTTATGTCGAGAATGGCGGTGGTTTTGTCGGTATTCACAATACCTGTGGAGCTTTTGAAGGACAGTCGGCCTTTGTAAAGCTTATCGGCGGTGAGTTTAAGGGACATGGCAGCGGCTGGTTTAAAGCAGACCACGTCAAAGGCCAGGAGAAGCACCCTGCACTTGGTGGCATTCCGGAATTTTTTACCTGGGATGAAACTTACGTTCATAAGAACCTGAATGATGATCGCACAGATTTACAGACTCGTGATGATAAAGGCCGTGCTGAGCCGTGGACCTGGGTTCGTGAGCAGGGCAAGGGTCGCGTCTTTTATACTGCTCATGGCCATGATGGTCGAGTGTGGGAAAATCGTCATTTTCAAAAAATGATCACGGCAGCGAGTATTTGGGCATCGAGTAAAAAAAATACGCCGAATACAGATATTCCGGTTCTCACTTATCGCGATGATGTCAACAAATACCTGCATAACCACGAAGGCCGTCAGGATAAACAGATGATTCAAAATCAGCTCAGTCCCCAGGAATCGGCAAAGTGTCTGGTTTCGGAAGACGGTTTTGAAGCGCAATTGATTGCCCATGAGCCGGATATTGTTAACCCGATTGATATTACCTGGGATGACCGCGGGCGTATGTTTGTTGCAGAGACTGTTGAGTATCCGACTATACCAAAAGGCGAGGGGAGAGACCGCATAAGAATTTGTGAAGATACCGATGGCGATGGCGTCATGGATAAGTTCACGACTTTTGCCGAAGGCTTTAAACTTCACACCGGCATTTGCTGGGTTAATGGCGGTATAATTCTGGCTCAAGCGCCGGATATGTTTTTTTTGAAAGATACCAATGGCGATGATAAAGCAGATGTCGTTAAAAAGATAAATACCGGTTGGGGGCTTGGTGATTTACATGGTGGTCCAAATAACCTTAAGTACAGCTTCGATAATTACATTTATGGATGTATTGGCGGTGGCGGTCATTGGGAAAAAGGCAAGGGCCGATTTGCTGCCGGAATCTGGCGCATGGATGTCGATGGTAGCAATTTCACACCGATCAGTAACCTTGGAGATAACAGCTGGGGATTGAGTTTTACTGAGGATTTTGAAATATTTGCCTCCTCTGCCAATAAAGGTCCAGCGAAACATATTTTTGCACCATACCCTTACTTTGATTCAGTCGGTCTGAAAAAATCCCCAGCCAAAGCCATTCATGATTATTGGACTTTCTACCCTTTAACTATCACTCGCCAGGGAGATCAGTTTGGCGGTTACACTGCTGGTTCTAATTTCGATGTCTATACAGCTCGGTCTTTCCCTGAAAAATATTGGAATAAAGGCGCCTTCATCGGTGGACCTACAGGAAAGCTCCTCGGGCAGTATTTCCTCCGCCCGGATGGCAAGGGTAGTTATATAGCAGTCAATGGCGAAAGCCTGGCTTCCAGCTTTGATGAATATACGGCCCCAATTAAAGGTGTGACCGGGCCGGATGGTCACTTGTATATGTTGGATTGGCATAACCTGATTATGCTTCATGGCGGTGAGACCAATAATCCACTGCGCGATAAAAGTCATGGCCGCATTTACCGTATCACTCACAAAGGCAGTAAGCCGAATAAAGTTCTCGATTTAAGTAAAGCAGATACAGCAGAATTGGTGCAGACCTACAAGAATAAAAATATGTTCTGGCGTTTGATGGCACAGCAGAAAATCGTTCAGCAAAAGAGAATGGATGCAGTTCCCATGCTGATTGAATTGGCTAAGGATAAGGAGATTGATGACATAGGCTCAAATCCGGCAGTTATACATTCACTGTGGACTTTACATGGTTTAGGACAACTTGATGGTTCAAATGCTACAGCACTGGCAGTCACTCATGAGGCATTAAAGCACCGCTCGGCAGCCGTTCGTAAAAATGCCGCACGCGTTTTACCGGCGACGGAAGAAAGTACTAAGTTACTTATTGGTATGTTGGACGAGAAAGAGGCAAGTGCTCTTCGTCACGTTCTATTGACGTTAAGCATCATGCCACGATCTCAAGAGGCCGGTGAAAAGCTTTACGTTCTTAAAAAGAAAATTGAAGGTACTAGTGCCCTGAATGTGTGTTACAATCTGGCCTTTGTTCGTCATGGTTCGTCAATGGTTGATCAGTTTATTGCAAAGTTACCAGAACGCGACAGGGCTAAAGAAGGTATTGTTGAAAAAGTAGAGACTAAAGTCGAAAACCTCATTAAAAATCCAACTTTTGAAGATACGCGTAACAACAAGGTCGATAGTTGGACCCTTAAAGTTCACCGCAATAAAACCGCCGTTAAAATGAAACTGGATTCCAATGTCACACGAGAAGGGAAGTATTCGGTACGTGTAGAGTCCACAACTGGTGGAGGTGCAGAAGTCCTCCAGATTCAGCGACTTGAACCTGGGCAGTACCTTTATTCCATGTGGGTCAAAATGAAAGACTTTAAGTCAAATGAGCGAGGAGTCTATTTGCGAGCCGCAGGTCGCAGCGTGGTAGAGGCCACCAGTGAAATGCTCCAGGGAAACAAAGATGAATGGACTAAACTCCAGGTTAACTTTCGAGTCAAAGAAACAACAGGTGTTTTACTCTTTGGCTTATTCGGTGGTTGGACAGAAGCTACCGGTACCGTTTGGTATACAGACCCTGAACTCATTCAGCTTTCATCTGAGAAAGTGGTTAAGAAAGTCATGGCCATTGAAAGTTTGTTGGCGGCACAGGCTCTGGAAAAAGGCCCGGAAGATGTCATTCGCATCGTCCAACTGGTGAATACCAGGTTAGAGAAAAGGACAGAAGTCTTTATGAAAGGGCTAGAGAATGTTAAAGGCCTTCAATTTAGCAGCGATCAATTAGCGCGTTTGAGGCAGTTATCCGATGACGCAGCACCTAAAAACAAGATGCCTTTGGCCATTTTTGCCTCAAATAATAATATCGATCTTGGACTCAGTGAGCTGGCGAACAGTCTACAGGGTTTTGAGCCGGTGATTGTAGAGGGAGATGCTGCTAATGGTAAGGTTTTAGCCAAGGCCTGTATTGTTTGTCATGGGGAAGATTTCGCAGGGCATGCAGCAGAGAGAGCACCCTCTATGTCGCAATTGTCTGATTGGTATATGCAAGCACAAATGCAGAAGTTTAAGCAGGGAATTCGCGGTGGCGATGTCGCAGATGCCGATGGCTATGCCATGAATACTCTTATGCAGAATTACAGTATTCAGCAAATGGCTGATTTGTCGGCTTATATTCGCACCAAGTCAACTAAGCAGCCTGAAGCTACACTTGGTGGCGATGCTGAAAAAGGTAAAGCTCTTTATATTTCTTGCGTACCTTGCCATCAAACAAATGGTTTCGGCAACAAAGACCTCAAGGCGCCATCATTAGCGGGCTTGCCCGATTATTACATATTTAAGCAGTTGCAGAATTTTAAGTCTGAGCTGCGAGGCAGTGGCAGTGGTGATAAGACTGGAAAGATGATGCAAATCTCTGCCAAGATGCTGCAAGATGATCAGGCTCTGAAAGATGTCGCGGCTTATATATCAAGCCTTAAGGTAAAGAAGCCTTCATCTAAATAGAACTTAAATAACTGATAGCAGTTCATATTTTCATGAGCTGCTTTTAGTCTTTTTGCTCAACTTTTTCAGCTCTAAAGAAATGTAATTAAAGCTGTTTCGGATTGGTTGGGTTGATGTATGCCTTTTTTTATTTAACTTTCTTATTATAAATATCTTACGTTTAATTTAATTTGAATATTTTTGTTTGAAAAGTGTTAGGCTGCCTGAATGCTTTCGATTCATATCATACAATATAAATTTAACGGTTTTAATGAATATGAAATTTCTACTTTACATCCTGCTTGCCTTTATGGTGAGTACTTCAGGAGCTGAGCCTCAAAAACTAAAAGTGTTATTCCTCAGTGGTGGTGGTCCAACTACGGCTTCAAATCACAACGGTCGTATTAATCACCACAAGCTCATCCCCAATTTTCTTCGGGCTGGAATCGATATGACATACAGTGCAAATAAGGATGACCTCAACTCTGAAAACCTTGCCAAATACGATGCTCTTATTCTATACTTGAGTGTTGGTAACGAGAAACCTGAAAGACTTGCGGCGCTGATCTCTTATGTGGAAAATGGTGGCGGTTTAGTTGCTCTACACAATACTTGTGGAGCTTTTGAAGGGGAGTCTGCCTTTGTAAAGCTTATTGGCGGCGAATTTAAAGGTCACGGTAAAGGCTGGTTTAAGGCTGATCATGTTAAGGAACAGAAGAATCATCCGGCTTTAGGTGGTATTCCAGAATTCTTTACCTGGGACGAAACTTATGTTCACAAAAATCTTAACGACGATCGGACGGATTTGCAGACTCGCGATGATAAAGGCCGGGCTGAGCCGTGGACCTGGGTCAGAACTCAGGGGAAAGGCCGTGTTTTCTATTCTGCTCACGGTCACGATGGACGCGTTTGGGAAAATCGCCATTTTCAAAAAATGATTACAGCGGCGACTATTTGGGCTTCTAACAAAACTGCTTTGCCGGACAAAGATATTCCTATCTTTACTTATAGAGAAGACGCTGAAAAATATCTTCATAATTACGAAAAGCGTGAAGACAAACAAATGATTCAAAATCAAATTAGTCCAGAAGAATCAGCAAAATGCCTGGTCCTTCCAGAAGGTTTTGAAGCACAGCTTATTGCCCATGAACCCAATATTGTAAACCCTTACGATATTACTTGGGATGACCGTGGCCGTATGTTTATCGCTGAAACGGATAAATCACCTGGAGTGCATAAAGGCAAGGGGAAAGACCGCATCAAAATATGTGAAGATACTGATGGCGATGGGGTGATGGATAAGTTTACAGTCTTTGCCGAACACCTGGAGCTCAATACATCAATTTGCTGGGTTAACGGTGGCATTATTGTCGCTCAACCACCTCATATGTATTTCCTTAAAGATACCGATGGCGATGATAAAGCCGATGTCTTCAAAAAAATCAATACAGGTTGGGGGAAAGGTGCTTTGCACGGTGGCCCAAGTAATCTTAAGTATAGTTTTGATAATAAAATTTACGGTTGTGTCGGTGGAATTGGTCACTTGGACGAAAACGAGCACTTTCGTGCCGGCATATGGCATATGGATGTCGATGGTTCAAATTTCACACCCATCAGCAATCTCGGGGGCAATAGTTGGGGACTAGGGTTAACTGAAGATTTCGAGATTTTTGCCTCAACTGCCAATAGAAATCCGGCTAAACACATTTCTATCCCTTATTCATATTTTGACGCGGTGGGCTTAAAGAAGGTTCCATCACAAAGTATTTTTGATTACTGGACCTTCTACCCACTGACCATCACTCGCCAAGGCGATAACTTTGGTGGCTATACGGCCGGTGTCAATTTTGATATTTACACAGCACGTTCTTTTCCTGAAAAATACTGGAATAAAGCGGCTTTCATAGGTGGTCCTACCGGTAAACTCCTCGGACAGTTCTTTTTGGAGCCCGATAAGGAGGGTAGTTACCGCGCTCGCAATGGTGAAAGCCTAGTCGCTAGTTTCGATGAATACACGGCACCCATTAAAGGTATAACTGGACCTGATGGCCATCTTTACATGTTGGATTGGCATAACCTCATCATACTTCACGGAGCTCAGATCAAAAACCCATTGCGAAATAAAAAAGAGGGACGTATTTACCGCATAGTTCATAAAGATGGGAAGCCAAATAAAGTTCTCGATCTAAGCAAAGCGGATACAGCAAAATTAGTCGAGACCCTTAATAACAATAACCTCTTTTGGCGTATGATGGCGCAACAGAAAATCGTTCAGCAAAAGCGTATGGATGCGGTGCCACTCTTGATTAAAATGGCTAAATCTAAAGAGATTGTTGATGAGAATTCTAACCCGGCAGTTATTCACGCACTTTGGTCTCTACATGGATTAGGCCAACTAAATGGCTCAAATGCAGAAGCTTTAAAAGTGGCTCAAGGAGCCCTTAAACAACGTTCAGCTGCGGTTCGTAAAAATGCCGTACGCGTCCTTCCCGCAAGTGAAGAAAATACCAAATTACTCGTAGAGATGCTCGATGAGAAAGATAGCAATACCTTAAGACATATACTACTTAGTCTAGCCCTTATGCCTGCATCAAAAGAAACTGGTGAAAAGCTCTATGAAATGAAAGAGCAATTCGCCAAGAAGCAAGTCTTAAAGACATGCTATAATCTCGCTTTTGTTCGTCACGGCTCAGCACTTGTTGGACAGTTTATATCCCAAATGCCGGAGCGTGACCGGTCCCAAGAAGGCATCGTTGAAGAAAAAAAGCCTGAGTTAGTGAATTTATTCGAAAACCCTTCATTTGAAGAGGTGAAAGATGGCCACCCTCAAACATGGATATTCCTGAATAAAAAAGGTAAAGTTGAAATGGTCTTAGATACAACCGTGACGAGGAGTGGCAAGAACTCTTTACGAATGTCATCTAAATCAGGTGCTGTGGCTCAAGTCCGCTATGGGTTCAAATGCGAGCCAGGGCAATACCTACTAACTGGTTGGGTTAAATTGGATAATATTGAGTCGAATACAGGTGTATTCTTTAAAACTGGTGGGCGCGGCGTTCAATCAAAAATGACTCAAAAGCTCACGGGCACTCATACAGAGTGGCAAAAGCTACAAGTCGATTTCCGTGTTTCACAAGAGACTGGAATGACAGTATCATTATATTTAGGCGGCTGGGCTAATAGTACAGGAACAGTCTGGTTCGACGATATGGAGTTACTCCAGCTTTCTTCCGATAAGGTAATAGAAAAGGTTACTGCTGTTGAAAGCCTTTTAGCAGCCCAGGCGATGAGTAAGAGTGCCGAAGATCTGATACGAATAGTCGATCTCGTTAATAGCAAGCAAGAAAAAGCGACTCATGTCTTCATGGAAGGCTTAAAAAATATCAAAGGCATTGAGTTTACAGCCGATCAAGTGAAGCGCCTTAAAGTATTAGCTGATGACGCAGCTCCGAAAAACCAGGTTCTTTTATCTATTTTTGCCTCACAGAATAATATTGATTTGGGACTAAGTGACTTAATTAACAGCTTAAAGGGCTTTGAAGCGGAAATTCTGGAGGGTGACCCAGTTAACGGTAAAGTGATGGCTGCCTCTTGTGTGGTTTGTCACGGTGCTGATTTTACTGGAGTAGCCACTGAACGCGCGCCATCTCTTGCCCAATTACCGAATTGGTACTTACAAACCCAGATGCAAAAGTATAAGCACGGTGTTCGCGGCGCAGATGTAAGTAATGGCGATGCCTACCTAATGAGGAATTTGATGAAAGAATATTCTTCACAGCAAATTGCAGATATAGCCGCTTACATTGGAACACTTAAAATTAAACAGCCAAAAGTTACGGTTGAAGATGGTGACCCTGTGAAAGGTAAAGAGCTCTACAATAATTGTATGGCTTGTCATCAAATGGATCAACATGGTAACAAGGCTCTAAATGCTCCAGGATTAGCCGGTCTATCTGACTACTATGTGGTTAAGCAGCTACATAATTTCAAAAACAAAGTACGCGGCAATGGTGTTGGTGATAAATCTGGTCAACTGATGCAGACTTCTGTGCAAGCTTTAAAATCTGAACAAGATTTCAAAGATATAGCCGCCTACATCAACACCCTAAAAATCAAAAAATAAAAATAACTAGGTGCGCCAAATACAGGCTTGGAAAAAATACTCAAAGCGAAGATAATCGATCGAAATGTTATAAAGCTAACTGGTTTTCGATTGATATCTTAAACATTCTCAAGGAGTTGAAATACAATGATAAAGTGGGCTTTCATATGTTTAGCATCGCTGTCTGTTTTTGCGGACAGCGCCATTGATAAGTTAAAATTCAATTGGATAAATAAAGTAGAAAAACCGGCTCATGGAGCGGTACATCACACTATGTACTCAAAGGCCAATAAAGCTGAAGTCGGCTTTTACGTTTACCTACCGGATCATTATAAAGCCAACCCGAAAGCCCGTTATCCGGTGATTTATTCTCTTCATGGTGGCGGCGGCAATGAGAGCAGTAATTTGGGGCGAATCCACATACTAAAGCGTGCCATGGAACTCAAGCTAATCCCACCCAGTATCATGGTTTTCCCAAATGGTATTCGCTCTTCTATCTATTTAGATTCACATGATCAGAGTATCATGATCAAAACTATGGTTCTCAAAGAAATAATTCCTTATATTGATGGCAAATATAGCACAATTGGCGCTCGGGCGAGAGCCGTTCACGGTTTTTCCATGGGAGGATCAGGATCCTGTTATCTAGCTTTTCAATCTCCTGAATACTTCAGTTCAATCTGCAACTATGCCGGCTCAGGAAATAGTAGAATCAACTTTGATCCCAGCTCCAAAGATGCCCACAAAAAAGTTCATCACTTTAAGAACAAAAGAAATATTTTAGGACCAGAAAAAGACTTTTGGAAAAATAATACTGGTTATTCTGTCCTTGAAAAGAATCAGCATGAAATCCGTGAGAATATGGGGGTAAGAGTTGTTTTCGGTCGAAAAGACAAGGCTTTTCAATCGGCAGAGAAATTTGTCCAATTTCTCGAGTCTCTCAAAATACCCTGTGAATTTGCGGTGCACGAAGGCGGCCACAACTGGGGAACTGAACAAAATGGTTTGGATACCATGAAGTTTCACGCCAAACATTTTAAACTCAAGCAAGAAGAACTCGATCTATTAAAATGATTAAGTCTTGGTAGTATTTCTTTCACAAAACGAAAGCCAGACGAAATTACAGTGATTCGCGAGAAAATTAAAGACTGAAAAACTCCTTATACTCGTGAAGAATTAGTCCCCCAGGTTAGGCAATAGTAGTGGCGAGTCCATTCACTTTTATGTTAGATAAATAACGCAGGATTGAGATTTTATGAGTCCTTGTTTAGATTTTAATTTTGTCAGTTAATAAATCCTTAAATACCTGACTAGAATATTTAACAAGGAATGGTTTTTCATGTTTAGAAGACTTGTTTATGCCCTGTTTTTTTTATGTACTTACACTGCCTTTTCACAAAAGGTAACTAAGCCAAATATCCTGTTGATAACTGCTGATGATCTGAATTATGATTCTCTTGGTTGTATGGGCAATCCCATTAAAGGATTGACGCCTCATTTAGATAAACTTGCTTCAGAAGGAGCGCTGTTTGAAAACTGCTATATTTCGACACCGATTTGCGGCCCTTCAAGAAATGCTCTCTATACTGGCCAGCATCCACAGACAAATGGTTATATGGGACATGGAGTACAACCGCCAACCTGGTGGAAGGCCAAGTCGCGTCAGCTTTCCAAAAAATCCATTGCTTCAGAACTTTATAAAGCCGGCTATTTAACAGGTGTTGTCGGTAAGCACGGGACCTCCTGGTGTAAGTTCGATGCCAAGTTCTGCGATCTGGAACAAACGGGTTTTGGTCGTGACCCTTCTAAGTATTTTTCATTTGTCCGCGATTTTCTGAAAAGATCAAAAAGAGAAGGGAAGCCCTTTTACCTGACTGCAAATACTCACGACCCGCATCATTACTGGGCTCGTAGTAAAGGAGAAACTAAGAAGTGGTTTGATCAGGGGATCGGTCACTCAAATTGGCAGGCTTACCTCAATGCAAAACCTTACCCGGACCCACTGACTCAGTATAAGCCTGAAGAGATAATGTTGCATCCATCTTATCCTGACGACTCAAACTTCAAAAAGGAAGCGACGCTTTATTTTGATTCAGTGAATCGTATGGATCAGGTCGTTGGCGAACTGCTTAGAGCTTTGGAAGAAAGCGGTATGGCTGATAACACTATAGTCCTGTTTCTTTCAGATCATGGGATGCCTTGGCAGATGGGTAAGTGGTCTTTATATCCGGCTGGAACTAAAACACCTCTTATCATTCGCTGGCCCGCTCAAATTAAACAGTCATTTGTCAATAAAAAATCGGTTATTTCAGTAGTAGATATAGTTCCGACTCTTGCAGAACTCTGTAACATTCCGGCTCTCCCAAAAGTTGATGGTTCTTCATTTACGACTCTTCTCAATGGCAATTCTAAAGCCTGGAAACGTAAGGCAGCTTACAGTTGCTTTAACTACATGAATAATTTAAAACCTTATGATCAAGCAGCGAAAACTTACACAACAGATCTGTATAAAAAAGTGGAACAGTATCGCCCTTCAAGGGCCTTGAATACTCTTAGGTTTTCGTATGTCTGGAATGGTTGGTCCGATGGCGAAACCAGACTACCAAAAGAGATGGGCGGTAAAGTCAGCCAGATGCTTAAAAAGTACTCTCAGAATCAACAGGATAAATCTTACCCAGACTACAAAGAGAAAGCTGAATTTTTAAAATTTAAAGCTCCGGAAGAGCTTTACGATATAGTCAAAGATCCTGGATGTCGAAATAATCTCGCCAAGAATCCTGAGTACCAGACTGTTCTCAAAAATTTCCGTCAGGATATGCGGAATATTCTGCAGGCGACAAATGATCACGAACTGGAGAACTTTCAGAGGCTAATGAACTGATTTGGTTATCAAAAATCCATAATATTATCAGTTTAATTTGTATAGAAAAGCCTTTTTGCAGTTAATCAATTTTCAACAAAACCCTTAGGAGTTTACATTGAAAATTATAACTGCATTTTTCTTGACTTTGCTTACTCTATCAGTTAAGTCTGCTGATAAACCAAACGTCGTTTTAATCATGGCAGATGACGTCGGTATGGAAGCCTTTTCCTGCTATGGTTCCCTCGACTATAAAACGCCGAATATCGACAAGGTAGGCAAAGATGGCGTTCTCTTTAAACACTGCTATGCTCAGGCACTTTGTACGCCTTCAAGAAATCAGATTATGACCGGTAGGTACAATCACCGCAACTACCTGGGTTTTGGCATGCTGGACACCAAAGAAATCACTTTTGGCAATCTCATGAAAGGCGCTGGCTATGCCACGGCAATTTGTGGCAAGTGGCAACTGGGGCGCGACCGTAAACTGATCAATAAATTTGGTTTCGATGAGTACCTTCTTTGGTGGTTGGAGAATAGATCTGAGCGGTATAATAATGTCGGCGAGTTGATTCATAATGGTAAGCTTCTCGAAGGCGGCAAAGGCGAATACGGTCCGGACCTTATAGCTGATTTTGCTCTGGATTTTATGACTCGCCACAAGGATCAGCCTTTCTTTCTTTATTATCCAATGATCCTGGTTCACGACCCAATGGACCCGACGCCGGATACTATCGATGAATCGCGTAAAAACTCAACTTTGGCCAGTAGAAAGAAATTGCCTCGTGATGAAGCCAAAAAAGTGAACAAGGCTAACTTTGTCGACATGGTTCATTACATGGACAAAATAGTTGGGAAGTTAAGTTCTCATTTAGATTCATTAGGGATTCGCGACAATACAATTTTCATCTTCACTGGCGATAATGGTACGCACCCGATGATTACTTCAAATACAAAAATGGGCCAGATTCGTGGAGCCAAAGCAACTCTTAAGGATGCAGGTACGCATGTGCCTCTGTTGGCATCCTGGCCGGTAAAAGGAGTGAAAGGAGTAGTGACTGATCAATTGATTGACTTTACTGACTTTTTGCCGACTATTGTCGATGCCGGTGGTGGAATAATTCCTACAGAACGCCAGCTGGATGGCATTTCATTTTTGCCGACTCTGACTGGTAATAATGGGCCTCAAAGGGAGTGGGTTTATTCGTCTTACTTCAATAAGTACAATCTACTAAGAAAGGACTTTATTCGCACCCAGCGTTGGAAGCTTTATGACGATGGCAGTTTTTATGATATCTCTAATGACCCTCAAGAGAAAAACTCCATTGCCAATCCGGAGGGAGAAGCATTAAGGATTCGCGACTGGTTGAAGGAGGAAATGGACGTCGTCAGCCAAACCAGCCGTAAAATACCGAAACAGCTTTATTCTGGTCGTCAGCCTAAACAGAAAAATCAAGATAAAATCAAGAAGTAGAGATTATTATGGCGAGATTTATATATGTACTGATTCTGACTTTAACCGTTTCTTTTTTTGCAGAAGAGAAGCCTAACTTTATTTTGATCTTTACCGACGACCAGGGGTATCAGGATCTTGGGTGCTTTGGCTCTCCAAAGATTAAAACTCCTGAAATAGATAAGATGGCTAAGGAAGGCGCACGCTTTTCTGACTTCTACTCGGCGAATGCCATATGTTCGGCATCGCGTGCGGCTTTGTTGACAGGCCGTTACCCTTCAAGAAATGGTGTCTTTCACGTCTATTATCCTGGCGCGTCAAAAGGTTTAAGGCCAGAGGAAGTAACCATTGCCGAAGTTTTGAAAGCAGTGGATTACAGGACATCGATTATTGGTAAGTGGCACCTCGGTGATCGCCAGAAATACTTACCAACGAAACAGGGTTTTGACAGTTACTTTGGTATTCCATTCAGCAATGACATGTGGATGCACAAGGATCTTGAATTGGCAGATGACATCAAACTCTTTGGTGGCGTTACTGTAGAGCAAATCAAATCTGGTGAAGCGGGTAAAGGAGTCAAAGGTCAGAAGCGGGGAGGTAAAGTGCCCCTTATGCGGGATGAAAAAGTCGTTGAGTATCCAGTCGATCAGACATATATTACTGAGCGCTATACCGACGAAGCCCTGAAAATTATCAAAGAATCAGAGCAAAGAAAGCAGCCCTATTTTATTTACCTGGCTTATTCCATGCCGCATGTACCACTATATACTTCGCCAAAATTCCAAGGTAAAAGTGAGCGTGGACCTTATGGCGATACTATTGAGGAGATGGACTACCATATAGGTCGTATTCTCAAACACTTGAAAAGTAGCGGGGCAGATAAGAATACCCTAGTTATTTTTACTTCGGAAAACGGCCCTTGGAAACTTTCAAAAAATCGTGGCGGTTCTGCCTTGCCACTAAAGGGTGCGAAATTTTCGACATATGAAGGAGGACACCGTGTACCTTGCGTCATGTGGTGGCCTGGGACTATACCGGCAGGTACAGATAGCAAAGAAATAGCCACCACTCTCGACTTTATGCCGACTCTTGTAGCTCTTGCCGGAGCTGAGCTTCCAAAAGGTCGAATTTTGGATGGCAAAAACATGATCGCTTTACTCAAGGATGGTGCCAAAGGTAAAAGTGAGTATGAGCAATTTTTCTACTGGAGTAAGAAAAATATCGAAGGTCTGCGAATTGGGGATATGAAGCTTCGTGTGAAGTACAATACTAAAACAAAAACTCGCGCTGAGCCGGAGCTCTACAATCTTGCAGAAGACATCTCAGAAAGCAATAATCTCGCCACCCAAATGCCTGAAAAATTGGCAACTATGATGAAAATATTACTTCAGGCCGAGAAAGACCAATTATCGAATTCAGTCAAGTAAGGTTTGAGCACAGTCTGTTTAGAATAACTCTACTGTCGTTAATTAAAGTAATATGAAATGCCTTGCTAAATCTTATTCAATAAAAGGAAGTGTTATGGGAATACAGAAATTATTATTCATCGCTATTTTGGTAATGGGCTTGTCAGCTTTTGCCAATGAGGAAGTAAAAGCTATTCGCGCCAAAATGAGGGTGATGAAAGAGGAAGTAGCGACTCTCAAAAAAGCCAAGAGAATCAAAGAATCCAGAGCTTTGAATAAGCAATGGATAGCACTGAACCATAAAGCTCTTTGGTTGGAAAATAACGAGCAAATTAAGGCGGATATAAAGGCAATGGATATTCAGAAGCCAAAGAAACCGCGTAAGGTGCTGATTTACTCAAAAACAACAGGTTTTAGGCATACCTCGATCGAGTTTGGCGCTAAGGTTTTGACCTTTCTGGGTGAGCAGTCTGGAGCCTTTACTGCAACTCACACTGAAGATGCAGAGATGATCAATCATACGGAGCTGACTAAGTACGATACAATTATCATGCTGAATACGACCAATAACCCGATTGCCAAACCAGAGCAACGATCTGCATTTGAAAAATTTTTGGCTTCTAAGAAAGGGCTGGTAGGAATTCATGCAGCAACAGACTGCCATAAAAACTGGCCCGAGTACCTTGAAGCGATGGGCGGTATCTTTGATGGTCACCCTTGGGGCGCCGGAGCCAAAGTAACGCTTTACAACGAAGATCTCGACCACCCTTGCTGTAAGCATGTTCCACAGGGGTATGTCATTCGCGATGAAATTTACCAGTACAAAGATGATAAGCATTTTACACGTGACAAAATGCGCGTTCTTCTCAGTTTAGATCTTAATGGTCCAAATATGCAGAAAAAGAACATGAAGCGCAAAGATAACGATTATCCGGTTTCATGGATAAGGTCATATACCGGTTCCCGGGTTTTCTATACCAACCTCGGGCACAATGAAACAACTTTTGTCGATAAAGTGGCTCTTCAGCACATGCTTTCAGGTATTCAGTATGCCTTAGGTGATTTAGAGGCAGATGCGACTCCCAGTGCCAAAATAGGTAAACTTCCTAAAGCCGTTAAGTAAATTTTAAAAGGGTAGGTCTTTTGGTTTTACGGGCCTTTTTCTGATCCATGCTTCTATAAAAGAGGCATGGAATTTATTCGAACATTAAGACAATTCGTTCATTTTAAGTTCATGTTCCATACGAGCATCATCTATCTCACTAAGAACTTCTTTAACATTGGTCTTTTTCTGATTGTGTTTGAATTGGCCAGTGAGTTGAGTATCTGGCGTTAACTCCCCCTTCTCATAAATAGCCCATATTTCATCAGCATAATTTGTCGATAGAATTTCAGGGGCAAGTCGACCGAAAAAATTCTTTATATTATTGACATCACGTGAAAAAATCATCTTGGCGTTATTATTTCCGGCTGCATCTACAGCTTGTGGTAATTCAATGATAACCGGTCCGTCTGGATCAACGAGAATATTGTATTCGGATAAATCGCCATGAATTAACCCGCAACAAAGCATGCGGACCAGTTCAGCAATTAAAAACTGGTGATACTCTTTAACTTCTTCTAAAGTCATTTCAACATCGCCTAAACGAGGTGCTACATTACCTGTATGGTCGATTATTAAATCCATAATAAGTATGCCATCGAAACAACCGTGAGCCTGTGGGACTCGTACTCCGGCATCTGCTAAATGGTAGAGGGCTTCTACTTCGGCATTTTGCCAAGCTTCTTCCTCTTCCCGGCGACCATAATTACTGCGTTTTGCCATAGCTCTGGCGCGACGGGAATTGCGTTCATTTCGCCCTTCGCGGTACATGGAAGAATTTTGAAAACTGCGATTGTTGACATCTTTATAGACCTTTGCACAGCGAAGTTGATTGTCAGATTTAACTAAATAGACTTTGGCTTCTTTGCCGCTCATGATTGGCCTGATTACCTCATCGATAATGCCATCACTTATTAAAGGTTTTAGACGCTTTGGTATTTTTTTTTTCAAATCTATAGTGTTCTCTAAAATTTTGTGTGATACTTCTGTAAGATCTTAAATATAAGAACCCAATAATAGTAGTATTGTTTTCGATTGCCAAGCTTGTTTATGTAAAGTCAGTGAAGGATGTGATAAAGCATCATTTAAATGAATGTGCTTTTAAATAAAAAAGCCGCTGTTGCCAGCGACCTTTTTAGGAAGAGAACTTTACAGTGGAGATTACTTTTGGGGAGTTGGAATCTTGAAGTCGTATAGCTGCCACCAGGATTTTTTATCTTCCAGACAAGTGACCCTCAGCTTAGTTGCTATGGTGGTCGGGAAGGAGACTACAGTGGTTCTTTTGCCTTTGACCTTAGCGGCGACAGTCTGCCAGGTTTTACCATCTGTAGAGATCTCAACTTTTAGAGCTTTTGGGAAGTCATTGCCTTTGGCCTGTAAAATAACTCTTGAAATTTTTCTCTCATGTGGGAAATCGGCCTGAATGTAGAAGCCTTTTTTCATTTGGGATTTGGTCGCGTAGGTATTCTTGAGGTCGTCGTCCTGTAGGTTTGGCAAATACTTTTGTCCTTTTGTGGCCGACAGTTTCCACAGTTTTATGTCGTCTCCAGAGTTAAGCATAACTTTGCGGATAGTTTTCTCGGTGTAAGGTCCAGTTACTGAACTGGTTTTACGGCGGACTTTAGCGATGTCTTGCGGAGTGACCATCACTGCTTTATTGCCCCAGCTGTTGCGGATATAAGTCAGGGCTGCGGCAATATATTTGTCGTCATTTGACTTAAGGGCCAGCATAACTCCGCCGGTATAGGTTTTGCCAGCGATGGGTCCGGTAAAACCATTGAGAGCGATGTGAGCCAGAAGGCTTTTATCGCCAAGAACGCGTGGATTATTCACGAAGGAGGGCGCCAATAATTGATTGCCGGCAGGAACTCCCTGGCCATTTGCACCGTGACATGAAGCACAAAGACCGCTGTAGTGCTTGGAACCGAGGTCCATCAATTCGCGCTCTTCTTTAGCAAAAGATGCCAATGCTTCCTGACGGGCCTTTTCTTCGAAATAGGCTTTGTTGAGTTCTGAATCGATTTCTTTAAGGTATGTATTGGCTGGATTCGCAGCGAGGACGGCTTCAGCCACTTGGCGGCTTTCAGGAGTCACAGCGGTGGACATCGATAGCAGGAGTTGAATGTGAACATCGTAGCTTGGGTCTTTGACGAGTCCGGCAAGACCTTTAAGAACTGATATATCTTTTTGGAAAAAATGGTTCAGTCATGCGGATTGCTGCTGTACGGATATTTACATCCTTGTCTTTATATAATTTTTGTAAATGTGAAAGTTTAAGAGCATTGAATCCTTCAAGAGTCCACAGAGCATGTAGTCTTCCGAGTGCAGATTTGCCGCTGATAACGATTTTTTGAAGAGCCGGAATGACCGACTTATCGCCATGAAGTATAATCAGTTTTTGTGCTTCGTCACGCCACCAGCCATTTGGATGTGAAAGGTGTTTGACTAACTGTGCCGGAGTTTCATTGAGCATATTCGGTTTTGGGCCTGGTTTGAAATCCGGGTGACGCACACGGTAGATACGACCGTGTTTGATGTTTTTGTCGAGGCCATAGTACTCGATAGATTTACGCACAAAAGAACCTTTTGGAACCCACTGACCTTCCTGGATTATACCGCGGTGCATGTCAACAAGGTAGAGTGTCCCGTCTGGCCCGGTCGCAGCGTTTACTGGACGGAAGTTGGCGTCTGTACTGGCGATAAACTCTTTCTTTTTATTGCCATAGACATTGGTCATGATTCGACGACCTTCAGAGTCTTTTTTAAATGTCGCGCGACGTGTCAGGCGGCCCACTGGAGAACTGAAGAAAAGGTCACCGACCATTTCTTTTGGTAAACGATCGCCACGGAAAACGGCTTGGCCGCAGGTGTCAGTAAATCTCTTTAGGGAACCATTGGGGTGCATAGCACCAAAACCCCCCTGAGCATCATAAACTTTGTCAATCCCATACATGGACCTGAAGTCTTTATCGCGAACCCACTTAGGGTCCCACTTGGTGTAGACATTTGGAAAGAGAGTGTGAACAGGACCAACGCCAGCGCCGGCATCGCAGTAAATAACTTTTCCGAGGTTGTCTTGAGTTAATCCCCACTGACCGCGGTTGCCCATATTCGGAACTTTTTTGACAGTGCCGTCAGTGTAGCGGAAACTGTATTTATTGTAAGTTGTATGGATGTTGTTGTCTATCGACCAGAGAAGACCACTTGGCTGGTGTTCGAGATTACCACCACGTTTGCCTCCTTCGTACCAAATTTTCTTTTTGTCGGCCTTACCGTCGTTGTTTGTATCCCAGTATTCGTAGATGTCCAGAGTATTTGTTTCGCCAATGAGAACGGAGTCTTTGAGGGGCAGAACAAGGCGCGGTAAGTTTAGTTTGTCGGCAAAAACCGTGCGCTTATCTATGATCCCGTCGTTGTTGGTGTCTTCCAGACGGAGAACGCGACTAATTTTATCGTATTTTCCAGTGCCATCGACATCCTGCATATAAGTTTCAAACTGGGCAACATACATGCGGCCATTGCCGTCCCAGACACAGAGAGTCGGTTCTGAAAGCATGTCATCGCCGGCGACCAATTCAAGGCTGTAATCTTCTTGTACTTCAAACTCTTTCATAGACTCCGCATGGCTGCGCTGGCGGACTAATGGATCCTGTTTATCAGTCTTTTTAGAAAAGTCAGGAGCTCCTGCCGGTGGCGTGGCGAAAGCAGTCGTACAAAGTGAAAGGGCGAGGCTGAGTATTCCAAGCTTTTTATACATCGGTGTCTCTCGTTTTTAAGTTTGAATCGTGAGTAAATGTTTGCAAGTTTGATTACCGGAGTGGGGAAGGATCTAAACAACTGATTTTAGAAATTTTATTGAAGGGATTAAGAGCGCTGGTGACCCATAAAAGATTTCCAGATATATGACAAAGGCGATTGTTTAGAATCTTTTTTTTACGGTTAACCAATCTGCAAGCTTTAGAAATTATTTTAAATCATTATCGACTTACTGAGGTATAAAGATGCAGAAATTATTGTTAGTGACAATCTCATTTTTAATGATGGGCTTTCTGGCTGCAGAGCCTAAGAAAAAACCGAATATAGTTTTACTGATGACCGATGATCAGGGGTGGGGCCAAATGGGGTACTACAATCACGCATATCTGAAGACACCTAATCTCGACGCCATGGCAGCCAATGGCTTGCGAATGGACCGTTTTTATGCGGCAAATGCCGTCTGTTCTCCAACTCGTGCCAGTGTTTTGACGGGTCGTATTCCGCAGCGTACAGGTGTGATTGATCACGGTTTCCGCCTGCGTCATCAGGAAAAGACATTAGGCAAAGCTCTTCGGAAAGTAGGATATGCGACAAACCACATTGGTAAATGGCATCTGGATGGTGTTGGACAAATGGGCGTACCTATCTTAAAAGACGATCCTTTTGGTCCCGGTACTTTTGGTTTTGAAAACTGGTTGTCGATGACAAATTTCTACGATATGGATCCGCTGATGAGCCGTAATGGAGTGTTTGAAGAGTTTAAAGGCGATACCTCAGATATAGCAGTAGCCGAAGCGATCAAGTATATTCGCGCTCAACACAAAGAGGGTAGACCTTCTTTAACCTTGATCTGGTATCCTTCGCCGCATTACCCTTGCCGTGCTTTGCCTGAAGATAAGGCTCTTTTTGAAAATACTGATTTGCGAAAACCGGTTCAAAGTGTCCTCGCTGAACTCGTTGCAGTTGATCGTTCGGTAGGGGTATTGCGTAAAGAACTGCGTGATCTTGGTATTGAGAAAGATACCATCCTATGGTTTTGCAGTGACAATGGCGGTTACCGTGGCCATGACATTGAACACGGTATGGGTGGTTTGCGAGGTGCGAAAGGAGATCTATATGAAGGAGGAATTCGCGTTCCGGGAATCATCGAATGGCCGGGGCGTATCAAACCGCGTATTACTAATTTTCCTGCTTGTACGACCGATATTTTCCCGACGATTGCCAGCATTCTGGATTTGCCCAAAGAAAATTTGCTCCAGCCTGTCGATGGCATAAGCCTTGTACCGCTTTTTGAAAAAGATTTGCCGAAACGCGACAAACCAATGGCCTTTTTTCAACTGCATGGCAAGCTTCAGGGCTATATCGACAACGATTTCAAAATAGTTTCGCTGATCGATAAGAAGACAAATAAACGAATTTATGAATTGTATAATATCGCCGAAGACCGGGCTGAAACTAAGGATCTTGCCAAAGAAATGCCAGAGAAGTTTGCTGCACTTAAAGCGGACTTTGATAAGCTGCATAAAAGTATTGAAGCGAGTTTAAAAGGTGCGGATTATCCAATGCCACCGCAAATTAAAACCGTCCGTAAACCGGATTGGGTGAATCAACAGCAATATGAGAAGCATTTTGAAGAATTTGAGAAGCGTCGGGAATATCAGGGTCAGATCAAAAAGTGGCGCGAAAGACAGAAGGTAAAAGTAGAAACTAATAAAAAGTAAAAATATTTTAGTTGTTTAGAAAGTCTCCTGAGCTGTTAATTGATTTCAAATATTTGCAGTTGAAGGAGACTTTGTGTTTATGGTGTATGTATATGTTTTTGCCTTTGGTCTAATAGAAAAGAAGAGGGCATAGATGAGTTGTGTGGTGGTTAAAGGGATTGGCGCAGTCATAGAAATAACTATTGGAGACTGGTATGCGATAATTGATTCGCATGGTGCCCATGTCCTGGCATTGTTTTATAAAGAAGAGAACCTTCTTCACTATGACAGGGAAGATATAAGTCATAGTGGTATTCCTTTATGCTTGCCTCATTTCGGACCTTTGGATAATGGTGAGTTTGTTTATGAAGGTAAAATTTATAAAATGCGTCAGCATGGTTTTATTGGTGATCGAGAGCTTGCTGTAACTGAAGCGACTGCAGATGCCGTATCTTATGAATTTGTTGCAGATCAGGTTTCAAAAAAGATATTTCCTTTTGAGTTTATTTTAAAGGTTAGATTTTCACTTTCTCAAAAGGGTCTAAAAATCAACCTGCAAGTTATGAATCAATCGAGTGTCGCTATGCCTTTGGCGCCGGGCGTACATCCATACTTTGCTGTCCAGGACAGTCAAGGGATAATGATGACTACAAAAGCTTCTACAGCCAATAATTTTACGAATGCTTATGCGATTGAGAAATTGGCCGAAAGTGGAGTGTTTGAGGTGATGGAAGATCAAGATCACAAGTTGATGAAAGTTCTTAATGAGCCAAATATGAATCTGATTGACCATGGCTTGGCCAAGACTGAAATATTTAGAAAAGGTCAGCAGAAACTTGAATTGCATGCTGATTTTAAAGTATTTAATAGAATGACAGTGTGGCGAAATTCAGTTGACGCCAAATTTATTTGTGTCGAACCGGCGTATGTGAAAAATGGTTTAAATGAACAGCCGATTTTAATAGCGCCCGGAGAAATATTTGAAACAGGGCTTTTGATTTCTGTAGGTTAAAGAGTTTGAGGTATATATGAGTAACGACTGGGTGACAAGACAGACTCTTTTGCAAAGAGCTAAAAACCAAGATGATCAGCAAGCCTGGGAAGAGTTCATTTCTTACTATAAAAGCTTTATAAAGGCGCTGATCTATAAGCTTAAGTTTGCAGGCACCGATACCGAGGATTTAACGCAGTTGATACTTCTGAATCTTTGGAAAACCCTCGCCAATTACGATAAAGAAAAAGCTTCTTTCAGAAACTGGATGGGAACGGTAATTCGCAACACGACATTCAATTATTACCGCAAACAAAGCAATATCGCCAAACGGGAACAGGAAGGCGTTGCAGCTTTTCTAGAACAGACTCCGGAATCCGAGCTTGATGACCTTATTGAAAGAGAGTGGAAAACATACATAAGCGAATTGGCTCTTAAAAAGATGAAAGAGTTATTTTCCGGTAAAGCCATTGAGGTTTTTGAGTTGTCTTTACAAGGGATGTCCTCAGAAGAAATAGGTGTTAAATTGGATCTCAAAAAAGATTCGGTTTATGTCCTGAAAAACCGCGTCAAAAAGAAATTTATGGAAGAAGTCCGCGCCCTGGTTACTGAACTCGAGTACTAAATGACTGAAAACGATAAATCCCGTTCAGATAATTTACTGGACTTATTCGACATGGCTTTGGATGAGTCATCGGAAGAGGAACAGCTTAGTCCGCTTTACTCGACTCTGGAAATTATCGAAAAGCGTTATCTTGACCCGGAATTGATTAACTCCGGTGGCATGAAAAAGATATATAAGGTTTTTGATTCCGTTGCCGGGCGCTTTATTGCTATGGCCAAGCTACATGAAGGCGTTCCCAAAGAGACCTATGACCCGTTTATATGTGAAGCCAGACTTACCGGTCTGCTAGAGCACCCGAACATTATGACTGTCCATGATTTGGGCATTGATGAAGATGAGACGCCGTTTTTTACAATGGAGTTAAAAGATGGCGATGATCTGCGGAAGATTATCAGCGAAAAAAATCAAGGTAGTCAAGAGTATCTGAATAAGTACTCTTTAAACGTTGTTTTAGATATATTTCTGAAAGTCTGTGACGCTATTTCATATGCCCATTCAAAAGGAGTAGTTCATCTCGATATAAAGCCTGGAAATGTTCAGGTTGGAGAATTTGGTGAAGTTCTCGTGTGTGATTGGGGACTTGGGAAAATCATTGGCCGTGCAGAAATCGATTCCGGCGTAGAGATGTTTAACTCTGATTGGTTGAACAGTATGACTTTAACGGGGCAGGTGAAAGGGACTCCAGGCTATATGGCACCGGAACAAGTCAATGATGGTCAGGAAAAGAATGAACAGACGGACATCTACTCCCTGGGTTGCTTGCTTTATACTTTATTGACCAATGCTTCGCCTATAGATGGCGATACTTCAGATGAAATTTTGAATAAAACTATTTCCGGTCAGATGATCCCTCCGGTACAACGATTCCCGGAATTACAGGTTCAGCAAAGCTTAAATGCGGTGGTGATGAAGGCGACCTCTTTAAGTCAGCAACATCGTTATGAATCGGTCAGTGATTTACGAAATGAGGTCTATAATTATCAGGCGGGTTTTGCTACCAGAGCTGAAAATGCTTCTTTTTTAAGGGGGCTTAGTTTACTTTATCAACGCAATAAGTTGATTTGTAATCTAAGCTTTAGTTTTGTATTGATTGTCGTCGTTATCTCAGCACAATTTATTTACAATTTAAATAAGACAACGGCAGAGGCGGTCACGGCTCGTAATGATGCAGAAAAGGCTCGAGAGGAAGAAGTCATAGCTCGTGGTCTAACAGATGCAGCCCTTGAGAAGTTTAAGGAAGAACGGGCTATTTCAGAGAACTTATCTATAGAAGTGAAGAATATTCAAAAGCGTGCGACTGCTTTGAGTATTGAAAAAAGCCTTATTCAAAAAGCGACTATTCAGCAAATTGATTATTCTAATCCTTTAAAGAGTGTCGCCGATAAAATTAAAGATTTTGAAAATAGAAGAGACACTCCATCCCGGCGGAATATTTTAACCGAATATTACTACATCTCTCAGGAGTTTCAAAAAGGCTATGAGCTGAATAAGAACCGAGAGGGGAAGTATTTATTTAACAGCCTACAAAAATTTAAAGATTTTCAGAAATTATCTGAAGGTGTTGTACCTATCGATGATTTTTATAAGGTTATCAACGTAAATCATCGCGAACTCATGGAAAAAATTATTGTGTACGATGCAGCTTTGCGTAAAGATTTTACCGGTTATGAAAAGGTTATTAAGCAACTATTAGCGATTTGGAATAAAGGTTTTGAGAAGTGCACTTTTGAGTATAATCCGCAAAAAAAACACTCAGGCTCTCAGGCGACAATTTGATAGTTTTAGGTTCTGAAGATATGGCCAGTAACCGTAAGTGCATGTTGGCGCCATTGTCGTTGGTTTCATTAGATTTAAGAGGGACGCAAATCTATGATCTGGGTCAATTAAAAGGCATGGATACTCTACAGGAAATCGATATTCGCAATACGCTTGTCACTAATCTTGATGCATTAAATAATTTGCCGGCTCTCAAGAAAGTTATAGTCGGTAAAAAGCAATTTGTAAAAAGACAGACGAGTCTTTTACAACCCAGAATTCAGCTGCTTATAAAGTAAGCTTCCAAAGTTTTCTCACTAAATATGTTTAGAAGTCTTAAGTTGGTGGTAATTAATTTCTTAAGCGATGATTTTAATATATGTGTATGAGGAATTTATATGAAGAAATTTACTTTGATTGAGCTTGTGGTGGTGGTCGCCATTATGGGCATATTAATGACCTTGCTGGTACCTTCTCTAAAAGCTTCTCGGCAGCAGGGAATTGCGGCAGTTTGTTTGAGTAACATGATGCAAATTGCGCGAACGGCGCATATCTATGAGACACAGTACAAATTCTTTCCTAAAGAGTTCAATAAAGTTGAGTGGAACTTTGATGAATTTGTAGCTCAAGACAGCGGTATGTGGGAATGCCCGGCGGATGTTGGTAGCTGGAGTTACACAATGAATGGCGATACCCCCATGAATAAACATGGTCGCACGACTTATGAACATACTGGTAGCAGTTACTTTTGGAATGAGTATGCAACATCAAGGCTTTATAATAAACATGGAGTAAGTACAACTCGTCTTAGAAATAATGACATGACTTTACGACGAGTGATGGAGCCAGAGAAGTACTTACTTTCTTCCTGTGCAGCTATAAGAGGCCCATATGGAGTCGCTTCAGGGGTGACTTTCGATCACCTTTGGCATTTCCCAGGTGAGACTCGCTGGCCAGTTAGTTTTGCCGATGGTCATGCAGCCTGTGTGAGGGATTCAAGGGCGACGACTAAAACTCTTTTTAACGGAAATGCTGCCAACCTCCCATTTGTCATCAAACAGGATGATAACCTGATTAACATTCCATGATCTCCCTGACTTGAATGTTCCGCTTACTCCTTATCAGAATTAAAACAGGGAAGAAGAAAATTTGCTGTGGCCTGACTACTCCGGTAGTGGCTTTAAATGAGTAAGTCTCAAAAAGAATCCCTTTTGATTGTAAAAAATCAAACTTTTATTGGTAATCAAGATTTTAGAAAGACTAGATTATTGCGAGATATTTTTTAATGAAAAAATTTACACTATTTGAATTGTTAGTAGTCATCGCAATTATGGCGATTTTGATAACTCTGTTACTGCCTTCTTTATCTACTGCCAGAGAAAAAGCTCGTCGCGCAGTTTGCTTGAGCTATATGAATCAATTTGCCACAGCGGTGACTTCACTTGCGACAAAAAATAATGGTAAATTACCAGAAGCGACCAGGTCAAATAGTGAGCATACTATTTGGATTGGTAACTACCTAAAAGACCTTCTTTATGAGGATTATGGATTCACGCAAAAAAATTTATATTGTCCAGGTATGGAGGGAATGTATAAAGGTAATGGCGGAATTCGTATGGGTTACAACTATCTGGGTCAGCGACAGCCTTTGATGAACTTATATGGCTATGAATTACCTCTTGCCTTATACGATGAATCCAACTTGCCACTCATGGCAGATTTGAATGATGTAAGTGAACAAGGTGGTGGTTGGACAGTTATATCTCACTTGAAGAATGGCGGCACTGGAGAAAGGGTTTTGGGGACTTCGGGAGCCTCGGCCCAAAGTATGGGGTCACAGGGAGGCAATGTCCTTTTTCTCGATGGTTCAGCTCGTTGGTACTCGATCAATTCATTAACAGTCTACAATTCCTATTCTCTGAATAATAAGTACAAGAGTATGTGGACTTATAGAGACTGATTGTTTGGTGGTTGTTACGACGTTTTTTCAATTTAATTAAAGGATTAACCATGCACAAGTGCTTTAGGTATCTATTTCTATTCTCTTTATTTTCTTTAGTGAACTTCACTGTCGCCGGTCAAAAGCCAAATATTTTGTTAATTCTTGTCGATGATATGGGTTACTCCGACCTAGGCTGCATGGGAAGTGAGATAAAGACTCCAAATATTGACAGCCTGGCAGCAGCTGGAATAACCTTTGCCAATTTTTCTAATAACGCTAAGTGTGAAACGACCCGTACGGCTTTGATGAGTGGCCGTTACCATACTGATGATGGCGTTTACCGAGGTAAATCAGTGATCACTATACCGGAAAATTTGGCTCTGGCAGGTTATCAGAATTTTGCCCTTGGCAAGTGGCATATATTTGGTACGCCAATGACGCGTGGTTTTGATCGTTACTTTGGCTTTCTGGAAGGCGCTACCAATTTTTTTACAGGCGAGGGGACAGGCGGTAATTACTCTTACCGCTTGAATGATCAGGAATATAGTGACTTTCCGAAAGACTTTTACAGTACCAATGCTTTTACCGATTATGGCCTGAAGTTTATCGATGAGCGCCAGAAAGATAAACCGTTTTTTATGTATATGGCTTACAATGCACCACATTATCCACTACAGGCTCCTGAGGCGGAAGTAAATAAGTATCGCGGTAAGTATAAAAACGGTTGGGGTGAACTTCGTAAAAAACGCTTTGCCCGCATGAAAGAACTGGGGCTTTTTCCGGCAGATTTAGAGATTCCGGAAACTGATAAATTTAGAAAGAAATGGGAGCGTTTAGGTGAAGCAGTAAAGGACGATATGGACCTGCGTATGGCGACTTATGCAGCAATGATCGACATAGTTGACCAGCAAATTGGTCGTCTTATTGCCAAGCTTAAAGCTGAAAAAATCTATGAAGATACTTTGATTGTTTTCCTCAGTGATAATGGCGCTTGTCCATTTGATCGAACTCGAAAGCCAACGAAAGAGAACAATTATATGCCCTGGGATGGTCGTTCTTACTGGTGTTACCCGGCGGACTGGGCCAAGGCTTGTAATACGCCGTTTACCCAATTCAAACAAGATCAGTTTGAGGGTGGTATTCTTACTCCTATGATCGCTCATTGGCCCAAGGGAATCACTGTTCCCGGAACGAGAAATAATCAGCGTGGTCATGTTGTCGACTTTCATGCTACCTTTCGAGAACTTGCCGGAGTGGAGTATCCTGAAAATTACGATCCAAAAACAAAAAAAATAGAAGGCCCGAAAGTAGGGGGAGCGCCGGGAATAAGTTTGGCTCCGGCTTTTAAGGGAGAGACTCGCAAAGAGCACGAATTCCTCTACCAGAATTTTGCAAATAATAAGACAGCGTTGATTATCGGCGATTGGAAACTGGTTAATCGAAAGCTTCTTTTCAATCTCAAAGAGGATCGTCTAGAGAGCCATGACTTGAGTCAGAGCAGTCCGGAAAAAATGCAATTCATGTTGGCCGAGTGGAAAAAGCGCGACACTGAGTTAAATGCCGGTAAAGCAAGTGGCCCTCCTAAAGTGAAGAAGTCTAAAAGAAATAAGAAAAATAAAAAGTAAACCGGTCGGTATATGTCTAAGCTTCTTTTTAGTTTAATTTTCCTGTTTAGCGTTGCTCTATCGGCCACTAAAAAGCCGAATGTGATTTTGATTATGATTGATGACATGGGCTACGAATGTGTAGGCGCTTATGGTGGGACTTCTTATGAAACTCCCGAAATGGATCGCCTGGCAAAAGATGGCGTCAAATTTACCAATTGTCATTCAACCCCTGTTTGTACGACATCGCGTGTACAGATTATGACAGGTAAGTATAACTTCAGGAATTATGAGGCTTTTGGTTACCTGAAAAATGGCGAGACCACTTTTGGCAATCTTATGCAGCAGGCTGGTTATAAAACGATGATCGCCGGTAAGTGGCAGCTAAATGGCATTCACAATCGACAAGAACGAGGCAAAGACCCTGCAAAAGTAAATGAGTTTGGTTTTGATGAATATTGTCTGTGGCAGGTGACCATGAAAAAGCAACAGGGGGGTGAGCGCTTTTGGGAACCACTTGTTGAGCAAAATGGCAAGCAGATTAAACATGACGATGGCAAGTATGGGCCTGATATTTTCACCGATTATATTTGTGATTTTATGGAGCGCTCAAAGAATGAACCGTTTTTTGTTTATTACTCTATGGTGTTGGTTCATGATCCTTTTGTCAAAACACCGGCTTCTGAAAATCCAAAAGTGAAAGGTCAGCAAGCTTTTGCGGATATGATGTACTACTGCGATAGGATGATCGGTAAAATTCGCCAGAAATTAGAGTCTCTTGGCCTGGTCAAAGACACTTTAATTCTTTTAACTGCAGACAACGGAACTCATACTAAGTTGAAATCGACTCAAAATGGTCAAGTTATTAAAGGCGGTAAAGGAACTACGAAAGATGCCGGAACACATGTACCCTTGATCGCTTATTGGCAGGGGCAGACTCCGGGTGGTACAGTAGTCAAAGATCTGGTTGACTTTACGGATATACTTCCGACAATTGTTGAAGCCGGTAGAGCTTCTTTAGAAAAAGATCAAAAGTATGACGGTCGCAGTGTTTTACCTCAAATTAAAGGTCAAACAGGTCAGAGGCGCGATTGGGTATTTTGTCATTATTCTCCGGGGTGGGGGACTCTCGATAAAGCCGCAGGTCGTTGGGTTCAGACTACAGATTATAAGCTTTATAATGATGGGCGATTCTACGATCTAAAAGGCGATATTTTGGAGATGAAACCACTCAAAGTGACTAACGAAAAGTTGAAGACAATTAAAACGAAGCTTCAAACAGTTCTTGACCGGTATCAGCAAGAAGTCCCTTATGAAGTAACTTCTCGATACGCTAAAAAGAAGAAGAAATAATATGAATGTCTACCTGAGCCTGATTATCGTTATTATAAGCATGAACTCAACTGTTTTTGCTGAAAAAAAGAACATACTCTTTATTGCCGCCGATGACCTGAATTGTGATATAAGTGCCTATGGTGTCAAGCAGGTGAAAGCACCAAATCTTGATCGTTTGGCAAAGATGGGCATGCGCTTTGATCGCGCTTATTGTCAACAACCACTTTGCGGCCCAAGTCGAGCCAGTGTTATGTCTGGTTTAAGACCAAATACTCTCGGTGTTTTTACTCTGAATGATAAGCTGCGTCACCGTAGGCCGAACCTTGTGACACTCGGAGAGTTTTTCAAAAATAAAGGCTATTATTCCGGTCGTGTTGGTAAGATCTACCATTATGGAAATCCGACTTATATCGGTACCAATGGACACGATGATGAACAGACCTGGACAGAGCGCTTCAATCCCAAAGGTATAGACCGGACTCAAGAAGAGAATATTATCCGATATCCCGGAGGAATTACCGGTAAAAAAGGTGGTCTTGGTATTTCCATGTCATGGTGGGCACCTGAAAGTAAAGACAGTGAACACACCGATGGTATGGTAGCAGACCGGGCTATTGAAATGATTGAGCGAAATAAAGACAAGCCCTTCTTTATCGCAGCTGGCTTTTTTAATCCACATTGTCCTTATGTAGCACCTAAAAAATACTTTGATATGTATGATATAGACAAGATTAAACTACAGGATCTGGAAGAAGCCAAAAAAGACCTGGAAGACGTGCCTAAAATAGCCATCGCTCGCGATGGCGGCAAACGCTGGCCCTATTATTACAAAGGTCTGACTGTCGCTGAGGCCAAGCAATGCAAGTTGGCATACTACGCAACGGTATCATTTATAGATGCTCAAGTAGGTCGTTTACTCGATACACTAGAGAAGAATAATTTAATGGAAAACACGATCATCGTTTTTTGGTCTGATCACGGTTATTTTCTGGGCGAGAAAGGCTTATGGTTTAAGCGCAAAGCCTTTGAGCGCTCGGTACGTGCACCATTGTTGATTGCTACTTCGGACATCAAAAAAAGTCAGGTTTGTTTTAAACCGGTTGAATTGGTTGATCTATACCCAACACTTGTTGAGCAGGCGGGATTTGAAGTGCCACAAGGTTTAGATGGCTTAAGTTTGACCCCATTACTCAATGACCCAAAGGCAAAATGGAATAAGCCGGCAATCACCCAGATTCATCACGCCGCAGATAAGCAAGGCTACTCTTTGCGAAATGAAAGGTGGCGTTATACAGAATGGAATGGCGGTAAAGACGGCCTTGAGCTTTATGACCATGAAAATGATCCGCAGGAAGTTCATAATCTGGCTGAAGATTCACAATATGCCTTGCTCATCAAGGAGCTCAGTCAGCAGTTAAGCGGGTTCAGTAAAACCTACGTTCCTAATCCTCAAAAAATGAATAAGAAAAGGAAATAGTTTTAGTCTGATTCTATTAAAAATTTGCTATAAGGTAGATGGAAATACTATACTATGTACATGCTTTTAATGAGGGGTTTAGACTTTTAAGATGGTAGTGGTGAGGCAGTGTATTACAGGGACTTTAAGAAGGCATTTTACCTTAATTGAGCTTTTAGTCGTCATATCCATCATTTCTGTTTTGATTTCCATTCTTATGCCTTCGGTAATTAAAGCCAGAGAAGTTACCAGAAGGGCAGTCTGTGCTTCAAATTTATCTCAAGTTGGCAAAGCCTTACAGGTCTACTACGATGAAAATGATCATGTGACTCCTATAGGAACCTGGTTTAATATGTTCGGCAGAGGCAATGATACTAGTGATGTTTTAAACCCTTATCTCGGTCGAGTTGAAAAAATTGCCAGTTGTCCTTCAGATGTAGGTCAGCATATGACTAATGGAAATAAATCAGATAATTTATTTGAGACCTTAGGCACATCATATCAAAATCAAAGAAGACAGGCTTTTGGGGCGAGTCAATTTATGAGCGATAATGACGACCGCATCACAGTGATGAGTTTTACAGACCCTTCAGAAAAGCTTGTCACGGCTGATTATGTCTGGCACTACAATCGACCGATAGTTTACCCCCAGAATCAATGGCACTCAAACACGAGAAGGCTCAATGTACTCTTTGTTGATGGACACGTAGAGTTCTTTCACTTTCCTTATGCAAGTCCAGGCCAACCAGACCCGGCAAACGGTTATTACTAAGCTTTCACTTATTGATTATCTTTAGAGTCTCTGAGTAACAAAGAATAAGCCGGGCTGTGTGCGGCCCGGCTTATGTGTGTATGTGTGTGTGGTGAATGTGTTTCTTACTTATCTATTAACTGTCCGGACGAACTTCTTAACAGACGTTGAAGTTTTTTATTATAAAAAATAAGCTAGGCATAATGCCTGGCTTATATGTGTTGTGTGTTTGTGGGTGATTGTTATGCGATGCGGCTGCGGATAATTTTACTGTTTGAATCAGCCTTTATGTGGTACTCACCGGCTTTTGCAGGGATAAGGCACGTTTGTCCGCGTTTGAGTGTGTAGCTTCTGCCTTTATGTTCGATATTCAGATCACTGTTGACGGCATAAAGAGTGTGGAAACTGTTTTCATCTGCACAGGCTTCTAACTGCCCCATGAGTCCGAATTCTTCTACCTTAAAGAAATCACAGGAAGCTAATTGACGCACCTGAAAGAAGCTTTCTTCACTTTGCGGAATGTATTTACAGTCGCTGACACTGTAAGGCACTGGCTTGTTTACCTGATTCTTGTGCTTCATGCAAGTCATGGCTTCTTCAACATGTAGCTGTCGTGGATTGCCATCTTTATCGACACGTCCCCAATCGCTGACTCTGTAAGTTGTATTACTATTTTGCTGAATTTCGTAAATAAGGTTGCCACTGCCGATCGCATGCATGGTGGTAGCTTTAATGAAAAAGGCTTGACCTTTACTTGAATCATAAGTTTTCATAAGTTCGCGTACATTTGGATCATTAACTTTGCTGCGGAACATTTCTTCGGTTATACCGTCTTGAATACCGGCCATAATTTTGGCATCTTCTGCGTGATCCAGAACATACCACATTTCAGTTTTTGGTTCAGCACCTTCGAGGTGTTTACAGCTTTCTTCGTCCGGGTGAATTTGTAAAGAAAGGTCTTTTTGGGCGTCGATAATTTTTAGTAATAGCGGGAATGGCTCTTCAGGGTTATGACCTTTACCGACTATGCCCTGTGGGTCGAGTTTAATTAATTCGCGCAGTGTTTTCCCCTGGAAAGCACCATTGACGACAGCACTTTGCTCATCTGGACGGTCAACGATTTCCCAACTTTCGCCTGTAGGTGTTTCTGTTTCCGGTAAAACTCGATCGAGTGTCTTCATAAGTTCGCCACCCCAAATGGCGGGTTTATAGACAGGTTCGAAAAAGAGTGGATAATAGTTTTCTGGCTGTTCACTTTCAAATAACGCTGCAGCACCGTAAAGACCGGCATTAGTAGGATTTTGGGCAGCAACTATTTCGACATTTTTACCACCACGCCACTCAAGTCTTGCAATAGTGTTTCGGAAACTTTCGAGCATTTCGTCCGGGGAATTCATAATGGCACCGCCAATGATGATTCTTTCAGGGTCAAATAAGTGAATGTAAGAAACCAGAGCTTCTCCCCACATTTTGAAAAAATGACCTTTAACATCTATTGCACATTTATCGCCGGCTTCAGCATGTTGCAGCATTTCTTTAAAGCCAATGCCTGCTAAATCTTTAAGTGAGCTGTAGTGAAAGAGTTCATGTTGATGGATAATTTCATTTAGGGCCCAGCCAGATGCTTCAGCTTCAAGACAGCCATGGGCACCGCAAGTACATTGACGGCCACCAGAATTGACCAGAATATGGCCGCCGAGGTTACCGCCGGCAAAGTTGGCTCCTGTAAGTAACTGTCCTTCAGAGATGACAGCCGTGCCTATGCCGGTTCCAATGGTTATCATAAGCAAGTTCTGCTTTGTTTGACCTGAGCCAAAATGCCACTCTCCAAGTAGGGCGCCGCGTGCATCATTTTCAAGTTTGAGTTCTAAGCCGGTTCTGGCTTTTGCCCAGGCTTTAAAATCAAAGTTCGTGGAATCGTCATACTTACAGTTGGTTGTTAAGACACGCATATCTTGATTATTTACCAGGCCAGTGGATAAAATCCCCAGTCCATCACACTTCGAAAGTGTTGTCCCTTTTGCTCTGCAGAGATCCTCAAGATAATTAACAACAGAATTTAAATGAGTTTCGATTGGTTGTGTCGGTGCTGCTTTACAGACTCCCGATGCAATGAGCTTTCCATTTTTGGCCAAACCATACTTTGTCTGGGTTCCACCTAAATCGATTGTTGCGATCATTTATGATTCCTCAATGTAATAAATTACGTAAATTAATTATTATTTACGTAATTGTAATTGTTGATCTTGTAAAAGAGTATGGTTTGGATTTATATTTCATGGTATAAAAAGACTGGTATAAATATTTAAAATATGGTATCAAAATGAAGTTCGATTGCAGTTTATCGGGAATTCCACAGATCGACAGAGCAGGGGAATATCCTTTGTTAAATGCCGACCTAGAATTTATTTATCAACCACCGACACATTCTATTCATCTTTATGATTACGACGGTATTATAAAACTCGATTCAGAAGAAATTGATTTTCGATCTGGAGACTTGACTATCGAGCCAACTGGACATTCTTATTCTATTTATTCGGAGAAGCCAGGAAAACATTGGTGTATTCATTTTTTTCTGCCGGTCAAGCCCGGGTCTACCACCTTCAAGTTGCCGGTCCACATTTCGTTAGGAGGCGATAATCTTTATTTTTTAGAGCAGATGAAGCACATCAGTCACCTGGTGAATAATGGCAGTGAGATGGAGATTTTAGAGGCGGCTCATCGCTTAAAGGCATTGTTGATATCTCTCTATAATTTACAGAGTGCAAAAAGGAAAAAAGCTATTCGCAGTACTTTTGTTTGGGAGGAATTGATTCGTTTGATAGAAGATAATCTAAGTGCTCCTTTATCGACTCCCTGGCTGGCAAAGCGTATGAATATTACTTCTGTGACTTTATCGAAAAAATTTAAGAAAGAATACCACTGTACTATTTCGCAATATATTTTACGTAAACGAGTAGATTGGGCTAAATCATTGTTGACGACAACCCATTATACAATCTGCGAAGTGGGGGCCACAGTAGGTATAGATGATCCTCAGTATTTTAATAAGCAGTTCCGTAAAGTGACCGGTGTCAGCCCAAGTATTTATAGACAGGATAATAAGACTACAACATTAGCTGTAGATAAAGACATTTCCACAATTGGAGGGCGTTGGTCAAATAAAGAGATTTCGTAAAGAGTAGAGCATTACGTAAAAGTAATTTTACTTTGAGCTTATTTCGGTTAATATACTTTTAAATACAAATTTAGAGATTCATTCATGTCTGTAACAGTAAAAGATATAGCTGATGCCGCCAATGTTTCGACTGCGACAGTTTCCCGAGCCTTAAATCCAGAACAAACCGGTATTAAACCTGAAGTTCGCCAGGCTATTGTCAAGCTGGCCGAAAAGATGGGGTATCAGAAGAAAGGTAAAAAGAAAGCCGCTGCCTCCAGCAGTTACGTCGGGGTGATCTATAAACGCACACCTTCTTCTTTTACACAGGGCGGAGTTCTTGGCGATCGCCTGTATCAGGCTTTGGAAGTGGCATTGTTTGGCCATGGCAAACAGGCCCTGATGCACAATCTTGCTCTGAATGATTCCATTCCGGCTTTTATCGAAGATGAACTCATTTCCGGAGTTCTTTTAGTGGAGTTGGATATTTCTAAAGATCACCATTTGATTAAAGAATTAAACAAAAGAAATATTCCAATCGTCGGGATCAACTGTCCCGGCTCTCTAGCCGACTTTGATCTTGTAAGTGTTGATCATTTACAATGTTTCCAGTCTCTTACTCAAAGGTTGTTTGAGAAAGGCTGTAAGAAAATCGCTTTCGTTTCAGATGATTATGGTCATTTCGTCACACGAAACAGTTACCTTGGTTATACTTTAGCCTTATTGGAAAATGGATTTGGCCCACAGCAGACTCTCTGGTTTACTGAAGAAAATTCAGCTGATATAGGTAAGGCAACTGCAGATAAAATAATAGATGATGGCAGTATCGATGGCGTCGTTTGCATGACAAATATTATAGCAGCCAACCTCATTCGAACCCTTGAAGCTGCCGGGAAAAAAGTCCCACAGGATATCAAAGTTTGTGGCTATGACCCACAGCCCTACCAGACAGAATTAAATATCACAGCAGGAATTTACGACTTGGAAGATGTCACTCAAAAGGCAGTTGATCGTTTGGAACTTAGGGCAACTCAGCCAAAGAGTAATTCAGTGAAAGTACTTTCGCACTGCAATATCCAGGAAGGCGATACGGATTGAATTTCGAGAGTGTCGGCTTCTTCACTGTAAATTTTCAAGGTTGATTTATCATTGTTTCGAGAGTTTATAAAAACAATAATAAAAGAATTTTTCTGACAGGATGATCAAGATCTACAGGATTTTGATTATTGGTACTATATGCCTGTTTACTAATCGCAAATATGAATTAGTAATTGTTGCGAATTTTTCTTTTTATCATGTTAATCATGTGTATCCTGTCTAAAAAATCTCCCAGTTCTTATTATCGATCAGCTCTGTAATCGATAACCACACCATTAGCTAGTAGTTGCTTACCATTTTTACTGAGTTTTGCTCCTTGAGGAACAGCTACTAGAATAACAGCTTGGTCGGGTTTGAGCTCAAGCTTATCCCCATGATTTGTGCCTTTTGAAATGAATTTTCCGGAAATAGAATCGTAGAGGTTGACTTTGCCTTTGACCTGATCATCGAGCTTTAGAGTAATTTCTTTGGTCTCGTTATGGGGATTATGGTAGAGTAGTGTAGGAAATGCTTTGGGGGCGAGCCACTCCGTCTTCAGACAGTCCCAGCGAATGATACCCGGGACATCTGTTGGATGACAAATCGCACCCAATAGCCCGACGTGATTACCCATATAAAAACTGATGTTTGCCGAGTGCTTTGAAATCCATTCTCCCTTGGCTTTCAGGTAATCCTGCCGTTCGACCTTTGGGACTCCCCAGCCAAGGCGGATTGGATCTCCGGTGGCATAAGGTCTGTACTTTCTTTCTTTACTGGGTTCTGATGAGAACAGAGCTTCATAAAAAAGCAGATACTCTGGATCGTATTTATCTTTCCACTCCTTATGATCCTGATGTTCCCAATCCATTTTATATCCCTGAAAAAGGCGCATCGAAACAGCCATATTTAAGTTGTAGCGGGCGATCGACTTTGCATGCCTCTGATCATAGCGCAGGGCAGGGAGCAACCATGCCGGGCCATTGAGTGTGCCCATCGTGAAACAAAGAAAACCATTTTTGTGAAGGGCGCCATCTATGCCATCGACTGTGACCCCATCGAGCTCCATGCCGGCAGTGATTTTCCAGCCTTTTTTTATACCATCGCCAAACCATGTGGAGTAGATTGGCGTTATATCGTAGTTCTTTCCATGCTGGGCATTCAATCTGGTTGCAACGTAGGGCGCCATGACATGGGTTAATTCATAACGTCCAGGATTGTCTGTGTAGTAGTCCATGATCGACTTAGTGTATTGCAGCATTTCTTTATCTTTATGGAGGTCATAGCCCATGAGATTCATCCAGGCGATAATAGGTGAATTCCCTAAACGGTTCATCGGCTCATTTCTACCACCGGGACCATTGGTTTCAAAATTAAAACCGAGGTTGTCGAAGTCTGGTTTCTCCGGGCAGCCGAGGCCTTTAGCGATAGTTTTAAATGTTTTGGTTGCAGTCTTTGCCTGATTTAAAAAATCGGGGTCCTCTGGGAAAAGATCAGCCAGCATAATGCCATAAACTGAACTCCAGTAACCGTAGATTCCGGAGTGTAAATCCGGGTTTTTCTGACCAGGGCCATGACGGTAAATGCCATGTTTGGCATCGTACCATTGTTTCGAAGAATTGAGGACATCGAAGCCCGTTAGCTTTTCAGGATCGAGTCCGACCATTTTGGCACCTACTATAGCAGAGATATTGGTGAAAATTTCGCCAGCCGGTTTGCTGTGCCGATAAGAGGGCATGCGCATATCGATATCAGATTCTGCCAGCATTTTAGCTTTAGCTTTTGGAGAGATGTAACCCCAGTTAAATAAGATCTTGGCTTCGCCGGATTGTTCAACATACTCGACTGTGACCTCATAGGTTTTACCTTTCTTTAAATTCGCTTCTTTAGAGGCTTTAAACGAGCCTTTAAGGTTATCGAATAAAGGCTTGCCATTGATTAAAACCCGGGCACCGTCATCAGATTCTATTGAGAACTTATATTTTCTGCTTTCCGGGACAGTCAAAGAGCCTTGCCAACGCACGGAAAAATGGTCTCTTTTAATTCCTTCAACTGGAGGTTTATGGCCCCATTTAAAGTTTATTTCAGAGTCAACTCTTTTTACAGTAGGTGTACCTTTAAAATCTTTATTTGGAAAAAACTCGCAACTCCAGCCGGGTTTGCCGCTTTTTGTTTTAATGTGTTCTGAAGAAATCGGGAATGACTTTACTTTTTTCCCTTTGGGAAGAGCTGACATGAGAAGCTTGCCATCGAGTTCATAGTTCGGCCGCAAGACGAATTTGTAGTATTTTTGTGAGACTTCAGGCCAATCGCGCATGATGTATGGTTTTGGCATCTTAGCCATCTTTTCAACAAGGGGAATGACCTCCTCTTTAACAGGCTTTTCAGGGAGGGACTCAATCGCTCCAGCAGAACAAACTGCAATACTTGTGAAAAATAAGAACGTTTTAACTCTATAAATCATTTAGGGTTTACCTTGTTTTATTTTCTTCAGCTTCGCAGGCTTTCAAGAATCTCGGAAATCGATAATTTGGCAGCGCAGATCACAGTGTCGGAGGCGCCATAGTAAAGTGTGAGTTCATCATCATTGATCAAGTGCCCGTTAGTAAAGACAACGTTACCAAAGAAGCCTTCTTTCTCATAATCGGCATCTGGCTCCATAAGCGGTTTTGCTGATCTGGCGAGGACTTTTGTCGGATCGTTTAAATCAAGTAAAAGTGCTCCTAGGCAATATCTGGACGATTCATCACAACCATGGTAAATTTCCAGCCATCCTTCTGCTGTTTTAATGGGGGCTGCTCCTGCTCCAATGCGTTGGCTATCCCACATTCCCGGACGTGATTTTGCGATGCACTGGTTATCACCCCAATGCTTGAGATCCGGAGAAGACGCTATCCAGATATTTAATTCATTCCAACTGTCGACTTTGACAACGGGTCTATGTAAACACCAGTATAAGTCATTGACCTTTTCTTCAAAGATGGCACAATCCTTATTCGGGGGAGGAAGAATAATGCCATTTTTAGTGAAGCTTTGCAAGTCTTTTGTACTCTGCATACCGACGGCCGGACCGTACTCAGAAACGGCCGTATAGGTCAGGTGATAAGTGTCGCCAATTTGCGTGACCCGGCAGTCTTCTACTCCGAATGTCTCATAAATTCCTTCGCCCAGAATAAGCGGTTTGTCATGAACTGTAAAATTGATGCCATCGCTACTTTCTGCCAGTCTCAAATGGGAGAGGGTAGTCAGGTAAGTTTCGCCATCGTAAGAGAAAACCCGGGCATCGTCGTAAGCCAGTTTTGGATCATCAAGGGCAAACTCAACTATACTGACGCCTTCTTCAGCCGCTGGATCAACGACAAGTGTGGATAGGTAACCCTCGCGTTGAATCATCCGCTCTGCGACGCGCATGAGTAAGTATATTTTATCATTAAAAGTAAAAGTACCCGGGTTGAGGAGACACTCAACTTCAGCGCCCTCGATACTGGGTTTTACGTCTTTTGGCGTGATTAAAGGGTTTTTTGGAAAGCGGTTTAAAGTATTCATACAGGTCTAAATCTTTGGAACGATTTTAGTTAATTGAGCGTCTATCTGCTTAGATTGAGCCGTCGCTTCATTGAGCTCTTTCTGAGCTTTTTCGGTTTCACTGGCCAATTTTTCCGGAGTAAGCTTTTGATTAGATTTTTTGAGCTTTTTAAGACGGCCTTGTTTGGTTTTGATTTTGTTATGCAGCTGTTGCTTTTTGAGGACGAGGTCAACCATTTCTTGAGGGGCATGTTCGATGAGTGTTTTAGTAGCAACTTTGAACTGGTCGGCATTTTTAAAATTGCCGCTGATGAACATTTCAGAGACGACTGGTAAGGCTGCTTTCGGATCCATCCAGTCAAGGATGTTGCAGACAGTGCGAATAGAGTAGGTGATCTTCGTAAGCTGGCTCAAGGCAGTCAGGCCTTTTTTGTCCTCTCCCAGTCTGACAAGAATCCAGGCCGCATAAGCTCGGATAACTTCAGATTCATCCTGGTTGTTGACGACACTTTCAATGACACTGGCAATCTCAGGCGTTGGTTTGAACTCCTTGGTGAAACTAAGATTAAGAATGCCTAAGGTTCCCCAGTAACGCATACCAAGATATTTATCTTTAAGGGAACTTAAAAATTCAGGTAGGTCATCATTGTTGAGTTCGACAGTTTTATCGGCAATATCGATGTATTTTTCTAGTGGGTAAAGCTCGGGTTTGCGAATAAATTCATAAACAGTCAGATCGTGTTTTTTGGCTTCGCGGCTTATGTCATCTTCAGGAAGAAATCCGGCATCAAAAATTTCCAATTGCCAGCGGCGAAGGGCCTGGCGCATTTTGAGGATTGTTTGTGTGTATTCACTTTTGGCAGCCAGGTTTTTGACGTTATCGTAGTCTTCATTGTAAAGGTAGAGTTCATCGATAGCCCTTGGCTGCTTGAAATAACGACCGGTAATTTCGTTCGTTTTACCATCTAGGTAGTGACGTCTCCAGGCACGCATAGACTCAGAGTTATAGATGTAAGGCTGATACTGACCAACTGGAACGAAAGGCATATAGTTGCGAATATAAAGGTACTTATGATCCCGCGAAGAACGCACCATGTCGTCACGGTCATCCATGCGGTTACGGAAAGAATAAACGTACTTTGGTTCATCGACTTTTTTGTCACCCAGGAAAACCCGGCCCTGCATTTGTTTAACATCTTCAGCATTCGCTCCAGCCAGACTCAGCCAGGTTTTTGGGAAGTCAGTAAAGCTGACAAGTTCATCGACAGTTGAACCTGGATTTGAAGCAGGATAAAGTTGTTTTAATTTTTCAGGGATATAGATAATAAGCGGGCAGTGTGTCCCACTGTTGTAGAGGTAGCGCTTTGAACGGGGGAGAACTCCGCCGTGATCAGAAGAGTATATGACAATAGTGTTGTCTGCCATACCGGAGTCTTCGAGGTCTTTAAGCCAACCGGCAACACGCTGGTCCATTTTCTGCATGGCCTTGTTGTACTTGTCGTAGACATAGTGCATGCCGGGGATATCCGGGTGGTAGGCCGCCAGGTTTTGTGCTTTGGGAGCTTTGTCTTTTTCCGGTTTAAAGCCACCGAAACTGTTCCACTCATGAGTGTCGTGAGTATTGAAAACATGAATAAACGGCTGGTTCTTTTTAAGATTGTCCCAATTGATTGTCTTTGGATCATCCCAGGTGTCATTGGCGTTTCTTCCCCGGAAATTGTAGTCGGTTTTTGAGTCATTGCCTTTACTGGTGTAGTAACCGAGTTTTTTGAAGATTTCCGGATAAAATTTTATGTGCTCCGGCAGCTGGTAGCCACTGCGCATTCCCTGAGTCCCACAGGAAATAGCATTGATCCCGGTAATCCATGTGAAGCGTTGCGGGGCACAGACCGGTACAGATGCATAGGTGTTGGTAAAACGGAAACCTCTTGTTGCCAGTTTATCTAGATTTGGCGTCGGTTTAGCTGGATTGCCATAACAGCCCAACCAGCGGGCGCCGTTATCTTCGCTCACCATCCAGATAATATTTGGTTTTTCTGCTGCAAATGCAGCACTCAGGAACATGACTCCGATAATTACTGTATTTAAAAATTTCATTCTGTACCTTTTTCTTCTTTAAGTGCTTTTAACTGATCTTGAATCTCATCGCATTTTTCTCGGCTTAAGGGATAGAAGAATAGTAGGAACAACGCAGCTCCTATTCCGATAATGTCCGTTGAAAATAAAAGTGTTTTCATAGTCTGAAGCTGTTCGAGAGAAGGATCGACAGAGGTGTCTGTATAACCGGCTAAACGCGGCATAAGTCCACTGAGTAAAAGGACGGCGACTTCGGCTATTTTTCCCATGAAACTGCTGGCTGCAGCATAGCTGCCTTCGCGTCTTTCACCAGTTATCAGTTCGTCTTCATCGCAGACGTCGGCCATCATCGATCCATAAATCAGGTTTGAACTTTGAGCCCCGAATTGAGAAAGGCCCCAGACAACAATGATAAGCCAGGGATAATTCGGGTTCATCATCCAGGGAATCATTAATGCCCCTAGAAACAGGACGCTGACGCCCATTATGGCCGCTTCGCGTTTTCCCCAGTGTCTTGAAATCCAGACAGCTACGGGGAGGGCGATGAAAATAATGATTGTTGAAACAGTGCCGCCGACTCCACCAACCTCCGAGGCAAATTTATCATCGCCGGCACAGGTGTAATGAACGTGCAGATAGCCGCCGATAGTTGCGTCGACGCCCATGCCGAGGATGACAAAGAGAATGGCTCCTTGAACGCATAAAAATGACTTGTTGCTGAAGGTAGATTTTAAGGCTTTGAATACCGGGATTTTCTCGTCTTGATTTAATGCCTGTTTTTCAACGATTTCGTGGTTGCCTTTAAAGACTGAGAAGGCACACAGTATGACAATGATGCCAAGAATAATACCAAGGACGACCACTCCATTGGTGACGCCGCCAAAGACATCGCGCTGAGTAAACCAGTAGAACCAGGCAGCCATAAAAAAGCCGATCATTTCGATGTATTTTTTCCAGGCAAAAACCTTGGTCTTTTCGTCGTAGTTACTGGTCAGCTCAAAGCCCAATGCTTTGTAGGGGACAGAGAAAAGTGAGTGAAAGAAAAAGTACAGCGACATGGTGATGAAAATGTAGACGAACTTCATGTTTTCGGAGACGTCAGGAATCATCCAGACCAGTGGCATCATCAGTCCGCAAACGATTCCGAATATCAGGATGAATGGCTTACGACGCCCCCAACGACTGCGGGTTTTGTCTGAGATAACTCCAACAAATGGATCGGCCAATGCACTGACGACTTTGGTTGCTGCCAGCACAAAACCGAGCCTTAATGGGTCGAGGCGCATTTCAACGGCAAAGACAAAGATGAAAAGAGCCTGTACGATGTTGGGTATGAAGAAGTCACTCAGTCCACCAAGACCATAACAGATTTTTTGGGCGTTCGGGACACGATCTTTTTCTGGAATGGCGATGTTATCGTGCATGATGGGATCCCATGCTTTTTGGGGAAGAAACAGGGTGTGTTACCGCCGAGACGGCGGTGCTCCCAGGTTGTTTTTCCGAGAGCGCGTTCGGCTCGCCCGCTAAGTTGTCTGGGAGCGCCGATTGGTAATCGGCATGTATTGCTTTTTTCCCGCAGGGGTACCCCAGGGTATCCTCTCTGTCTTCGCCATTCACCTTAGCTGCGGTGTTCCCAGGAATGAATATATCAGCTGGGCGCGCCGCAATTCTTTGCGGCTTACTTTTTTCCGCTGAGCCGCCGGTGCTCCCAGGAGTCGTTTTAAGCGTGATTAACATTAGCGGTAGTCCACGATGACGTCATTGATGTAAGTCTTGTGGTCAACTTGTTTGAGTACACCATTTGCCGGTGCTATAACTATGAGAATCGAAGCATTGGCAGGTATGGTTAATTCAGTTTGTGTAGAAACATTTTTGGCTAAAAATCTGTTGCCGACTGTATCATAAATGTCGAAGTTACCGGCAGGGAGATCCAGTAAGACTTTTTTCTCAACATCATAAGGATTGAAGTAGAGGTAAGTTGGATAAGAGTTTCGCGAATCAAAATTCGTCGCCAGAACATCCAGCTGCAGGATAAATCTTTGATTTGTCTGGCGTATCATGCCGCCGAAAACTCCAACGTAGGATGATCCATATAGACCATAATCTGTGGCGTAACCCCAGTTGTGATTAACAGCATCGCCACTGGCAAAGAGACTTTCATCTTTATCCCAGAATTGTCTCAAACCTTCATAAGCGATTAAGCCTTTACGGCCTTCTTGCCATTCTGGCGAACTCTGATTTTCCTTCCAGTGAAAATTGCCGTAAAAAAGGCGAGCTGCATTGGCTGCATTGAGAATCCATTTACCGATTGAGCTGGCATAACGATCGTCATAACGAAGCATAGAAACCAATGGCGCCGCCATAGCAAAAGTATTCATCGCAAAAGCATAACCACCGGGTCTGGTTCTCCATGGCGGAGTATTGATCGACCCAACCAGGCCGTTACAGTCATTGCCTTTCCAGGTTTCGTGAATAACACCCATGTCGCCACGAACTTTACTTGAGTGCTCAAAGCACCAGTTGATGAATTTGTGAACATCGTAATTGGTACCGAGTTCGGCATTCATACGTACAGCAGCGTAAGCACCAAATGGCAATTGCACTTCATAATAGGGATTTTCGCTTAAGAGTCGATTATTTAGAGACTCCATACACCACTTGGCAGCGTCCAGATACTTTTGATCTTTAAGTTTCAGGTAGGCACTGTACATCAACCAGCCAATGCCGGCAGCACTGTCCGGCTCTATCCATTTACCGTTTTTCATAGGACGCATAGAATCGAAATCAAAGTAAGTGAAGTCAAAACCGGTTTTATCCTGGCTGCCACCCATAATGTAAGCTGCCTTGTACCATTTATCGGCTGTGATTTTCATGATCTCACGCATCTTGCCGACATTGGGGTAACGGTCACTTACTGAGTAAAATAAAATATGTGGAAACACAGTATACCAAAATGAATCATAGCTGGTGTCGATCTGATTGAGGACCAGGTTGCGGCCATTGGCTTTGTTGTAGTATTGCTCACACATCTCGACCCAGTTGTGCTCTCCAGTAGTTTTGTCGAGACCGGCATAGGTAGCACCGAGGACGCTACCGATCACGGCGATCGCTTCCATGGAATCTTTATTTTGCTCACTCGGGCCGACATAGGATGTGAAGCCAAAACCGGTTTTGCCGGTATTGATATTCTTCTCTGCTGGAATGAGCTTCATCAGCGGCATGTGTTCACCTTTGGCATTCAGATCATAGAGGACTTTGTCGTAGTCCAGGGAAACCTTTTGCCAATTGCGCATGTGGTAGGGCTGTGGAAAATCCGGCATGCGGTTGATAAGTGGAATGACGACTTGTGCAGGAACGTTTTTAACGGCTTTTGCAGTTTCACTATGAGCGCAAGAGACTAAACCCATTATAACAATTAAGTATTTAAAAATATTCACGTAAGTTGCCTCGTTTAACAACTTAGTGATGCCAATTCGGGAGCCTTAACCTTTGGTGCTTCAAATTTACAAAATGGATCGTCTATTTCGAGCCAATGAGCTTCGGCATCACCTATACCACAATAAAGAGTGGCTTTGCCATTTCCCTGACGCTTTAAGCCGCCGGAAAAAACAACATCTTCCAGATCAGATCTCTTAGCTTCTCCTGATGAAAATAGGTCGCGGCTGGCGATCATTTCCAGTTCAGAGTATTCCTTCGTAACCGGATCATAGACAAAAGCTGCCGCAGCATAGTGGCGATAAGTCATATTTTCTGTAAAACAGGCAATGTGGGCAAGAACACCCAATTTACCATTTTTGAGGAGGTGGATTTCATTGGCACCACCCCATTCGTCATCATTGAACTGATTGAAAAGAGTGGCTTCGTTGATAACTTCTTCAGAAAGCTCTACCAGTGAATTCACTTCAGTGTAACCGATTTTGCCGCGACCGCCTTTTTCTCCTTGAGGACGAGTGAATACACCGATTCTTTGATCTGATAATTCGACCAAGCGGATGTCCTTCATATGTTCCGGCCCCTGGAAAAATCTTTTGAGGTCGTAAATACTTTCACCTCTGTAGAAAATAGTCTTCCAGGTAAGTTTTCCCGGTGTACCACAGGGAGAAGGGGATATCTCAACCCCACCTAAAATAAGTTCGCCATGAATTCTGGTAAAGAAAGGGTCCTGCATGTTGAAGGTGTTGGCATCTGCTATCGGCAGCCATGTTCCACCTTTCTCCTCAAAAAAAGTGATTATCGAGTGTTCGCTATCACGGCTTTCAACACGTCCAGCAATGATCGTTTTACCAGATGAAATGAATGGCGCAGTGATGTTGTAAACATCTTTACCTGCCACACCACCAAATTTTATTTTGCTGGTATTTAAAGCTCTGTTTCTCAATTTACCCTTCAGGGCCTTATAAGCATTTTCGTAAGCTACTTTCTTCATTTTCCTCTCCGCAAATTTTAAGTAATAAAATCTCTACTAATAACTATTTTCAAATAAATTACGTAATAAAATAGTAAATTACGTAAAATATAAAATTAATTATTGATAATTACGTATATTGAGTTTATTACCTTTAATAACAGGGATCTAAACAGAAAACTTGAATTAGTTATTCAAGAAATAGTAATTTAAGCATAGTCAGGGAAGTGCTTGGCACTTGGAGAGGTTTGATGATTAAAGAGAATAGTTTCTTTACCCTTATAGAATGTGTGCCCAGACTAATGCGTCAGGAGCTAACCGGGTGAAATGTCCCGGTCATACTAATTTCCCATTTCGGGTATGTAGCCTGTCTACCGGATTTAGCAGCAATGTTTATCTTCGAAGCGTAGAGACAAAGTCACGAGCAGGGAAAGCTCTTTTTGAGCGGACTCGTAGTCAATCAGAGTGGCGAGGCAACGATTCAGGCCGTAGGCAAACGAACGACCGTAAGCATCGTA
>JAKVBD010000140.1 GCA_022446985.1 Lentisphaerales bacterium
GCTCATCACTTCAAGGTAAATAACGTCGGTCTGCAATTCTGCCATATTAGCAACTTCACTGCAGTTTTCGATTTTACCGCCATCGGTTCCAGCACCGCTTGAAGCGTCTTTACGCCAGGCACAGAAACGCACAATGGGGGCATTTTTATTGACATCTCCTGAGAAGCAGAAGTCCGTGGCATTTCCAGATGAGTAACAGAACTCAAGGACCACGCCGCCTTGCATGTAACCTGTGAATCCGGCGGCATTACCACCGCTACTGGAAACATTGCCTTTGGCGTAACTGTAAGTCACCGTACTACCCTGAGTTTTACCAGAGAAACCACCATGATTGACACCTGTACCTGAGACTTCAACATCGGCATATGAGTGAGTTGCATCACTGCGGTACAGATAACCAACCAGACCACCGGCATTGGTGCCACTTGATTCAAGATAACCAATGGCTTTCGAAGCACTGATTGTGGATCCATAAACCGCACCAGCAAGTAGCCCTGAGTTATTACCACCGGCATCAACTAAGGCAGCACAGGTAACATTGCTGATCGTTGTCGCTCTGCAGCTGGCTATCAGCCCACCGACATAGTTTTTACCGGTAATTTCACCAGTTGAAAGTGTCAGGTCATTGATCGTTGCTTTATAGCTGTAAGCAATAAGAGCCACATAGTCCTTATCCGGAGTATTAATCGTCAAATTACTGATCGCAAAGCCATTACCATTTAGAGTTCCTTTAAAAGGTACAGAACTACTGCCGATTGGTGAGAAGTCAGACACCGATGACATGTCAAGATCAGAAGTCAGTTCATAAGTTGCTCGAAGCTTATCGGTCAATGTTGAAAATGAACCGAGTTCACTGTCATCGGACAACCACAGTAATTCACCTATACCTTTGATATCCAATTGACCATTGCCATTTGAATCCAAAGGTTCTGTAGAAACAGCCACAAAAACATACTGAGCTGTTACGGTAATTTCGTCTATAACGGTCTGCACATTCCAGCCGGTAAAAGCTATTCCTGCAGTCGTAACTGTAAGAAAATCTGCGGGAGAAATGTCACTGACTGCTGTACCATGGCCAACTCCTGATATTTGCATCGTATTTGAAGACCCAAAAGTTCCGTGATCCCCTGCATTGAAAGTGACCGTATAGTTATTCTGCTCAAATTTAGCAGTGATGTTCATATTTGCAGTTACACTTGCAATGGTCAAAGGATTTTGAGTCGACACTAGATCGCCAGACCAACCGATAAATGTGTAGCCTTCATTGGCAATGGCAGTTACAGCCTCAGATGGAGTATCGTGCTCGATACTCTGAGCATCGTCACCACTGATTGAACCACCGGCTGCAGCCGTAAAATTCACAGAGTAAACATGAGCTTTACAAATAGCTTCAAATACCAGGTTTGAAGTAATGTTTTCGACAACTCTTGGGTTGTCCGTGTTACCATCACTCCACGAATGGAAGTAGTAACCTTCAGCACAGTTCACGGTCACAGACCTAGTACTTTCGCCTTCAACTACTGCTTGAGTCGCCTCACCGACTATTGTCGTCCCCATACAATCCAGGCACTCAGGAGAGGCTCTAAAAATAACGGTGAACTCATCAGCTGCTGGAGGCTCTTCTTCACTGCTGCCATATTTTGGCAAGTCAGATGACATAGACCAGAAATATCCAGCATTCTCTGCTGTAGCCGGACCAAAATCCCAGTCATCGAAATTATCTACATTCTGAAGACCAGCAATATCTGTGACCTCAAGACAATTATTGAATGTTCCTTTTCCTTCATTTGCCGGACCTGCTGATGCATCTGCTCTGTAAACGCAACTGTTAAAAGTGGCGGCAGATTTAAAGACATCGCCACTGAAGTCAAAATCAGCTGCATCTCCAGAAGAATAACAGAAATTCAGAGTAGCATTGCGAATAAAGCCCATGAATCCAGCAGCGAAATTACCGGTACTGCTTACGTTGCCTCGGGCATAGCAATTAGTAATCGTTGTTATTCCAAGCTGATAGCCGATAAAACCAGCATGGTAACTACCCGCTCCGGATACAGAAACATCTGTAGAAGACCCGCTAATAGTACAGGTATTTACATGTCCAATCAAACCTCCAGTATTATTTCCACTTACAGTAAGGCTGCCTTTTGCGCTGGAGTTGTCAATGACACTGGAGGTCGCACAACCAATTAGGCCACCGGCATTTGATGTAGCTGAAATACTGGCATTTACACTGCAGTTATCAACTGTTGAACTCTGTGCATTACCAATCAAAGCAGCGACTTTAGAATTACCGTTGAAGCTACTTTGGGCAATTGTTACATTGACGATTTGAGCATTATCTGTGGCACTGAAAAGAGCAACTCCATCCTTTGCAGGGTAATTCATACTAATGTTAGTAATCGCGAAACCTTTACCATCAAAACTTCCTTTGAAAGGCGCTGTGAGAGAACCAATTGGTTTGAGGTTTGGATTCCCCGACATATCGACATCGGCACTTAAAGCATAAGACGCTGAGAGCTTATTAGCCAATGAACTGAATGGACCAAGTTCATTATTATCTGACAACCAGTTGATCGCACCAATATCGGTGATTTCATAAGTGCCGTCATTGTTGGAATCTACCGGCACAGTCATATCGCCGACAATTACTTTTACGGACCCTACGGAAGTGTAACCTTCTTCATTTGTAGCTGTGTAAGTAAAACTGTCGCTACCGATAAAGTCCGCAGAAGGTGTGTAAACAAAAGCACCATCGGCACTCATACTCACAGATCCATTTACAGGCTGATATTGTAGACTAGTACTCAAGCTTCCTGTTGAAGTTGTATCATTTACCAAAACTCCAGGAGCGGCAATAGGTAATGCCTGACCAGCCACAGTTACATAGTTATCATCTACAGTAGTTGGAGCCGGATTGCTGGCTTGGTAAATAGCGCCAATTTCGTTATGACTTAGTGAACGGCCATACACTTTAAAGTCATCAAGAACACCGTTATAAGGAACAAATCCAGAGACAATTGATTTACCCATGTAGAGGGGATCAGAACTTGAGTAGGTATAGTATATAGAATTCTTGGTGCCTATAAGTTTACCATCAACATATAAAGAACAGGCTTTGCCATCCTCATAAGTCAAAGCAACATGGTGCCAGTTAGCATCATTCACTGCTGGCCCAATTATCTTATGAGCATCACTGCTTCTGGGGCCAGCCAATTGACCGGAAAGAGTACCGTCCGTTTCTACAGCAAATTGCCAACCGGACAATTGCGTGTAACGGGTTTTACCGGCGATATACATCTTAGTTGAAGGCGCTGCAGAAGTTTTCATCCAGAATAAAACTGAACCTTTTGTCAAACGGAGTTCAGGACTATCCGGAATGCTTACCTGACTCTTAGAACCATTAAATGACAGAGCAGAACCAGTTACACCATTTGCCCATGAAACCTTCGTCAAAGTACCATCGTTTTGGTAAGCTGATGCATCCATTATCGCTGAACCTGAAGCTTCATCCATATGCCAGGAGGCAACCTGGTCTGCATTTACTGTAATGGTTACTTTGCTACTTAATGAATTAGCGACACCATCGTTGATGAAATAGGTAAAGCTGTCTTCTCCATAAAAGCCTGCAGCTGGAGTGTAATCAAATGAACCATCTTCATTGAGCGTTACACTTCCGTTGGCAGGTTGAGAATTGATATGAGCTGAATTGAAACTGCCAAGATCATTAGCCAGAACACCAGGTGCCGGAGCAGACAGATCTGTATTTAGCAAAGTAGTATAAAAATCGTTTTTACTATCCGGAGCGGAATAGATGCTAAAAGTCATAGTATCAGAAGAACCACTACCATCTGTAACTTTTACAGTTACAGTGTTGTTTCCCTGATCACCAATAGCTGGAATACCGAAAATCGCCCCGCTTGAAGAAACCTTAATCCACTCTGGACCATCGATTTTTTCGTAGGTCATAATGTCACTATTAGCGTCCATTGCATAAGCTGAGATGGAATCGACAAAAAACTTACCTGGATAAGCAGTACCAATTGATTCTGTTGCTTCTGTGAATACAGGTGCATCATTCGCTCCAATAACCACAGTACCTTCATAGGAGCAGTGATCAACAGCTGTCACTGTTACCTTAACCACACCTGCTGTATCTACCGGAATTGTAAACGTGGCATTGCCATCAGCATCTGAATAAGTGGCTGAGTGAATACCCATAGCCGGGTGGTAAAGTGCAACCAAAGCATTTGCGACATGACTGTTAGCCGACTTCACATTTACTGTAACCGTATCAGTTCCATTGGCTGAAGCCAAAGTAGTTGTATGTGTGACATCCAAAACCTGTGGAGCTGTGTAGTGAAAAAATGCTTCCGGATCCGCAAAAAGTGTCTGCATGTGCATATTTTCATAAGCGGCGCGGTTGGTAATCGGTTGCGGCGGATTATCTATGGAAGTGCTGATTTTCTCGGCAGGGTAATGCTCATTTATATAAGCTTTACCACACCACAACATCTGTCCGAAGCGCTTACCCTGACCAGGTATAAATGAAAGAGGAGTGATTGGATTGGCATAAGCCGGATAAGTTACTGAATCGTCATCAGTTGACTCATCAAAGTGATCTGCAAAATAACTGAAGTAGTCATCGAATCTTCCGGCAAGGTATCCGTAAAACAAGTAATCCTGGTATCCGCCCCATTGCTTCTCAGGAGAGGAAATCATCGCGTAAGCACCGCCATCCATATTCTGTAAAAGCGTCTGTGTCAGATTCTCTCCACTGACCCATTTGGCAGTGCTGCAAGACCAGTCCATCACCATGGAAAATTTACCACCGCTGTTTAGTGCCGCAGCATCTTCCTTCACAAAAGGTTTGCCTGAGTTATTCCAGTGCCAACCATAATCACTACCATGACAAATATAGTTGATAAGTGCAGCACCTTTGCTCCACTCTTCTTTCAAGGTATCCAGAACGACGGCATTACTCGGCAGGTTTTTGTTGACAAAACCTTCACTGACCTGCCACTCACCTCTGACAGTTTGATGACTTGATAATGAACGTGCCGGCCATAGGAATCCCTGACCTCTTGGTATCCATTGACCAGCAGTGTAATCTTTACCATTAAAGGCGCGAATCACATTGGTATCGTTAGCTGCTGTATTGGCAATACCATCAGTATCAAATTTCGACTGTTCAAAATAGGAACTAAGATTGTCTGCAAACGTTTCCGGCCCCGTTAAAGCACCATCATAAGCACCAGTAGTAATACTCCGACTGTAGTGTGAACTGTCGAGCAAAGGCGCACGGTCCATCTGCATAACTTTAGTAATGATTCTGGTCAGCATTGCATTATCGTTTGCAGGAATACGTCCCATGAGACAATCAGGATACTCATCCAACCACTGAGATGGATCAAGATTATCTGCCCAATCCTCATTTGTTTGCTGATTATAGGATCTTAGAGAATAGTAATGGTCGTTCTTAGTATTGATATTCCATGAAGTAAAACGGCTGTGCATAGGAACGCCAAGAGTTTTACTGTTATTTCCAACCATTAACAGATATGTCGGCCATTCGGCGTCTGTTAAAGCTTTAAGGTAGCTGTCTATATTCTCTTTAGTGCATTTTGATGAACCACCACTTATTTCGCTGGTTTTTACCGGAATGACGTCATAACCCTTCTGTCTTTTCCACTCAAGTAAAGCTTTGAAGGCAGTATTTTCTTCAAACTGGTCATTATAGATAACCATGTATTTTTCGAGGACGTCGCCAGCAGGCATAAGCGGTAAAGTCGGCAGATACTCGCTGGATGCCTGAGCCTTTTCTGCAAAAGTATCTTCCGTTGTGGATTCGTCATCTGTACCAGAACTTGCTTTCACAAATGCAAAATCTCCATCGCTGACCATTTCTTCAAATGCACGACTGTACAAAGCAGAAACATCTTGATCATTAGCCATCGATTCATCGACTTTGACATCGACTTCCACCGTAGGAGTTATGACCAGCTCCTGACTTTGCGGATTATACTGAACCGGAGTAATCAAGACCTGAACAAACTCCTTGTGACGCATGGAAACCCGTTGAGTCTTGTAAGAATCCGATGCCGGGAACAAGGTATTTTTCTTATAAAAAGAATCATGCTTGCTAAAGGCTTTTACCGGTTCATCAGGATGAGTAGGGACCTGTTCTGGTGCCAAATTAACTCCTTCCATGACATAGGATTCACCTACTGAATGGTAAATGTTAAAATTGCGACCATTTGGAATGCGCACCATCAAAGGCTTGACAGGAAGTGTCGGCATTCCTTCTCCAAGTGATTTTGTTGAAGATCCCGGCAAAGAAATGGATTGATAAGTCAAACCATCAGCAAGTGTTTGCTCTTCAATCTGCAAATGGGGAAATGAAACCTTCAACTTAACGTGTGAAGGACTGATACGTTCAGTCGTCACAACAGCGCTACTTAAATCACTTCCAGGAATAAGTTTTACAGATCCCTGCCCTGGATTATCCAGCATGCTTTGAATAACTTCTTGCGAAGTCTGGACTTGACTAAAACCTTTGTAGACACGTTTTTGCGCTGTCGTTAATTTCTTTTCTTTCTTTGATACTTTTTTTGAGATTACCGGTCGCTGACTTTCATACTGATCCGGCAAATTCCAAACCAGTACTGCACCACAGACCAGAGCAGTTGACACCCACCACTTGGAGTGCTTTTTTTTAGGAGAAGATACTTTTTTCATATTCATCCTACTTGCTTTTTAATTGCATGCACTCATAAGAATGCCACTACTTCTCTTTAAACAGGTATGAACAAAAAGTGACAGAAATAATCAAATGTTACAAAATAACAATAAATATCAAAAACTATGATCAAGTAGGCATATTTATAAGTGTTATAAATTAACAAACTATTACACTAAGTATGCTTGATAACTAAAAAAAGCCCTCGGAAAGAAAACTCTCCAAGGGCTTGCCTGTATGTGTGTGCGATGTGAGATTAATCAATCAGATTAAGGCCCTCTTCCTCCATAACCGGTGCCTTCTCTTTTTTGGCCGTTTTACCGCCAATAGCTCCTTTGGAGGATGGCAGATAACGGTAATAAACTGTCAGCATGAGAGCGCATAAAGTCGTGGCGTAGATCTTACCCGTTAAAGACTCTCTTTTGGGCTTGGATAAATTACCCGGCCACTCCCAGTAACCTTTCGGATTTTGATTGTCATTCAGCTCTTTCTGAAATTTGCGATTCCAGGACTTCCATTCATTCCCCCCCTGCTGAAACATCGCCTGAGTTGCATAATACCAGGAATATAGAGTGTAACTTTGAGCCCCATCCCAACTTAATTTAAAAAAATCAACTTCGGCAATAGTCTTAATTTCATCGGCTAATTCAGGTGTTTGCCCTTCGCCAAAAAGCTGCAGACATAGGACACCAACGGCACGCATTGACGGCTTACCGGCTGCACTGGGAATACCATCCTGAATTTTATAAGGAAAGCCTTTGCCTTCACCACTTGATGCCGCACGTTTCTTAAGCCAATCGATTGATTTATAGATTGCATCCTGTAAACCCGGCTCTTCACAACCAGCTCCATATGCGGCTTTAAGGGCCTGATAATTCCAACCGGCAAGCGACAAGTCCTCCCTCCCGGATTGCTTATAATTATAATCAAAGCTGCCACTCTTTTGCTGACCATCGATAATTACTCGCAGGCTTTTATTCATAGCCTCTTCCAAAACCGACACGCCAGTCATCGCGTAAGCTTCTGCCAGGGCATAGGCTTTGATGGCATGTGGGTAACCATGGTAAGCTCCTGTACTGGTTGGACTGTTTGCCAGCCACTCCATACCTCTTCTGACATTCTGACCAAAACTCTTTGATGACTGAGTTTCGCCATGAGCCAAGAATGTCAGCAAGGCCAAACCGGTCATTGCCTGGCCGTAGGTGCCTTCCCCCCAGGAGCCATCCGGGTTCTGGACTTTCGCCAACCACCAAAGCGCCTTCATAAGACTTTGCTGACCAACTTTAGTGCCGCCAAATTTGGAGACTGCCGAAGCGCGGCCTGCTGCCGAACGTCCACCGAAAACATTCGGCGAAGCAAAAGCTGAAGGTGACACCGTTACATCCGAGACCGCTTCTACCGTGGAATCATCTTCTGTTGAGGGGGCTTCATCACTCACATCCTCGAGTGCAGCATCATTTGTATCGACATTTTCCAAAGCGACGGTCGTCAATACCGGATTAACGACATCCTCTTGCGGTTCTTCGATTGGCTCAGGTTCTTCCAGCGGTGGCGGCTCTTCTATTTGTACCTCTTCCTCTTCTGAAACAGTCACTGTTATTTCCGGTGCTTCCTGCTTATATTTATCGGTGATTAAAATCGCCAGAATGACAATTAAGCCAATGTGAAATACCGTCGAAATAACCGGTCCAACAAGCGATTCCATTAAGCGTTTACGGCGATACTCTTCATGAATTTCAAGTATATCGCCTTCACTTAAAGTGAAAACCTCCTCTTCGTATTCGTACTCATCTTCTTGATAATATTCTGACATTTTATTCACCTGATATCATATATATTAATTGATGGCTACAATGACTCCATCCCGTGACCTAAAGTGCATTACAGCAAGCTGTTGATAGTACCGCTGCCGACGCCGTTAATACTATTTGATTCGATTCCGAAAGTTTGTTGAACTGAGACCAAAAGGTTTGACAATGGCGTACTTTCCGCAAGCTTTAAGTGAGCGCCCGGTTTGAGCTTGCCGCCGGCTTTTCCTGCCACTAATAACGGTAGGTTTTTCTTGATGTGGCCATTGCCGTCTTTCATACCACTGCCGTAAAGAACCAGTGAATTATCCAGCATAGAACCGGCACCGTCGTCTATTTCTTTCATGCGCTTCAATAGATAAGCCACCTGACTCGCATACCAAACGCTGACTTTGGTGTACTCTTCAACAGACTTCTCTTTTTCCTTGTGGTGCGACATACCGTGGTGATCTCCTTGAATTCCATCTATAAAACTGAAATTCTGGCGACTAAAACCGTGAGCTGCCATGAGCGTCCCAACTCTTGTGGTATCTGTCCAGAAAGCCAAAACCATGAGATCCATCATCAACTTGAGGTGCTGAGATCGATCCCTCGGAATACCGGCTGCCGGACGAATGTATTCTGGCTTCATCGGCGATACCCAATCGCGCTTGGGTGGATTCTGACTTTTCTCGATGCCTTGCTCAACAGCTCTCAAACTGGTGTAGTATTCATCCAGTTTTGCTTTATCGAGTCGACTGGCCTTTTTCTGTAGTATCTGCAAATCATCTTTTGCCAGATCGAGTACAGACTTGCGTATGGTTCCACGCTTTTTAGCCGTCACCGGGTCCATGACATGCCTGAACATTCGATCAAAAGCAACACGCGGATTAATTTCCGGCGATAAACGCTGTGAAGGAGCTCTCCAACAAACTGTATTTGCCCATGAAATAGGCGCATTATTACTTCTACCCTGACGTGGTGGTTCCGTCCCCAGAACCAAAGACGGGAACAGCGTGTCCTTACCAATTTTATCGGCAATGATTTGGTCTACTGATTTAAATGAGCCCTTGTTGAAAATATTCTTACCGGTCAAAAATGCCGCTGTCATCGACACATGGTTACCAGCCTCAGTATTATCAATATTTGAAAGCAGTGTAAAATCTTCTCGCAAGGATTCAAGCGGCTGCAAAATGCGCGAGAATTTATAGTCTCTCCCCTCGCCCTCAACATTCCAGGCTTTCGGGTAAACGCCATTTGGCTGAAAGATAGTCAAAAAGCGGATTGGAGGCTGAGCATTCTTTTTCTCGCCGCCCATTATTTCGAGCATTGGTAAAGATAACATAACGCCACCGGCACCTCTTAAAAAATGTCGGCGAGTGATCTGCCAGGGCTTACTCATTTTAATACTCCATTATTGCTTTGATTTCTGAATGGGAAGCTCATGATGACTTCGCGTAAAAGGGTCGTGCTGTTGTAGTCGTCCTTCTCAACAGCAGCGACTATTTTTTGAATAGCAGGCTCGTCGAAATACTGCAGTTTTCGACCAAGAGAAAAAGCGAGAAGACGCTTGCTGATGTTGGTAATGAACTCTTTTTTCTTTTTGCTGAGGATGTATTTTTTAAGCTCATATACACCTTTAAATTTGCTGCCATCCGGCATCTCACCGCTGGCATCGATCAACTCGCCATTTTCTCTTTGACGGTACTTACCAATGGCATCGAAATTCTCCAAACTAAAACCGAGAGGGTCAATCTTCTTATGGCAGTTGGCACAACTCGGATTACTGCGGTGCTGTTCAAATTCCTCACGCAAAGTCAGGCCTTGACTGGCACCCGCATTTTCAGGTAATGCCGGGGCATCTGCCGGAGCTGGAGCCATGTGAGCGCCGAAAAGTTTTTCATAGATAAACAGACCGCGATTCACCGGATTGGTGCGGGTCGGGTTGGATGTCGCAGTCAGGATAGATGCCATGCCTAAAAGACCACCGCGATTTTTATCTTTGATCTTCACTTTGCGGAACTCCGGGCCAGAGACATCACGACGATTGTAATGCTTCGCGAGGGCTTCATTCATGAATGAATAATCACTGTCAATTAGCGATAATAAGCTAGCGCCATTCAGGAACAGGTCTTCAATCATCAGAACTGTTTCCTGTTTCGAAAAGTCGATCAGATCATCTGTAAAAAACTTGAAGACCGACTTGTCCGGCATAACCGACTTACCAAGGCTTTTGAAAACCAGCCACTCACTTGAAAAAGCCTCAATAAAACGACGAGAACGCGGATCTTTAAGCATGCGACCTATCTGCTGTTTGAGAACTTGCGATTGACGCAATTTCCCCTTTCCTGCCAGGGAAAGTAACTCTGCATCCGGAGCACTTACCCATAGGAAATAAGATAGACGAGATGCCAGTTGATAATCATCCAGAGCATAAGCCTTATCTGTCTTTTTCAATTCATCGCGGAACAGGAAGCGCGGTGAAATAAACGCTGCGACAATAGATGCCTTTAATGCTTCCTCAAAACTCTCTCCCCGCTTTATAGAAAGTTCGTAAAGTCCCATGTATTTATCGAGATCCTGCTGTTGAATAGGTCGACGAAATAGCTTGGGTAAAAGTTGTTTCAGGACAGT
>JAKVBD010000141.1 GCA_022446985.1 Lentisphaerales bacterium
AAGACACCCTGCAGCGCAAATTTTTCTTTATTGGCAAAGTCATTGATCTGCTCTTTGAGCTCACCTTCTTCCATAGCTTCAAACTTATTAAAAAGAGGCATGATCCAAACTGGTGCGACATACATCATAACTAATTGGAAACCTAAAACAGCACCCCAAACGTAAAGCCAGGCAAATGAATCAGTCGCAGCTAAACCAAATAGCCAGATAACTAATGCCAATATTGGCAGACCAATGATCACCCCCAGTACCAGACCAATCACTCTGTCTTTAATGAAAGTTGCCAGAGTCGTTGTATTAAATCCAAACTTTTCTTCGATGACAAATGTACTGTATAATTGAAATGGTAGTCCAATAATAGAACTGGCTATAGTCAGGGCTGCGATGAATAGAAAACCATGAGTTATTTCGTGCTTCTGCATAAATTCAGGCAGAAAAGTTAAGCCATCCGCTAAAGGCCTAATCTGACCATCGAGCCAACCGAAACCGCCCATTATAAAGAAAACAACAAAAGCAACTGTACTCACTGTACTACTCAGTAAACCAAAGCGGCTTTTAGTACTGCCGTATTCTCTGGACTTAGCATATTCTTCTTGATCAAAAACATCCACAACTTCTTCGGGAAGCTTATCGACAGGACGACTATCCAGCCAGTCAACAATGGTTTCCCAAAGCCAAAAACCGATAGTAATAACTAAAACAGCAACAAACCAGGCATTCATCTACTTTGCAGCTTCCTGAACTTCAGCTGGAGTAAATTCGTACCTTTCAGAACAGAACTGACAAGACACTGCGACATTTTCATTTTTAGCGACGATGTCTTTAACATCTGCTTCACCTAGAGTTTTCAAAATAGCTTTAGTTTTTTCACGGCTGCAATTGCACTCAAAACGCGGGTCTGGCGCAGCATAGATTTCGTACTCTGGCTGCACCTCTTCATCTTTGAACAGTTCTTTAAGTAAAATCTCAAAGTTGTTATCGACTTCAGGAGCTCTAGCCACCAAGGCTTTAAATTCTGGACTGTGTAGAGCCTTGCGAAGTCTTTCCAAGGCTTCATAATCACAATCCGGCATGGCCTGCAAAAGAATTCCCTGACAGATATTTACCGGGTTTTCTGGATCCGGGTTAAAACCAACGGCAATGTACATGTCAGTTTCAAGCTGTTCAGATACTGAGAAATAATAACAGATATCGCCGACAACATCCATAAGAGGAGCTTCACATGTACCATTATTAATCATGCGGCGGCTATCCACTTTCATGAAGTTTACAGAGCCTGTATCTCCATAGATTTCCTGTTCTTCATGAACTGAACCCATAAGCTGTTTCTTGGAAGCAGTGGCTCTGACATCTGCCCCGGCACCAGCATCGATAATAACCTTGCCAATTGGTCCTGGGTAAGTCAGAGTAAATGAGTAACGCTCTTCTTCTCCAAGAGTTGGTGAACACAGGACACCAGCAGTCGCTGCACGACTCAAAATATGTGAAACCAGTGGGCAGGCATCGTGGGTTTTGACTATATCGTTACTAACTTGTGTCGTATGAGCATAAGCAAAACGAACATTAAAATCTTTTATAAATCCTCTATAGAGAAAGTCTTTCATCTTCTGAACTCATTTTGAAATTTTTGCAGTAGTATAAAACCAAATTCAAATTTTACCTGTCCGAAAATGAAGATCTATCAGCCTATATCGTAATCGAGGCGCTTCATCTCTTTTAGAATTGCTTCCTGAATCTTAGCTTTATAGACGTAAACGCTGTTTTCAGAAAGACTTAGAGTTTGGGAAATCTCGGTAATCGACTTCCCTTCAGAGAAGAGCAAAAAGCAATCTACATGTTTTTCATTGGCTGTTTTGCGAACTTTATCAAGAGCCAGATTGGCGATGTAGTTCTGCCATTCTTTTTCGGCTATTTCTTCCACAGCCGGTAACTCGACATTATTCAAACTATCGACTTCGTTTTCCTGCTGCAGGCCATCGCGACGGCGTTGCTGAGATTGTTGTTTACGAATGAAATCTACCACTGCATTGCGCGCAATCGTACAAAGCCAATAACGGAATTTACCTTTCGATGGATGATACTGAAAATCTTTCAGCTTATCCCAGACTTTAAGCATAACAGTCTGGACTATTTCCTCAGTATCATGATGAGTAATGTTCATATTTCGAACAACGACATAGAGGTAGCGTTTGTAGTAATGGACAAATTCTTCCCAGGATTCCTCATCCTGAGTCTGGCTGATTCTTTGAATCAAAGTTAATCGCGTGTTTAAAGTGGCCATTATTAATCTACTTCTTGTGTCTCTCTGGTTACTATACAACCCGAAGGTAAGTTTTGCGGAACCGTATCTGTAAGCGATACGTAAAGCTCTTTCAATTTTTGATGCTTTGCTAAGTATTTTACGTAATCTATCTTGAGGCCTGCAACCTTTACCTGAGTAAGTGGCAGGTCTTCCAGAACCTCACACTCTTTAACACGGGAATAACTGATATCTAAACTGGAAATGGGTAATTTCCTTAAACTGGACAAATCGCTGACCTTAGTGTGACGAATATTCAGTGAGACAAGTGGCATTTTCAATAAAGGCGTTAAATCCGAAACCTGTGTATGGCTAAGATCAACGTACTGAGCCGGAATAAGCACCAGAGGTGAAATATCGTAGAGATCCTTAATACCTGTTAATGAAACATACTTTTGGCCAAATATTTCTTCTACCAAGAGTGTAACACCCTTGCAGTCAGGATTGGTTATTTTGAGTAAATCTTCAGTAAGCGGAATAAGCTCTAATTTGTCCAAATATGGTGCCTCACTACGCAAAACTCTCTGGATAACTGCGGTAAACAAATCTTGATTTAAGAGACTAATCAAATCGTAAAGCAGGTGTCGCGGCAAGGCTTTTTCCTTGTAATTATCGCCAATCTTTTTGCATAGAGCGATATGTTCATTAAAGCTTTCATCTTCCGCATCTTCTAAAGCTTCCGCGGCCGCTAAAAAATTGCGATCGGCCATAAAGTTCAGGCCATTGATAATACTCAAATTGCCAAAGATATTAAGACGTTTGCGGAATTTTGAAAAGACGTCGAAGAGTTGATCGTGTTGAGCGGTCTGCTCATCTCGCTCTTTAACCGCCTTTTCCTTCTCCTCTTCCTTTTTATCCAAAGCCTCAACGACTTCATCTAAAGCTTCAACTACTTCACTTTTTTCCTTCTCGGCATCGAAATATATATAAGCGGTTGCAACGGCTAAATTAAAAGCAACACAAAGGGTCAAGACAAGGGCTTTTTGTCTTTTATAAAACAAGACTGCTCTAGTAATAAAGCTGGCCTGTTGAGCAAAGGTTGCATAACCATTGAGAAATGAACGAACATCATCGCGAAGTTCTGTAGCACTAAAGTAACGATCACTTTTCTCGTATTCCATAGATTTAACGCAAACTGCTTCAAGCGCTTCGGGAACTATACGGGAGTTTGTGGCTTTGGATGGTTTGCTAAAGTAGCCTTTAGCTGTCTTCTCAAGTATGTCTTCTACTGAATCTCCTTCATAAGCCGGCTTCAGCGTGAGGAAAGTATAAAGCAGACAGCCCAGAGAGTAAATGTCGCTATATTTATCTAAAGTTTCACGGCCGGCATAAGCTTGTTCTGGAGACATATAGCCCGGACTGCCAAAGACCTGACCATGAATGGTCAATTGTCCATTTATGTACTCAACAGTATCTTCATGATTAACTAACTCAGGTTTAAAACGTGACAATCCCCAGTCACAAACAAGTACTTCACCAAAGTCACCTACCTGAATATTATCCGGCTTTAAGTCGAGATGTAATATACCTTTTGAATTAGAAAAAGCGACGGCATCGCAGATATCCGAAAAAATCTCAAGTAAACGAGGCAGCGGATACTTTTCCTGATACTCTTTGTTTCGCTTACGCAAGTTTTTAATAATCGTTCCAAGGTTATCAGCCGTTACAAACTTCATAGTAAAGTAGGCATGACACGATTTCTCAATGCCTATGTCGTAAACCGGCATGATATTGGGATGTTCCAGTTTAGCCGTAATCCGTGCTTCCTGAATGAACTGTTCGATAAGCTCTTTACTTTTCAGTTGTTTGACAATCGCCATAGCTACCTGACGACCGGTTTTGCGGTCTTCAACTTCGTAGATTTCTTTCATGCCGCCACTGGCAATCAACTTTCCAGTCGTGTAGCGGTCGGTAATCTTATCAAGTTCGCGGTAAAGAGATTTAGGAGGCTCGACATCACTTTCAGAGATGGCTTTAGACATGAAATCACCAAGATGCCCGACCATTCGATCGTACATTTGATTGTTGGATGTCTTCTCTTTTTCGTCGTTCATGATTAAAAGTCGTTAATTATTGCCCGTTTAAACTTACTGTATCATACTAAAAAAATCCCCTCTGAACGGGTCAAAGGAGATTTTCGGTATGTCAGTTATTAAAATGTATGTGTTATGGTAAGACGAACGAGTATGAATATTTTTGAATCAAAGTCTAAAAAAGTCAGCATTTTTATGCGGCTCAAGCCAAGAATAAGCATGTCTGAGATAATTCTCAAACGATAGAAAATAATTGAGACAGGATTACAGAATCTGAAAAAAGATTAACAAAAAAATAATTAAAACCATGAAGGGACTAAGAAAAAGAAGAACAAAGTGATCGAGATGATATTCGATACAGTGAAAATAATGCTTCAGACAGGATTACAGAATCTGAAAACTATTTATTTAAAGACCTTCGTAAACTCTTCAGGGCACGAAAGTTCGATACGAATATCTTCGTCAGTATAAGGGTGTTTAAAAGCTAATAATCTGGACATAAGCATCATGCGTTTTATACCGGTCTGTTCAGCGAAAGCGTTATTCTCTTCGATATCACCATAAAGATAATCGCCCATGATCGCATGACCTTCGGATTCAAGATGTTTACGGATCTGGTGGATACGACCGGTTTCCGGTTTACAATCAAGCAAAGAAAAACTTTCATTAAGTTCTTCGATTCTGGTTGTTTCAAGAGTCTTGAAGTCAGTTAAACTTGGGCGTGGAATCTCATCATGAGCCCGATTTATCGGTAAATCCACTTTAAACTTATCAGGAGTTACACCGCGAACTAAAGCAAAGTAACGCTTTTTGATCTGCCTTTCCTGGAAGATGATAGACAATTTGCTCTGAGCTTTCTGATTTTTAGCAAAAAGTAAAACACCAGAAGTCGGGCGGTCCAAACGGTGCAATATGTATACGTAGTGCCCTAAATGATTACGTAAGGCTTTCATAGCAATCTGATCATCCGGTTCCTTTTCACGACCGGGATGAACCAACATGCTCACTGGTTTATTTATGGCGACCAGCCACTCGTCTTCGTATATGATGTCGAGTGCCATTAAAAGTCATCCAGTAGACTGATAAGATCGTCTTTGCTCATCTTCGCTGGAGCTGAATCATCTTCGAGGATCTCATCAAATAACGCCTGCTTTTCAGCCTGAAGTTTGAGTATTTTCTCTTCCACAGAGTTCATCGTCACCAGCTTATAAACAAAGACCGGCTTGTCCTGTCCTATACGGTGTGAACGGTCGATTGCCTGTTTCTCGGCGGCGGGGTTCCACCATGGATCATAAATGAAAACATAGTCGGCTTTTGTCAAAGTCAGACCTGTTCCAGCAGCTTTTAAACTGAGCAGGAATACCGAGGCATCTTCTGCTTTATTGAATTGCTTGACGACTTCCGGACGCTTGGTTGTCGGAGTCGCACCGGTAATCATAAACTGCTCGATTTTGCGCTTCTGTAATTCAGCCTGAATGATATCCAGCATGGAAGTAAATTGCGAGAAGACAAGTACCGAGTGCCCTTCATCAATAATCGGCTGAACCATATCCAGAAAACAATCCAATTTGGCGGAGCCTGCCGTATCGGCAATTTCATTTTCCAAAAGGCGCGGGTCACAACAAAGCTGGCGAAGTTTCGTAAGAGCTGCAAATATCGAGAAGTGGCTGTCTTTGAGATTCTTCTTGAGAGAAGCAACCAAACCTTTATAAAGCGCCTGTTGTTTCTCTTCCATAGTACACTTGACCACCTCTTCTGTACGTGGCGGTAGTTCTGTCGCAACTTTTTCTTTAGTACGACGAAGAATGAGCGGTCGAACGCGAACTGCTAATTCTGCTCTTGAGGCGCCACCATACTCGTAATTGATATTGAAGGTTTCAAGATCACCAAGAAGACCCGGATTCAAGAAATCGAAGATTGACCACAGGTCAGAAAGCCTGTTTTCAACTGGTGTTCCTGAAAGTGCCAGACGATGCGTCGACTTAAGCATTTTGACTGAACGGGTAATCTGTGCTTCCGGGTTCTTGATAAATTGTGCTTCATCCAGAACTGTCAGGGAGAAGTCGATACTATTTAAATGCTCGATGTCATTTCTAACCTGATGGTAATTCACAATCAAGACATCGTAATCGGCAGCATTCTCATAAATCTCTTTACGCTTGCTTGGCGTTCCAGCGACAACTTTTACTTTGCGATCCGGAACGAACTTGGCTGCTTCATCCTGCCAAACATAAACAACAGATGCTGGTGCGACAACCAACGACGGACCATTATTTTTCAATGTTGTCATAAGTGTCAAAGTCTGAAAAGTCTTACCCAGTCCCATGTCATCTGCGAGTATCACACCTACGCCGTAAGCCAATCGATTGTAAAGAAACTCGACACCGGCTTTCTGATAGTCTCTAAGTATTTTAAAAAGCTTGTCAGGAATAACAGGTGGGACAGGGTCTTCTTTAGCTTTGAGTTTTTGAACAAGCTCTTCACTTGAGGCGGGAATAGAAATCTTATCATCAATTTTAGCGAGGAAGTTTTTAGCTTCCATTTTTAGACGACGACCTGAAGACTTAATGACATCTGCCATTTTCAGTTCGATAAGAGTTTCCGAGACAGCATCGAGATCGAGATTCAACCAGTTACCACTACGACTTCGGTAAAGAGAACTTTTAGCTTCAACGGCATGCTGCATCTCTTCATTCGATAAACGGTGCTCACCAATTTCCCAGCCAAGAGAGTAATTAACCCAGTGTTCATCTTCTCGTAAACTCAGCCTTGCCTGAGGCTTCACCGGATCATTGAGAACGCTATCCAATTCAGATGTACAAGCTTTAGAAACCATGATCGATGGCCAGATTGCAATGAGCTTCTTCAGGAGAGTTTCATTTTGCGGATATGACAAGATATGTTTCGGTTCGAGCTCCAGCATCTTTGGAATTTTCTTCAGAATATCCAAAACAGGAGAACTGATCCCTGAGACTTTAAAGCGGCCATTATTGAATACTAAACCACCGCTGGCATTGCCATCTTTTGAAACAACCTGACCATTTTGCAAAGCTTCGAAATAAAGATTGCCATTATCCGATCGAACTCTAAGAAGCATATCGGCAGCCTCTTCTTCGCGGTCGACATTCTTTCCTCCGAAGAGATCCAAACGATTCTCTAATAATGCCGGCAAATGTTCTGGAACCATTTTAGTCGGCATGGCCGGAGCCTTTTTACTGAAACATTCAACCAAAGTATTCCAGGTAATTGGCACATCCAGATGCACCATCGCACCTTTCAGAAGGCACTTATTCTTATCGCGAATCGATGAAAAAACTTTATGGAATTCTTCTTTGCAGTTTTCAGAAGTAGAAACAAAACAACGGATTCTGGTTTTCTCGCCTTCGGGCTCAAGCTCAAAGTGAATTCCAGCAGTCACCTTGAGAGCCATTGGTTTTTGAGTTTCTTTGTCGAGAAAGCGGTTTGGAGTCTCACGCCAGGAATTAGTCCACATTTCAAACTTTTTAGGAAGGACTTTCAGAACCTGTAAATTGTCACGCCAAATGTGCGGCTCTTTCATTTGATCTTTCAACCACTTGAGGAAATAAGTATCTCCCTCAGACCAGCCTTCAAGCTTACCCTGCATGGCTTTAGTACAATGATTGAGCAATTGCTGCATTCGCAAAATGCGGCGCTGATCATTTGAAAAGTCGTAAAAGCGCAGCGTCGCCATACCTGGATTTAACTTAAAATCGACTTCCACTTGTAGTTCATGCTTTCCAGAATCAATCGCTGCCCTTTGGCGTTTGCTGTAATCAGGTGCCGAGAAACTCATGCCCGGTTGGTAAGACCGGCGAGGACGGCTGACTGGTACCTCTTTCTTTTCATACTGTGATTTGATCTTGGATGTCACCCAGCCTTTTTTCTTTATGCAGTACTCTACAACTGTTGTCATGTACCAGGTGTGGACACAGGTGTCTTTTGGATAGGAGCAGTTACACTTCTGAGACCATTTACCATTTTCAAAAATCCACTGAGCTTTGAATCGACCTTCGAACATACCACTGACGCCATTTTCATCGAAACGCAAAGCTCCAACTCGAGGTCTTGCTACTCTGGTGTAGTGCAGTTTTATACCATTGGGATAAAGTTTGCCGTACTCGTATTTTTGCGGCCAGTTTTTTATCCACTCCGGGGCAATTTCCGGTATATTGAACTCGTCTATATTCATCTCATTTCCACTGCTGTATCCAAGGTCGTCAAACATTAGAGTAAATTACCGGTTTTTCTACCAAACTGCTCTTGTTAAAAAGGGGATTTTCCTTATTATAGATATGACACTATCACTTAAAACTTCTCAAAGGAGCGTACAGTCAAGATATGGGCCCACTTTCGACACTACTGAAGATTCAGGAACTTGAACTCGTTTTGAAGGAAAGCGCCATCGTCCATCCGGGCAAAGATCTGGAAACTGAAGAGCTCCAAAAGCAGATAGATGAGCTCAAATCTCAGGTTCCTGAGAGAGATCTCAGACATTTTGAAAGAGTTAAAAAGAATGGCTTGGGCATAACTCAAGAAGTCGATAGCCGCTGCAAAGCTTGTCATATGAGTATTCCAGTTGGTAATCTCTCCAGAATCAATAATGGTTCAGATGAACCAAAGTGCCCAAGTTGTCACGTTTTCATATTTACTGCGGAATTTGGGGAGGATAAGTAAATGGATCTTACCAGACTACTACCTGCCGAACACTGTTTGGTGAATATATCCCCAGCAAGTAGAGAAGATGCTTACAAGCAACTTATGCGACCGCTCATTGATACAGGAATCATCAATGATGCTGATCAATTTTTAGCAAACTTAGAAGACCGTGAGCAACAGATCACAACTGTTGTAGGAAGCGGCGTTGCCATACCTCACGCCCGCACAGTTTCCGCAACTCGCCTGGGTCTAAGTGTTGGTTTTCTGCCTGAAGGTGAAACTTTCAAGTTCAGTGATGAAGAAGGCATTGAAGAAGTAAATCTTCTGTTCATGATTGCCATCCCTTCATTTGCACCTGCATCTCACCTACCTCTTCTACAGCACATAGCAAAATTCATTCGCTATGACAAAAAAGTGGCCAAGCTCATGAAGTCTAAAACTCCAGCAGCTTCTGCTAAATATCTTCACAGCTTCAAAACCAAATAATTTTGGGTATAGTAGGCCATCTCCCAAAAGGCAAGAAGTGACTTTGTCAACGACGTGGTAATTGTTGCCGCAGTCCAGGTCCAGTAACAATTTCCGGAAAATAAGCTGATCGCATGACAGAGCACTTGAACATGGGTCCCGAAGATTTTCTCGATCAGTATGTCGGTCTTACGGAAGGTGGCGAAAGTCTGACTCTCATTTCCAAACCGGATGAATCCTGTATAACCCTAGATAGCAATAGCCACTGCATGGTCAACCCAGTCAAACCTGATCAATGTGCCGGTTTTCCAAATACCTGGGCCTTTGGCCACCTGGTAGAACATCTGTGAGGCGGTTCTAGTCAATGAAAAAGACTTTGACGTTTAGCAGAAGAAAGAGATAAGAAAATTACATAAGTACGTATATCACCGAATTCACCTAAGTAAGAGTCCTAATCTGTGTTCGTTTGTGTTTATCTATGGTTCACTTCTACAATCTATTTTATATAATTTTTATTAGCTAATATTGAAGATTTTAACTTTCGTCGTTAGAATGCAGTTATGAGAATAAGGATTCATCCATGAAAGTCGTACTCGCCGAAAAACCTTCTGTCGCCAGAGATATCGCCAGAGTTCTGGGCGCCCGCTCTAAAAAAGACGGTTATATCGAAGGAAATGGCTATCAAATAACCTGGGCCTTTGGCCACCTGGTAGAACTCCAGCCTCCCGATGCATACGATGCTTCCTTAAAGTCCTGGACTATGGCTCCCCTTCCCTTCATTCCAGAACAATTTAAACTTCGAGTTTCCAAAATGAAGGGAGTCAGTAAACAATTTAATACCATTAAAAAACTATTCTCCGGAGCCTCTGAAATAATCTGCGCCACTGATGCCGGTCGCGAAGGTGAACTTATTTTCAGATACATCGCGCAACTTTGTTCAGTCGTTCGAAAACCGAAGAAAAGACTGTGGATCAGTAGTCTAACTGATTCGGCAATTCGCCAAGGTTTTGCCAAACTTCAACCTCTACAGAACTTTGATGGTTTGGCAGATGCCGCTCGCTGTCGCTCTGAAGCAGACTGGGTTATTGGACTGAATGCTACCAGAGCTTATACCGTAAAGCATAGTCATGGTCGTGGAGTCCTGAGCGTCGGCAGAGTGCAAACTCCGGTTTTAGCAATGATCGTTAATCGCGACCAGGAAATCCGCAATTTTAAACCGGAAGATTATTGGGAGCTTTGGACAAAGTATCGAGATACTAAATTCAAACATGAAGAAGATAGGTTTAAAACACCTCAAGAAGCTCACAATGTTTTACAAAAAATCTGGGGACAACCTTTTCAAATAACTGATATTCAGGAAAAGAAAACATCACAGAATCCACCGAAGCTTTTTGACCTGACTGAACTGCAAAGAACCATGAACCGTAAAGCCGGCCTTTCAGCGACTCGCACTCTCTCGATCGCTCAAGAACTCTATGAAAGTAAATTAATTTCCTACCCTAGGACTGATAGTAAGTTTTTAAGTGATGACATTTACCCGACCTGTGGCGATATTCTTGATAAGTTAAGTTCAAGAAAGCCAAATGAAATTGGTGTTCTAAACTTACAAAGCTTACCGAAAAGTCGCAGTTACTTCAATTCCTCAAAAGTGACTGATCACCACGCCATCATCCCGA
>JAKVBD010000142.1 GCA_022446985.1 Lentisphaerales bacterium
GAATGGTTCTCTGCCCTCGCCAACGCCAAAATAAATCTCTATTGGGTGCTGAAGATTTTTCTCCGATTAAGTAAGGTATTAAGTTTATACCATCTAATGGCTTAGTAGGCTTCACTCCTGCAAGGCTTAGGGCCGTCGCAGTTGCATCCAGAGTTATGACTGGATGATCGTACACCTGTGGCTTAATTTTACCTTTCCAGTAAACCAGGTAAGGCAAACGAATCCCACCTTCGGTTAACATACCTTTTTCGCCTGTCCATGGATCATTTAACGAACCATCCCAGCCGACCGCATCACCTGGAGCATCTTCTTTATGTTTTTTATATGGAGCCCCATTATCACTCATGAAAAAGATTATAGTCTTTTCTTCAAGATTGTACTTACGAAGTGCTTCTAAAATCATTCCCACGCCATCATCCATACAAGAAATCATAGCTAAAGCTTTACGCCTTCTCTCAGGCATTTCACCCGGAAAGCGCTTAAGATACCTTTCTGTAACCGCTAGAGGAACATGTGGAGCTCTGTGAGCGACATACATAAAGAATGGTTTATCATAATTCTTATCGATAAATTTTACAGACTCTTCGTTATTCAGGTCTAAGTGATATCTCTTTTGATCGCCTAATTGATTGCCCCAGATCTTAAAGCCTCTTTTGTCTGGATGATACGCTTTGTTTGGACCTTTGATTATATTCATAAATTCCTTTTTAGGAATCTTTGAAGCAGCTCTTTTAATTTCAATTGATGACATCTTTGAGACATCTACCCCTGAATTCTCCAAAGCAAATTTGTAAGATTGTTGATTTGCTGCAAGGTGCCATTTGCCAACGTGAAATGTTTCATAGCCGGCATTTAAAAGATAAGTTGCCACTGTCGTCTCAGTTAAAGGAAGTGGACATTCGAAATTACTCTCAAAGTCAAAGCGTGTTTGATAACGCCCAGTCATCAAACCGGCACGGCTGGGACAACACTGAGTTGCAGTACTGTAACCACTTGTCATGCGAACACCGCCTTTTGCGAGCTCATCAATAAAAGGGGTTTTTACATCATCAACAATTCCCTGGCAACCTAAATCTGCATAACCATGATCATCAGTGTAAATAAAAATTATGTTAGGTTTATCCGTACCCTGAACTGAAAATATCAGGATAAAAAGTATTAAAAATATTTTCATTGAATATGCTCATGTCTGATTATCGTTTTAATAGGCAATGAAGTGATCTCGTAAAATATCACTTAATGGAATATTAGAGATTTTAAATCTTTAATTATACTGAAAGAAATCGTTAATCATCTGGATCCATACTCCACTCTTTACCTGATGGGCCGCCTGCTTGATTAAATGTAGTGTTGACATTTTTAGTCACTACATGGCCATCCCAATATGCAAAGTTATAGTATAAATACTTACCATGTGGTGTTGCCCACTCATAACCATCTGCTTGATTCGAATTATTTGTAGAGATTAATTCATTGGCATTATCCATGGCTGCTTTTTGCTGGCGTCCAGCATAGTTATCGGTACCATGATATTCTGTAAAAGAAATTGTTCCCGAACTGTCTAATAACTGACCTGCAAAAGGAGACCATTTATTTCTCATTGGCCCATAACTGTCTCCGTCCCGCTCGTGAACTGTAGAGTCTTTAATACCACTTTGTCTGCCATTACCTGAATAACTTCTGGGTATTCTATTTTCATATTCCCTTGCTGTATTATCATCTGGGCACTGGAGTATTTGATTATTTATCGCAGCATCGGCGTCATTGTTTTTTGATAGTTTATTTTCTTGTAATTGATCTTCAGTCATATCCCTGCCCATATAAGAAGAGAGAAGATCATCATATGATGAAAATCCTACATTGGCAGGAGTTATTCGTCCTCCCCAATTTGAGATATAGCTTGATTCAGCAATAAATATCTGTTTGAGGTTATTTTTACAGACTGAACTCATAGAAGCCTCTCTGGCTTTTCGCAGAGAAGGAAGAAGTAGTGTCATCAAAACGCCGATAACAGAGATCACTACCATCAACTCAATTAAAGTAAATTTATTTCTCACACCCATTCAAATAATCCACCAGTATATTTATTTTTACACGTATACGGAATAAATAAATATTTAGTCACAGACTTATTTTAAAATTTGGAGAATTTTTAATTCCCCAATAAATAATCTTATAATAAACAAATATTTTTTTTTATGGGCGATGCAATAATTACATCGACATACTACAATCAACCTGCTGAATACACAAACGTATTCCCTCTCAATAAAAAGCATTAAAGAAAATAATTCTATAAAGGATTATGTGACTTAATCAATCACTTTTTCGTATCTGAATAAATGAGTAAACTAGAAAGCATATAGAGACTGTTTCCCAAAAATATTAAGGAGTGAGTTATTTAGTGTATAATTAAAGAAGATCTCTTCGTTTAGTCTTTTAATTAAAATTTACGTATAAAAAGTATTGAGCTATAAGGAAATCATTTCATGCGAATCAAAACAATCATTTTAACTGTTCTGTTAAGCCCACTTATGCTTCTAGCCGAACAAAAACCAAATATTCTTTTCTGTATTGCCGATGATGCCGCTCTAGATTTTGGAGTTTATGGATGTGAATGGGTAAAAACTCCGGCTTTTGATCGCATTGCAAATGAAGGATTATTATTTAACAGGGCATATACACCTAATGCAAAATGTGCTCCATCTCGAGCAATCATTTTAACAGGCCGCTATTCATGGCAACTTGAAGAAGCCGGTAATCACATGCCTGTTTTCCCGGCTAAATTCAAAGGCTACTTTGAAGCTCTTCTCGATAATGGTTATCAAACTGGCTACACAGGTAAAGGCTGGGGTCCAGGGACAACTCCAGGACGTAAAATAACCGGAAAGAATTATTCAAAAAGAAAGGCTGACGCCCCAACATCGAAAATCTCTAGAACTGACTACTCCGCTAACTTTAAAGACTTTATGGATGACATAGACAATTCCAAGCCCTGGTGTTTCTGGTTTGGAACGTCTGAACCGCACCGAGGTTTTGAATTTATGTCTGGTGTTAAGAAAAATGGCAAAAAGCTCTCAGATATTCCACAAGTTCCAGCATACTGGCCAGATACCGAAACTGTTCGACATGACATGCTGGATTATGGTTTTGAAGTCGAACACTTCGATAAACACCTAGGTCAAATTGTTGACACCTTAGAAAAGCGCGGAGAATTAGAAAATACACTTATCGTAGTGACCTCAGATCATGGCCGTCCATTTCCTAGGATGAAAGGTCAGTGTTATGAAGACTCTAATCATATTCCTTTTGCAGTTATGTGGAAAGGACAAATAAATGGCGGCCACATAATAGACGACTATATAAATTTTACCGACCTCGTCCCAACTTTTCTTGAAGCTGCCCAAGTCAGTTTAGAAGAATCCGGCATGCAGCCTGTTTCCGGGAAAAGTCTTATACCAATCTTTAAGGCAAATAAATCTGGACAAGTTGAAAGCTGGCGTGACCATGTTGTCATCGGCAAAGAAAGGCACGATGTCGGTCGTCCAAACAACTGGGGCTATCCTACTCGCGGCATCATCAAAGATGGCATGCTTTTCCTGCAAAACTTTGAAACAGATCGTTGGCCTTCCGGCAATCCCGAAACCGGTTACCTCAACTGTGATGGTGGTGCGACTAAAACTGAGATATTGAATATGCGTCGTGAGGGTAAGAGCGATAAATACTGGCAACTTTGTTTTGGCAAGCGTCCTGAGCTGGAGCTTTATCAACTAAATAAAGATCCAAACTGTGTTAATAACCTTGCTAACAATCCGGAATATGCTCAAAAAATGAAGCAATTAAAAGAAGAGCTTTTCAAGAAACTTATAGAACAAGGTGACCCGCGAATGACAGGTAAAGGTGAAATTTTCGATAACTATGAAGTCTTCAAACCTGAATTTATAGATTTCTATAAAAAGTTCACATCCGGCAAGGCTCCCAAAACTGGTTGGGTTAACCCAAGTGACTTTGAAAAAGAGCCTATCAAAAATACTAAGTAAATAACAAGTCATAATTCCAAAGACTTCTCATGGGGACGCTACTATTTATAGCTGCGCCCCTGTTTCATTTTAGGGCCTTCTTCATATCCAAGCCCATTGAACGTGACTTTGAAAAACTGCCTAAAAGGCGGTTATACAAGGTCTAGAAGTAGGCGATTCGACTCTGCGTTCTATGCGTGAGACCCTTTTAAATTCATCCCGCAGAGAAGACAGAGAATCGCAGAGGAAAAAACACAATAAAGAAAATAATTAAAACGGCAAAGTCTACAGCTTATGACCACACCTACAGGACGTATTTTTGAAGGATCAATAAAGGATTAAACATTTCCTCAGTATTCTGTGACTTATTTTCTCACTTTTCCGTATCAGTAGACATTAGCTTGTATATGAACACTTATGCGGAATACGATTCATGAAAAAATTTTTGTGTAGCATCCTTCTTTTGACATTTATCCCTGCATTATGGGGCCAGGAAAAAAATCTTCCAGAACAAGAACTGGCCAAACGAATCAACTATCACATCGATTCTCTCCTCAAGAAAAAAAGACTTGGCAAGACTAAACCGATAAGTGACGAACAGTTTTTAAGAAAAGTCCATCTGGATATAATAGGTAGAATCCCAACACTTAAAGAAGCTAAAAGTTACCTTGCATCGAATGACAAAGATAAAAAATCTAAACTCATTGATAAGCTACAAAACTCAAATGGTTATGTCAGTCACAACTACAATTACTGGGGGGATGCCCTTCGCCTAAGGTTCTCAAATAATTTTCCGACATCTTATTTTTCCTTTGTTAAGCAAAGCTTAAAGGAGAATAAACCATATGACCAATTTGTGAATGAGTTGCTCAAAGCTGAAGGTCACTTAGAGGATTATAGAACCGGAGCCATCGGTTACTACATGCGCGACAAAAATATGCCTCTCGATAATCTAGCCAATACATTGACGCTATTTTTGGGAACCGATATGGTTTGTGCTCAGTGTCACGACCACCCTTTTGACCGTTGGTCTCAACTCGACTTTTATAAACTGGCAGCTTTCAGTAATGGTATGAACTATGGCCAAGTTCCTAAAAAATTTAGAAATGAAGTTACCCAATATGAAAAGGATCAAGGTAATAACAAGAACAAAGCAATTCTCGGAAGAAAGATGTCTGAGTGGGCTTATAAAAGTATCAATGGCATGGGAACTGGCTTAATTCGCCTACCATCCGACTACAGTTACAATGATCACAAGCCCTATGAATATGTCGAAGCCGGTGTCCCTTTTGGCCCTCAAGTTAAACTGGGAACAAAACTCAGAATTCCAAAGAATAAAGTACGTATTACCCCTAAGGGTATGATTGTCCCAGATAAACTTGACGATGTCGGCTCAAGAAAAGTCTTTGCCGATTGGGTCACTGACCGAGAAAACCCTATGTTCACCAAAACTATCGTCAATAGATTGTGGGACAAAGCCATGGGCGCTCCATTAATGGGCGGTTCCCTACTATCCATAGATCTAAAATCCGAAGGCACCAATAAACCACTGACAGCTGAGCTTATCAAAATAATGCAAGCAGTTGATTTCGACCTTAAAAGATTTGAGAAGGTACTTTACCTTACCTACATCTACCAAAGTCAAAGCCTTCCAGTAGATATCAACTATGCCAAAAAACAGAAAAACTATTTTCAAGGCCCCATTGTCAGACGCTTAAGTGCCGATCAAATCTGGGACTCTATGGAAACTTTGAAGTCTGAAAATATTGATACCAAACTAAACTACAGCGTTAAGCTAACTCCAAAACAATACTTCTTTGAAATGAATAAAGATAAATCTCCTCAGGAATTACTGAAAGATGTTCCCGAAGGAATGAATTTCATGACATACCAGAAATCTATTAAGAGAGAAGCTGATCAATATAACAAAAGAATAAATCCGAAATCAGATTCCGGCCCTACGAATACCAAAAGAAGAAGAAAAGCTCCTCAGTATGAAGGCCGTTCTTCAGAAATGAATCAACCGACACCAAATGGCTCGCCACTCCGTGAATTAGGACAGTCATCGCGTTTGTTAATTGATGCCAAAAGCCTTGAGCCTTCAGCACCTCAAGCCCTGTTAATGATGAATAAGCTTGCCAGTGAAATTACCGCTAGAGCGTCTCATCAACTTATGAAAAATATAGCTTCTGGTAAATCCAGCGTAGATAAAATTACCAATGCATTCTTAACCATTTTAACCCGCAAACCGACAAGTAGCGAAAGGATTCTATTTCAGAAAGTTCTGAAGGATAAACAAAACGGTATAAAGAGCTTAGCCTGGATCCTTATCAACTCAAATGAATTTAAATTTAAGCACTAGGAGTCGCACCATGAATTTCACAAAGCAAAATACTCTTTCGCGAAGAAAATTTATGGCTCAAGCTGCGGCTGCATACCTTGGTGTAAACAGTATCTCTGGCTTTAGCAATCAAGCTTTCGGTCGCACAACAAAAGCCTCAAAATCGGCAGTCGACTCTGTCATCTATATTTTTCTTAATGGTGGCTTAAGCCAGATAGATAGTTTTGACATAAAACCAGACTTTGAAGATGGTAAGCCCGCTGGTGCTCTTAAAACCAGTCTCGATGGCTATAGAGTCAGTAAGTTTTTCCCTAAAATGGCCAAGTACATGGACAAAATGTGTGTCATTAACTCCATGTCTACAGGAACGGCTGCTCATGCCCAGGCACAGTACCTCATGAGAACCAGCTATGAAACACGCGGAACTATAAAGCACCCTCATCTGGGTGCCTGGAGTAGTAAATTTCTACCTTCTCTTTCAGGAGATATCCCGCCGTTCATTAAAGTGAACCCAAACAGCGGTATGGGTAGAGGCTACTTCGAAGCTAAATATGGCGCACTACCAATTGGAGATCCGGCTCTGGGTCTACAGAACAATAAGCAAGAAGGTTTATCTGCAAAGCAGTTCAATCAGAACATGGACCTTCTTAGGAAAATGAATTCGCAGTTTTCCAAGACCTACAATAACGATAATATCCATGCCTACACTGCTTCTTATGAAGGTGCTGTAGATCTCATGAAAAGCAAAGACCTGGAAGTTTTCGATCTTAGCAAAGAAAACATAAAAAGCAAAGAGAAATACGGCAAATCACAGTTTGGTCAGGCTTGCTTACTAGCCCGCCTTCTGGCTGAGGAAAAAGTGCGCTTTATCGATATTGAAAATATGGGGTGGGACCACCACTACGATTTATATGATAACGAGTACATGCCACAATCTGCTAACATACTGGATGAAGGTTTATCCGCCCTTATGTCGGATTTATCTGAAAGAGGTATGTTGGATAGTACTTTAGTTTGTGTCGTAACAGAATTTGGTCGTTCACCTAAACTTGATGTTCGCAATGGCCGTATCCATTACCCAACCGCCTTCTCCTGTCTACTGGCCGGTGGACCGATCAAGAGAGGCTATGTTCATGGTAAGACAGATGCTAAATGCTCAAAAGTCATTGCCAATAAAATGAGTCCAGATGATCTGAATGCAACTATCGCCACAGCTATGGGACTTGATTACAACGAAGAAATTACGGCACAAGAAAGACCATTTAAAGTGGCTCATAAAGGCCGTCCAGTGAAGGAGCTATTTGCATGAAAATCTTAACCTTGCTACTATTTAGCAGCCTGTTCCTTGGAGCTGCGGAACCAGTATTATCTGAGCGTGGTGAGTTAATCTATGAAGAAGCTTTTACTGAAGAGTTTAGTTCTTTCTGGAAGTCAAGCAAAGGTAAATGGCAAATAAGCGATGGCCGCTTAGTCGGACAGGAACCGGAAGGACATAATCATGCCGTACACCTATCCTACATTCCTGAAATTGAAGGGAATGTCATTATAGAACTAGAGATGCTCATTAAAACACACGAAGCACAAGCTGGAATCATGTTTCATCCTGGAAAGAGTATTACGTCACTAAAAGGTCATTTAGGCCGAGCTACAATTAGTGGTAAACTATTTAGAATTCAAAGAGATAAAAGCAGAGCGGTCAAAAAAGAAAAGTTCAACAAAACTCCTGCTGAAAAATGGTTTCAACTGACCCTTGAAATGGTCGACGACACAGTCATCGCATACCTTAATGACAAAGAATATACTATCAAGCATGAAGACTTTAAGAAAGCGTACAAAAAGAAGTTCATGCTAATAGCCGAGAAAACTGTTGAATATAAAAATTTAAGGATATTTAAAGCTGTTCCCAAACAACCCTGAACTCAGTAAGTATATTTTTTAAACAAGTCTGTGACTGAATAGGAAATTTTAACGTACTCGTATGAAAACAAAAATTCAGGTATGAGTATGACAAAGAATTTATTTACCCTTTTCGTAAGCTACTTCATTTTCCTTGGTGCTGCTCTCAGTTCAGAGAAGTCGAACGTTCTTATCTTTTTTGTAGATGATATGGGCTGGAGCGACACTCAAGTCAATGGCAGTACCTTTTATGAATCCCCTGCTCAACTTCGCCTGGCTAAAGAAGGTATGGCTTTTAGTCAAGCTTACGCTCAACCACTTTGTTCACCTTCACGTGCAGCCCTGCTAAGTGGAATGTATCCTGGAGCACGTTTGAATTTAAGTCGAGCGATTACTGGTGGAAGTGCAGATACTCCAAAACTGCCTGAGACAAACAAAAGCAATAAGAAAATGGTTTGGCCAGGTTCTCGTAATCACTTACCTGCTGAAGTCCATACTATAGCGGAAGCACTGAAAGATGAAGGCTTCCAAACATGGCACCTTGGGAAGTGGCACCTTAGAGCTCACAAAAGTACCAAAAATGGACCTCAAGAACACGGATTTGATAAGTGGATTGGTGTTGGCGGTTCTGGTCCGGGTAGTTATTTCTCCCCCTATAGAGTACCTGAATTAGAAGATGGCGAGAAAGGTGAATACCTCGGCGAGCGCATGTCTCGAGAAGCTTGTGAATTATTGGAAAAACGTGACCAAAGTAAACCCTTCTTCATGTACTACGCCTGTTTTAATGTTCATGGTCCATACATGGGTAAAGACAGTCTCGTCAAATACTATGAAGAAAAACTCAAAAAGATGCCAGAAGAGAATAAACAGACAAATCCAGTTATGGCGGCAATGCTTCACAGCATGGATAACGAACTGGAAGTTATCTTAAATAAACTTGATGAATTAAAGCTAACCGACAACACACTGGTTGTTTTTGCTTCTGACAATGGTGGCGTTCACTGGGAAATGGGCAAGAAGAAAGGTCATAAGTATAAAATGCCTGTGACTTCTAATTATCCTTTACGTGGCGGTAAATGCTCGTGGTTTGAAGGTGGGGTCCGTATACCTATGACAATTAGATGGCCTGGAAACGTACCTGCAAATCAAAAAAGTAATACTCCAGTTCACCTTATTGACTTATACCCGACAATTCTGTCCGCCGTTAAAGCAAAGCCAAAAACTGAGCAAATTCTTGATGGTCTCGACCTCGCTCCTCTCTTTCAAAATGAATCATTACAAGAACGTCCTCTTTTTTGCCACTTTCCACGCAATCTAACTACAGAGAAAGGCATGTCGGGCGCGTCTTTTATTCGCCTTGGAGACTATAAACTGATTCGTATGTATGGCGGTAACGCAGATCGTAGCGATAAATATATTCTCTACAATGTTAAAAATGATATTGGTGAAGCAGACGATATTTCGGCACAATTTCCAGAGAAAACAGCTGAGCTGAAAAAGAAACTCAACTCCTGGCTTAAAGAAACCGGAACTCTTATCCCCAAACCTAATCCTGCATACAAGTTACCCCGTAAATAACAGATTTAAGGACTTAATCTTATGGCTTCTGCAGCCATACTTAATGAAATTTAAGATGTAGAGGTATGTTTTGAATGCCACAATTTATGATATAGCAAAGTTAGGTTTAAATACTCCAGAGTTTTTTATTTTTAACTCAAAGGGAACTTGTAGTCAGGAATTCCCTAAAGATAAAAAGATAACTATTGGTAAAGATGCTTCATGCTCAATTCAATTAAATGATCAATCAATAGATGATGTCCAGGTTATTGGACAAAAGTTTGGTTCATACATGTATTTCATAGAAAGTGGCAACAGGAACCTACTGAAGTATAATGGTGCTCTTTGCAATCAAATTATTATTGAAGAAAATGAACGCGCTGAATTTAAGGTTGGCAATTCCAGGCTTATCTACACTGGAACTAAAGATAAGCTTAAAAAACTGGTGCTTACTCATGATATCCCTGAGGGAAGTGTCGGAGTTCGCCTTCAGGATAAATCGCCAATTTTTGTAAGTCAGGGCTGCTTAATCATGGGTAGTCACCGTGCTTGTGATATTCAAAATGAAGAATGGCCTGAATTTGCCGCGGCTCTTTATTTCAGTCCTAGTGGAGTCTATCTTGAAAGGTTAAACTCTTCTTGTGAGCTCATTCTTGCTCAAATGTTCATACGCGATAAAATTCAAATACAGAAAGAATGCTACTTCACCTTACATGGGAAATCTATTAAGTTACTTATCCATGGTGATCTTAATGAACAGTGCTCAATAATTTTCCAAAATCATAACAAAGTCTCAGATCTCTGTTTAGTGCCGCTCAATACAAAAGAGAAATATTCAATTCCCCTTGCTGCCAACTCCCGCTTAACATTCGGCAGGTCGGATAAGTGTGATGTTACTATAAACTCCGCTCAACTAAGTAGACTGCATGCACAAGTCATGTGTAGAAATAAATTTATACTGATTTCTGACAATAATAGCACCAATGGTACTTTTATAAATGGTAACCTTACATCTAAAGCCAAAGCCAGGCCAAGTGATATAATAAACTTTGGAGAACTAGAATATCTCCTTATGTATGATGAGCCATCAACTATTGTGTAGTTTCGCTTTTCTGTAGTTTACAGAGCAATGAACTTATCTAATAAAGTGCTTTAGGATACGAGAACGGTCTAAAACGACACTTGGATGGCTTAAACTAAAAACTCTCAGCTATTAATACCGAGAGCAAAAGTGTTCGGCAAGTAATCTAAGTTTTAGTCAATAGTCATAATTTTTATGAATCGTCTTTGTTCAGCTTTTTTT
>JAKVBD010000143.1 GCA_022446985.1 Lentisphaerales bacterium
TTGGGTCACTTTTTCTGCCTGAATAAGGTGGCGCCTACTAGTTTTTTAAGCTCGATAATGAACTGTCAAACTTCAGTAATTTTCTATCAATTTTTGATAATAACCTTTATGTCCGAAGGAAGCCCGATTAAATCTTGAGTAGCCTTTATTTTGGTTCCTTCAAGTTCAACAGTATCTAAATCTATAAATCGGCTGAGAACCAAACCCGATGAGTCTGGAACAATGAGAGTATAAAACTGAGCTGCTTTCACAGTAAGTTTTTTTGTGAGCCTGTCATAGGTGATCGTTTTTGGCATGACATTATTGATTCGAGCCAGAAGAAGTAAGATATAACGCTCGGAAACCGGATAAGAATTCATCGCTAATTTGTAGCACATTGCCCGTTCGATGAAATAAGAAGGAACTCTTCTGTCATTAATTATTTCCTCAAGAGGGTTTGTTGAATCAGGCAGCCAGGTGTAAAGATGAAAATTTGGTCGCTAAACCAACATGTTCGGCAGATGAACTTGTCGGTCTTTTTGTCATCAATCATTTTTTGGTAACTCTCTGCTGGGTTGGGAGCTTCAGCATCCAGCTCAATAGTCGTGGGATTATCCAACCTACGTCTATTTATACTTTAAATAGCCCGCGGAGAACCCTTTAATGAATTATAGATTATTACTAATTTTTCTTTGTCTTGTTTCTTTATATGTTCAAGCACAGACTTCTAAGAATGTATTGGTGATTGTTGCCGATGATCACGCTTTAAAAGTGACTGGAGCTTATGGTAATCAGCGAGTTAGAACACCCAATCTGGATCAGTTGTCTAAAGAAGGAATTACTTTCACTCAAACTTACTGTAACTCGCCAATCTGCAGTGCCTCTCGTCAATCAATGCTGACGGGTAAGTATCCGCATGCTACTGGCGTCAATCTTTTGTTTACGCCTTTCCGTGATTCAGATAATGAAACAATTGCCGAGTACCTCTCGGATCGAGGTTACGAAACGGCTCTCATTGGCAAATCTCATTTCAATAATTGGAACTGGGGAAGCCTCTATAAAAACGGCCTTCCTAAACACGGTTTCAAAACGATTATTGACACTAAGGACTATCGCAAGTTTTTGAAAAGTAAGAAGTCCTTAGCTTTACCTAAAGGAATGGAGTTTTACGACAAAGTCAAAGCAAAAGAAGCTGGGACTCAAGCGGAATGGATGAATGCCAGAGTGTTACCACATCCAGTGCGGGATGCTGATAGTAAAGGGACTTTTTTGGCGAATCAAGCAGTGAGCTTTATGAAAGGAAATAAGCAAAAGCCATTTTTCCTGTGGCTGGCATTTTATGAACCGCATCATCCTTTTTATTTCCCAACGGAATATGCCGGCAAATACAAAGCAGAAGATATGGTATTGCCGCCTGTGAGCAGTGAGGATGACCGATGGGTACCAGAAAAATATAGAGAATTAACCGATGCTGAGCGCAAAGGGATTATAGCTTCTTATTATAGCTCGACTGAGTATCTGGATAAGAACATCGGTGTTGTACTCAAAGCTCTTAAAGAAAAAGGTCTCGAAAAGGATACACTGGTTCTTTATCTCAGTGATAATGGTTACTTATTGAACGAGCATAAGCGTTTTGAAAAGCACACCATGTGGCAAGAAGCAGTTCATCAACCAATGATCATCAAGAACGGCAAAAGAGCAGGGGAGAAAGTCGAAAGCTTGATCGAATATATCGACGTCGCTCCAACTATCACAGATTTGATCGGGCAGGGCATTATGCCAGAAGCTCAGGGGCGCAGTTTTAAAGCGGTTGTTGAAGGTAAGAAGGACACTCACAAAGAATATGCTTTTGCTGAATACCTGGAAGATAACCTTGCTATGGTTACAACAAAGCGTTGGAAATATGTATTTACAACAGGCAGCCGTGATCTGGGAATTAATTACAAAACCGGTTTTGGGCTAGCTGGCTTAACTCATAGACTTTACGATTTTAAAAATGACCCAAATGAACACCGCGATGTTTCAAGGAATTCAGAGAATCTCTCTACACTAAAACTCCTTCAAAGTAAGATGTTTGAGCGTTTTATGGAAACTCATCCGGATGCTAAAAACTGTCCTGATGAACTGACCCTCGAAGGAAAGCTTGTCTGGTTCTGTGAACCGCGCGATGTCGGAACAGACCAAAATCCTCTCGATAAGCCGGTTAGAGTATTTCAAAACAAATAAAACTCGCTTGGTCTTAGAACCTTTATGAATGCATAAAGGTCTTTCATTTAGTAAACTTGTAAAAGATTTTTAAATTTATTTATAAATGAGTGTCCAAAATTCTATATTTTGGACTTTGAGGAGTATGGAAGACTTAAAATTTAACTCAGATGACCAGCGCAATGAGCTTTTTATACGCTTGCTAGCAGAGCACGAAAGAAAGCTTGCGCGTTATGTTATGGCCTTGGTTCCAAGAATAGCGGATGCCGAAGATATTCTACAGGAAAGTAAATTGGTCATGTGGCGTGAATTTTCCAAATTTGAAGAAGGCAGTAATTTCAATGCCTGGGCCCGCAAAGTGATTTTTTATCGCATTCTCACCTATCGAAAAGCCAAGAAGAAAGAATCTGACCGTTATGTGTTCAGCGATGCTTTTTATGAAGTTCTTGGAGAATAGTTCGAAATGGGTGAAGAGCGCAGAGAAAAACAGTTTAAGCAGTTACAGAAGTGCATAGGGCACCTGCAGCCGGATCATAAAACCATGATCATGTTGCGCTATCACGAAGGTGAGCCCATAGAAAAAATGGCCGAAAGCATTGGCCGGACAGTCGCCGCATGTTATAAAACACTCAGTCGAATTCGCTTAAATTTAAAGAAATGCCTGCTGAAATCAGGAGCCGGAGCATGACCGAAAAAGAAGAAGAGCAATTATACCTGTGGATCGAAAAGCAGAAAGATGATCGTTTGAGTGATGATGAAGCGAAAGCCCTAGAGCAACTCATCCTTAACGACGAAGAGGCTCGTAGCATATATATGGATATTACGAGCTTTGATGCGATGCTTTTTGAACAGGGAATTGAGTCAGTTGACGAACCGCTTAAAGATAACTCTGTTATTTATTACAAAGCAGCACTTTTTGCCGTAGCTGCTTTGTTACTTATTACTTTTATTTTCCCAAAGAGCTCAGATCCACAAGTTAAAACAATCGCTACTTTAGTAAAAACCGAAGAGTGTATCTGGGCTAATAGTTCATTACCTACATCAGCAGGCTCGAAGTTGACCTCAGGTAACTTTAATCTTGTCGAGGGCCTGGCTACAGTAAAGTTTGAGTCAGGTGTTGAAATGATTATTGAAGCTCCGGCTGAAGTAGAGTTGATTGACTCTATGAACTGCCTGATAAAGCATGGGACTGTTCTGGCAGAGGTACCAGACGGCGCTCAGGGGTTCACCATCGATACTCCCAAGGCTAAAGCCATAGATCATGGCACTAAGTTTGTTGTCAGTTATAACAAGAAGTCAGAAAAATCATTAGTTGAAGTTATCGATGGTGAAGTAGAAGTTAAAGCAAATGGTGAAAACGAAAGTAAACGCTTTTTTGCGGGTAATTCTGCCATGGTCAGTGATGATAAACTGCGCAGTATAGAAATTCAGCAAGAACTCAATCTTGGGACTGATAATAAGAAGAAAACAGAAAAAAGACTGCGCATCTCAACGGCTGTAGGTCGCGGTATGGATCAGGCAATTGATTTTAGCAAAAAAATAAAAAATAAACATGTATCTCTACTAACAGTAAAGAATGCTTTGAACGAATTAAAACGCAAGTCTTACATAAAATTTGATATTGCAGGGTTGAAGGCAAATTTTGTTAAGGATGTAAAGCTAAAACTGAATTTTATTCCAACTGGCTATGGCAAGACTTACTATTTACCAGAGACAGCAACTTTTGAGGTGTACGGTCTGACTGATGAAAGTCTGGATAACTGGACTGAAAGTTCACTTAGCTGGAAAAATGCTCCGGCAAATGTAGATCAAGCAGATAAGCTTGATTCCAGGAAAGTCGTAAAAGTGGGTGATTTTTCCTTCAACCGCAGCGTGCAAAGAAAAACAGTAATGATCAATGGTGCGGACCTTCATGACTTTATAAAGGCAGACACTAATGACCTCGTAACTTTTATTATCATTCGTAAATCCGGGGAACATCATAAAGATGGTTATGTCCATGGCTTTGCCAGTAAAGAGCACCCGGTCAACCTTCCGCCTACACTCGTCTTTGAGGTGGAGGAGTAGAGCTTAGTCAGAGAATGAAGACCAATTCCAAGCTTCAGGTTTAGCCACCAGCCCAGCTTTCACTGGATTATTGTGAATGTATGTGATTACTTGTTGGAAATGTCTTTCGTCGCGAATGAATCTATCCCAATATTCCCGTTGCCAAATTGAAAATCTGGGAGCGCCACTCTCCGATGCGGCACATGTATAAGATCTCAAAAAATTTTCTCTCAATTCAGAATGGTTAAGTACGAAGTTTGTCGTGAAAAGCTTCCAGGATCTTACTAAATTTCCTAATGCCTGATTTTCATAAACCTAGATTAATAAGTGTACGTGATTTGGCATGACTACATAAGCTATTAGGTCATATTTTTGTTTATTGAAAAATTGCCAGGACTCAATAACTTTTTGAGCTAGCACTGGTTCAGATAAAAGACAACTTCCATAACCATTATCTAAATATTTTCGATATATTGCCTTCTTTCCAAAGCTGTGTTTATTGCCGCATCGGAGAGCGGCGCTCCTGAGCTACCTAATGAACTATAGTTTATCTTTTTCATCACTTCTTTGGGTAATGAATCAGCTAAGCGATATGTGATCATTTGGTATTTTAAAGTCGCATCATAGTGAGGTAAGTAACCTCGGTTTCGCCAAAGGTTGTTTTTGAATTCTTGTCCCATTTCTCGCCCTTATTGCTTTTTGCAGGCTGGCAGCCCGCGTTCCCAGGAAATTATATGAATAAAGGCACATGTAAGTCCAAGAAATTAATTTAAAAAAATTGTAAACACACTGTCCAAAAAAGTAATTTAAAGACTTAAGGAGGAAACAAAGACGGTGTGTTAATGAAAAAATGTATTTTATTGCTTCTTATTTTTCCATATTTTTTGACAGCTCAAAAGGTTATTATCACTGATGATGATCGTCAATACTGGGCCTATAAACCATTAGAAATACCCGAGGTTCCTCATGTCGAAGGAAATAATTGGTCTAAGCATCCGATTGATCAATTTATTTTAAGAGGTCTTAAAAAACACAATTTCAGTCCAGCTGTTGAAGCGGATAAACGTTCACTTATTCGTCGGGCCTATATAGACCTCATAGGTTTACCTCCGACAGCGCAGGAAGTAGAAGCTTTCGTTCAAAGCAATGATCCTCAAGCCTATGAAAAAATCATTGATCAATTATTAAGCAGTCCTCGTTATGGAGAGCGTTGGGGGCGTCACTGGCTCGCTCTGGTGCGTTATGCAGAATCAGATGGCTATAGAGGAGACTTTTACAGGCCGACGGCTTACAAATATCGCGATTATGTCATTCGTTCTTTTAACCAAGATAAATCCTATCAGCAATTTGTTATGGAGCAATTAGCCGGAGACGAGATTGCTCCGGAAGATCCCGAAGCATTAACGGCAACAGGCTACTTTCGTTTACCGATTTATGAATGGAATCAGCGCGATGCTGAGACCCACTGGGAGACAATCCTGCAGGATATAACCGATGTTACGGCAGATGTCTTTCTCGGTTCTGGCCTACAATGTGCCAAATGCCACGATCATAAATTCGATCCTATTTTACGTAAAGATTATTATGCTCTAAAAGCCTTTTTTGCACCCATTATATGGCGCGATGACATCCATTTGGAGACGTCTAAAAAACTAAAGCTGTTAAAGCAGTGGAAAGAAGAAAATAGAGAAACTCTTGATGCCATTGCCGAGCTTGAGGCCCCACATCGGGAAAAAGCCTATAAGAAAGCCATAATCATGTTCCCGGATGAAGTTCAGGACATCATGGCAAAACCTGAAAATGAACGAGACACTTACGAGAAACAAATTGCTTATTTGGTAATGAGACAAGGCTATCATGAATGGGATAGGTCTAGTTCAAAGAAGAAAATAAAAGATAAGCTGGCTGAGTTAAAAGCTAAATTAACCCAAAAGCCAACACTCTCAAAAGGCATGACGGCATCAGATGCGGGGCCTACTGCTCCTGCAAATAAAATTCCTGGAAGCGACAAGAATATCCTGCCTGGCTTTATGACGGTTCTTTACCCAAAGGGAGCAGATGTCAATGCCAAAGTGACAGTGCCAACTAAAGCCCCTGAATCAACTGGCCGTAGAACGGCTTTAGCGAAATGGATTACAAATCCGAATAATCCTCTGACAACCAGGGTGATCGTCAATCGTATCTGGCAGTATCACTTTGGCCGTGGCATCGCTGCGAATCCGAATGACTTTGGGAAATTGGGAGAAAAGCCTACTCACCCGGAACTACTGGACTGGCTGGTTGAACAATTCAAGCAATATGAATGGCGCTTTAAGCCGATGCATAAATTAATCATGATGTCGAAGGCCTATAGACAGTCATCACAACATAAGAATATGGCTGAATACATGAACGAAGATCCAAACAATCACCAGCTTTGGAGAATGAGTGACAAGCGATTGGAAGCCGAATCTTTGCGGGATTCTATGTTAGCAGTCAGTGGTGAATTGAAGCAGCGGGAAAAGGGCGGATCATCTTTGGCTGGTAAAGAGCCATACCGTTCTGTTTATGTAAAGGTTGTTAGAAATGAAAAAGATGAGTTCCTTAATGCTTTTGACTGGGCCGATTCTTTTGCCAGTAATGCTGTTAGAAATGTCACCACAACTCCGGTTCAATCTTTATTGATGATGAATGGCCCCTGGGTGATGAAACGCTCTGAAGCTCTGGCCAGTCGCTTGATTCGCAATAAAAAATCCAGCAAAGATGAGATTGTCAAAAGCCTTTATAGCCGGGCTTACGGAAGGTATCCCAGCCAAAATGAACTTAGCATGTCTAAAGAGTTCATCGACAATCAACAGCAGTTTCACCAGAATCGTGATTCTGGCTTACAGAAAAAAACTACTCATTTTGCAAAGATGAAAAATGGTTTGAATGCCATCAGCAGTAATGGCCAAAACGACTTTATTCACTTCCTCGCAGAAGATGTTCAGATGCTGACCGATGGAGATTTTACCATAGAAGCCAAGGTTCAGTTAAATGCCTACCACAAAGAAAAAAATAAAATGCGCATGATTGCTTCCCAAAACGGCAAGGGCGACAGTATCTCCTGGGCATTGGGGATTGCCGGTACACAAAGTAAATACCTACCGGGAACCCTCGTTCTTAAGCTGTGGGACAGCAAGAAAAGCGACTATCTGATTTCAGACTTACAGCTTCATTTAAACAAGTCGTATTACATCGGTGTTATAGCAGACACAAATGGCGAAGAAACCACAGTTAAATTTTTTGTGAAAGATTACTCTTCGAAAAACAGTCCCATGAATGACTTTCAAACTGTAACAAAGAAAGTCATGAAAAATAGTGGATCTCACGGAAGTGTTGTTTTGTTCAGCGATCAGAAAGAAAAAAGTCTGGATGCAATGATCGGTGAACTGAAACTGACTCGAAAAGCATTGGAGCCGAAAGATTTTATGGTTAACTCATCGCCGACGTCAAATTCTTCAACTTTAGCCCATTGGCACTTTGCTTCAGAGAAAGAGCTACTGATAGATGCTTCAAAAAATGGCTACCATTTACAGCTGTTGAAACATGAAATTGTCAGCCGCGATCAGGCCTTCAAAAAAGCCGTGGCAGATCTTTGCCAGGTTGTTTTCAATTCCAGTGAATTTTTATACGTGAGGTAATGACTATGATAACTTCAAGAAGAGATTTTTTAGCTAAGGCAGGAATGGGTTTCGGAGCATTGCCTTTTGCATCATTGTTAGCCAATGAGAATATTAATCCACTGGCTGCTAAAAGAACAGACCACCCGGCACGAGCCAAGAGTGTTATCTTCCTTTTCATGGAAGGCGGCCCAAGTCACATCGATACATTTGACCCGAAACCTCTGCTGAATAAAATGGCCGGTAAGCCTGTTCCGGAAAGTGTTCGCAAGGGGGTTATTACCGCCATGGGGGAATCCAAGTCTCCGATTCTCGGCTCTAAAAGAAAGTTTAAGCAGTGTGGCAAGAGTGGTTTATGGATGTCTGACTGGATGCCGCATTTACAGCAGCATGCCGACGACCTCTGTGTTATTCGCAGTATGTATACAAATGGCATTAATCACGCAGGAGGAGTCTGTCAGATGAATACCGGGACTCCACTTGCCGGCAGACCTTCTCTGGGTTCATGGGTGTCTTATGGCCTTGGATCCGAAAATGAGAACCTGCCTTCATTTTTGGTCATGAAAGACAACAAAGGCCGCGTCGTCAATGGCCCAAGAAACTGGGGCCCTGGATTTATGCCTGCAGTTTATCAAGGCGTCACCATAAATAACAGCGCCAATCCTATTCCAAATTTGAATCCTCACTTATCTGTCACAGATCGAGTACAGAGAAGTAAGCTCGACTTGTTAAAGCAAATGAATCAAAAATATGCTGGCGAGTATGCTCACAATTCTGAGTTGGAAGCCAGGATTCGAAATTATGAAATGGCTTATAATATGCAGGCCGAGGCTCCCGAAGCAGTCGATTTAAGCAAGGAGCCGGAATACATAAAAGAGATGTATGGCATAGGTCAAAAAGATACCAACAGCTTTGGCGGCATGTGTCTTATGGCGCGTCGTTTGGTTGAACGCGGCGTACGCTTTATTCAACTTTACAGCGGCGCCGGTAGTAAATGGGATGCTCATACTGATATGGAGAAAAATCACTCAGCACGTTTTAAGGAAACAGATCAACCTGTAGCGGCGTTACTGACTGACTTAAAGCAGCGAGGACTTCTCGATGACACCTTGGTTGTCTGGGGTGGAGAATTTGGTCGTACGCCAATGAGTGAAAAAGGCAGTGGTCGTGACCATAATCCAACCGGGTTTACCATGTGGATGGCTGGCGGGGGCACCAAAGGCGGTCAGACTATCGGTAAGACTGATGAATTTGGCCTCTATGCTATAGAAGATAAAATGCATGTTCACGATTTACACGCGACCATCATGTCAGCCCTCGGAGTCGACCACACCAATTTAATTTATATGTACAAAGGGAGGCCGGAACGGGTCGACCAAAATGAAGGTCATGTTAAGCAGAAGGTTTTCGCATAAAAACAAATCTCACCATAAACACAAAAGCGTTTCATTTCTTCTATTGAAGAAATGAAATGGACCGCGAATCTTAGGGTTTGCGGTTTTTTTTTAATAAAAAAGGTACAGCAATGAAAATTATTTTAATCAGCCTGCTTGTCAGTCTTTCCTGCCTGGCAGAGTATAAAGTCTCTGTATTTCTAGGTAAAGAATCTCAAGCAAAATATAAAGCCAACATGGATTACCCCTTCGGAGTCGAGTTTGACTCTAAGGGAAATATGTACGTCGTTGAGTATGACGGAAGTTGTGTTGGTGTCCTGAACTATAAAGGTGAGTTTACCAAACTTGGAGGCGATGGCAGTCGCGACTTTGCCGTTGAAAATGGACCAATAAAGAATGCCAAGTTTAATGGCTTGCACAACGCCATTATTGATCAGGAAGATAATGTTTATGTAACAGATACCTTTAATAACCGTTTGAGAAAGTATGATCCTAAAACTGGTAATATTTCAACATATGCCGGTGGTAAAGAAGGCTTTTCTGGTGATGGCGGTCCTGCAGCTGAATCTGCCTGGAATCAACTTTATTGCGCAGCCTGGAATAAGGATAAGAGTAAAATCTTTATTGCTGACTTAAAAAACAATCGGGTTCGCGTTATCGATTTTAAGACTGGAATTGTCAATACCGTGGCCGGCAATGGCAAAAAGGGTATTCCCCAAGACGGTGCAGATGCTTTAAATAGTCCTCTGATGAATCCGCGCGCAGTTGCAGTAGATTCGAAAGAAAATCTCTACATAGCAGACCGTGCCGGTCATGCACTTCGTGTTGTCAGACCGGATGGCAAAATTTACACTCTGGTGAATAAAAAAGGCAAGAAAGGCCGCGCTTTAGGAGAAGGAGTTAAAGCACAGCTCTTTGGGCCGAAATACTTGGCGGTTGATAAAGATGATAAAGTTTGGATTGCTGATGATCAAAATGACCGCATCTGTCTTTATGATCCACAAACGAAACAGTTAACGTCAGTAATTGGTAAAGAGTCAAATATGAAAGGTTGGGATATCAAAAGACCTCATGGAGTCACTATTCACAAGGATGGTTCTATCTATGTTGTCGATTCAGGAAATGACCGCGTTTTGAAGTTAGAAAAATAATGATTTACTAAAAATTGTTTAAAAATATTCGTTTCCTTCCCGAACGTCGTAATTAACCAAATTCTACTAACCACGAAGAAAAGAAGAATTGGAAGATGGGGGAGGAATTAAAAAAAAATCTGATTTACTCCAAGTTGTGTACTAGTGTTTTGACATGCTATATATTTTCTCACACTCTTCGTTTCCTTCCCGAGCTTCGTGGTTTACTAAAATCTACTAACCACGAAGAATAGAAGAGTTAGAAGTTGGGTTTGTTTCTAAAAGTATCCAGTTAAGATAGTCATAACTTTTGAAGTTTGAAATAGAGATCAATTTAACTTAAAAATTCCCTGAGCCGAAAACTCAGGGAATTTTTTGTGTATGTTTTGTGTGGGAGAGCGTTATTTACTTTTTAACAGGTAGGCGAGAAGATCATAAATATCTTCTTTTGTAAGGGTACTTAAGAGTCCGGGTGGCATCATAGAAACCGGGTTGTTTTTCATGGACTTTACAAAGCGTCTGTCAAGTTTTACTCGAGCCTTAGGGTTG
>JAKVBD010000144.1 GCA_022446985.1 Lentisphaerales bacterium
GCCCGGAACACTCTTGAAAGTGTTTGAAACAATGAGCCATCAACTGCGACAAGATCTTTGACCGCAGGAAGTATATCCTTCTTTTTCAGTTTATCCGGGGCGATTCTGGCGGCCAATTTACGGACCTGCTCCTGTAAGGCACCAGCGTCGAAGATATGTTGAGCCTCTGAGAAACTGCCCAGGCTCAAATGTCTCGTTATTGCATATTTTTTGACTTTTTCGTGCCGACTGGCGGCGCAGAGACCACGCATGGAATTGATAACAGGATGCTGAGCGGTACATTAATTGGCTGAATAGCAAAATTTCGAAATCTGACCACTCGCCAGCCTGGTTGAAAAAAGATTGATCTTTTTTTAGATGTCTGAATTGTTCTTAGTTGGGGGTATGGGATCGATGCCTGAGAAAAGATGCCGAACACTTCTGGCATAGTTGTCATCCAAACCAAGCAATCTTTGGTCACGACCGTTTATGGCCTCTTGATTCCAATTCCTATCTCCGCGCCAGAACTCTGCAGTAGAAGGTTCAAACAATACACCATTTAGAGCAACTCCAAATGCATTCGGAAATGATTTTGTCGGAGCCTCCGCAAATTTTGGTGAGAGTGTGATCCGATAGTTTTTATCCTGCTCTTTGGATTGCGTCCACGAGCACCATTCCCAGTGCTGTGTTTAGCAACGTTTTTTGCCATTATAGAGCGATAACCATCTTTGTCAGTTATTGAAACCTTATTTTGCAGACGGCCATTGGTCATAACAAAGACACTATTGAGGTCTTTGCGTTCGAAATCAGTTAATTGATCAACATAGGTATAATTGTGCGAGTGGTTATAGGTCGCATGTTCGTGGTGACTGTTACAGCCAGCCAAAAAGATAGTCGCTATAATGATGAAAATTCTGAGCAAAGGCCGCTCTCTAATGATTTTCTGTAAACCTTAAAGAAGTTCGCTTTTGATAATTGCCGTTGTCGGGTATTTTTTGATTAAAAATTTTAGAGAGTGATTATGGCAAAAGGTCGTGAAGAGCATCAAGCTCGTATGAGTCAGTTGAATTCCTTTGGTAAGGATTTAGCTAAGCGTTGTAAATCAAAGTGCGAACTTTGCGGGGAAAGCACCAGTCTGACAATTTTTGAAGTTCCGCCGGTCAATGAACCGGAATTTGAAAAGTGTGTGATGATTTGTGAGCCTTGTCGGGAACAAGTTTTAGATTCAGAAATAATAAATGTTAATCATTGGCATTGCTTAAATGAAACTGCTTGGAGTGAAGTCCCAGCAGTACAAGTCCTGGTTTGGCGCATACTTGGCGAACTTTCGACGGAAGCCTGGGCGCAAGACCTAAAAGATCAGTTATATCTTGATGAAGACATTGTCGAATGGGCCGAGAATGATGGATCTAAGTCGAAGTCAAATACTGTGGACTGCAATGGCGTTCCTTTGAATTCAGGAGATTCAGTAACGGTCATCAAAGATCTCGAAGTTAAAGGTGCCGGATTTACGGCAAAGCGCGGTACTGTTGTTAAAAATATCCATTTAACTGATAACCCAGAGCATATTGAAGGACGCGTCAATAAAACCAAGATTGTTCTTAAAAGTTGTTTCTTGAAGAAAGTTAATTAATCTTTCAGAGTGGCGTGCTGCCACTCTATATTAGTGTTGAACAATTACTTGGGGTCGGATTCTGACTTTTACTTGCTGTTTTATTTCCTCAGATATGATGTCGGATAGTTTCTGAGCAATTTTTGAGTTTGGTATATGTTTAACAGATTTCACTTCTAAATGTACATCTAAAATTAATTCATCAGGCATCTTATCATCCCGATGATATCTCACTTTAATCTCATCCAATGGTTCAAAGCGTCTTATTGTAGGCCAAAAAAGTTTCTGCACCTCATCAACTTCTAGGTGTTTTGTGTCTTTAACTTTTTTTAAGAAATGTGTACCCAGTAATGGGAGCAATAACACAGATGTTAGGATTAATGAAATAATGACTCTTTTTGCCCAAGTATTTTGTTGTTGTTTCTGCTGACGAATTCCAGCTGAGTAAAAACATATAGCTGCTCCTAAAATGATGCAGACTACGTTTGTAAAGAAGAGCAAGGCTGCACCACCTGCATTGTTCAAGCCTACCATAGTAAATCGGGAAATACTTATTCCTGTAGACGCAATAGGAGGTACCAATGCAGCCGCAATGGCCACCCCAGGAAGCGCGGCAGAAAGTTTTGGACGACTCAAACAATGTGCTGCTGCAATACCAGAGAATAAGGCAATGAGTAGATCTGGGATTTTGGGCTCACCACGGGCTAGGATTTCACTGGTTAAATCTTCTAGAGGTGACATGATTCCGCATAAGAAACCTATAAGTAGCGCTGAGAGAAAACCAAGAACTATAGATTTTACTGAATTAAAAATTAATGGTAGATTACCCTGGACCAAAGCCAAGCCAGCAGCAAGAATTGGTACCATTAGAGGAGCGATAAGCATAGCGCCAATAACGACTGCAGTACTGTTTGATATCAAGCCTAATGAGGCTATCGCAGTAGAGAGACAAATCAACGATATAAAGTCAAAGTTCCAGTTGGAGTTGACGTGCAGGTTGTTGTAAAGGTTTATCCTGTCTTCTCGACTCAATTGAGGGATAGTCAGGTTACACCAGTACTCAAATTTATCGGCTAGCTGTGCACTGAAAGATTTTTGTGACCTGAAAATAGCAATGGAAAGCGAAGGGTCAGCTTTCATAAGTGAGCTTGGCAAGGCACCAAATAGTTTCTTTCTGACATTGCCCTTTTCTGAGGCTCCGACGACTACCAGGTCAAAACCTTCTTTGGCAACTTCTGTTATACCTTCAACGACATGTTCAGTAACCTCAACTCTTGGAGTGATAAAAGTGCTTTCTTGTACTCCCGATTGTTTGAGTATACCGTTCAACTGTTCTTTACCGACTTCTTCACTGTATTCGCCTTCTGTTTCAATAAGCAAAGGTGTTATTTTTGTACCTTGAGCTTCACTTAGTAATGAACCTTCTTTAAGCGCTGCTTGTCCATGAGGACCACCGGCCATGGGCATCAGTAGATTTGAACAGCGTTTAAATTCTGCATTTCCCAGGCGAATAACCATGGTACTGCAGTGAACTCGACTGTAGAGGTAGTCTGTAAAGTGAGCTTTACCCTTATGTGGTTCATGGCGGCCAAGAAGCAGGAGGCTGGCTTTATCGGTATCCACCAGCTTAAGAACCGGCGTTTTCAGGGTGCGGCCTTTGACAGCCTTTATAGAATATCCCGGAATATTTAAGGTGTGTTCACTGATGGTTTCTTCATCATGATACTCAAAGTGAGGGTTGGCACTTATGTCTTCTGCTATGCGAACCTCGTCTTCAAGAGTTTTCTTCATGAGCTCGATGATTGGGTCTTTGCTTCCTTTACTCAAGTCTATATCTGCCGCATAATAGTCGACATTTTTCTCATCAGCTTTAATTAAGACTAATGGAGTTTGTTTTGCTCTGGCAAGTTGAAAGCCCCATCGAGTAAAGGCCAATGCCTCTTTTTCATCAGTAATTACAGCGAGTACGCTCACTTAAGTCCCCTTAAATTTATGACTGCTTATTTTACCGTAAAAAACACGTCAGACAAGTTGAATCAAAGAATAAGAATCTTCACTTGGAATGTTGTATAGCTCTCGAAATTGATTACTTTTCTTGAAGTGAACAATAATGGGTCTCAAATGCAATTTAAAATACTTTCCTTAAATGTCGGTGAGATCTCGGAGATGGCTTCAAAAAGTGGACCATTAAAGAGTGCTTACAGTAAATTGCCGGTTGCTACTGCGACTTTAACGAAGACTGGATTTACCACGGACGAGCAAGCGGACTTAAGATACCATGGTGGGGAAGATAAGGCGGTTTGTGTTTTTAGCGCTCATCACTTTGTGCAATATACCGAATTCCTAAATATTGCTGGGATGCCTGTACCTGCCTTTGGAGAAAACTTTACAATTGACAGGCTTGATGAAGCAGAGATCTTTATAGGTGATGTTTTTAAATCCGGTCATGTAGAGCTACAAATAACTCAGCCTCGACAGCCTTGTTCTAAGACGGGACTGTTTCACCAAAACAATAAAGTTATCAAGTTTATGGCTGATCTTGGTGCAACTGGCTTTTATTTCAGAGTTCTTAAAGCAGGCGATGTAGAGCAGGGGAATGTTTTTGAGAGAGTATCATCTGAACGGCGTCATTCACTTAAATTTGCCAATGATGTGATGTATAGGCGAATAAAATGCCAGGATCAGCTAAAAGAACTTATTGACAATGAATACTTGTCTCAGGCCTGGAAAGAGGAATTATCAGCAAGACTAAAATAGATGAAGAAACAGACGATAAAATGTTTTATTCTATGAAATACAGGATCGGGAATATATGAAAGTATTACTTACAGGTAGCAGCGGGATGCTTGGTACAGCCTTAACGAAATGGCTGGTAAGGCAGGGATACCCGGTAGTTAAGTTGGTGCGCCGTCCGGTCAAAGATAAGATTTGTGAGGTTTTCTGGGATCCTGTAAAAAAAGAAGTAGATCACAGTAAATTGCTGGATTTTGATGCAGTTATTCACTTGGCCGGCGAAAACGTAGCTTCTGGTTTGTGGACATCTGGTAAGAAAAAGAAAATCATGGATTCACGTGTGCAAAGCACAGAGTTCCTGGTTGAAATGATAGATAAGATGGCGGTTAAACCAAAAGTTTTTATCTCGGCTTCTGGTATAAATGTTTATGGCAATAATTCCTCGGAAGATGAACCATTCTCAGAAAAGTCTCCTGCACTCGGCAAAGACTACCTAAGTGAAGTAGTTAAAAAGTGGGAAGCAGCAGCAAAGCCTCTCAAAATGAAAGGCATTCGCACTTGCCATTTGCGACTGGGAGCAGTCTTGAGCCCTACAGGTGGATTGCTTAAAAAAGTATTACCTATCTTTAAATTTGGTGCTGGCGGGCGATTGGGGAGTGGTAAGCAAATGATGTCATGGATAGACCTGGAAGATGCCGTAGGTTCAGTCTGGCACTGCTTGCAGACAGAGGAAATCGAAGGTGCCGTAAATTTAGTTGCTCCAGAGTGTGTCTCAAATAAGGCTTTTACCAAAGCTCTCGCTAAAGCTGTCGGCATGCCGGCAATCATCCCGACTCCAGAGTTTATTTTATCAGGGTTTTTAGGAGATATGGCAGAGTGCCTTATGCTTTCCAGCATAAAGTGTGCTCCGCTCAAATTGGTAGAAAATGGCTATCAATTTAAGTATCCCACACTGCGGGAAAGCTTAAACTTTCAATTGAAGTCAGAAGTACCGGAAGATGTGGTTGCCTCGACGGCAGAAGAAGAGCAGCCGGAAGCAGAGCCTAAATAAATATTTTTAGATGTTGCAAAAAGCTCATAAAGCAAGTTTAGTCTTAGCTGATATTCAATTTCACATTTAAAGGAAAATAAGTTGTATAAATTCATCGCTCTTTTTATTTACGCCATGATCACCGTAAGTCTAAGTGCTCAGGAAACTAATCCAATAGTTGTTATGAAAACAAATAATGGTGATATTGAAATTGAAATGCTTAAAGATGCTGCACCTAAAACAGTACAGAACTTCCTCGATCTTGCTGAAGGAAACAAAGAAGTTAATGGTAAAAAAATTGATAAGCCTTTCTATGATGGCCTAATTTTTCACCGTGTTATTAAAGATTTTATGATTCAGGGCGGATGTCCTCAAGGAACAGGGACTGGCGATGCCGGTTATAAGTTCGATGACGAGATCAGTGCAAAAGCTCTTGGTCTTGATAAAGTGAAAGCAATGGGACCGGAAGGGCCACATAAAAGCCTTATGATTCGCAGCCAGCAGGACTTTCAGCGTCAACTTCTTATGCCGCTTTACTCAAAGTTAGGTATTAATTCACAAGAAACTTTCGAAGCTAAAAAAGCCGATCTTCAAAAAGCTGTTGAAGCTATGACAGTTGAAGATGTTTTCAAGAATCAAGGTTACAAGTACCAGGATGACCTTAAGTCAGTTCCAGCTCTTAAAGGTTTTCTTGCTATGGCTAACTCCGGTCCAAATACGAATGGTTCACAATTTTTCATAAATCTTGCAGACACTCCGTGGTTAAATGGTAAGCACACTGTTTTTGGTAAAGTTGTTGGCGGCATGGATATTGTTGAAAAAATCGGTTCAGTCAAAACTTCTGCTGGTGATAAACCAGAAGAGGATGTGAAGATTCTTTCCGTTCGTTTGAAAAAGTAACCCACTCTTTATAAGGGCCTGTCACATCATGCAGCTATCTGCCTCTGGTATTTCAAAGTCATTCACTTCTGACCGACAGGTCCTGCAGAATATAACTATCTCACTGAAAAAGGGTGAGATAGTTTCCATACTCGGTCCATCCGGCTGTGGTAAATCTACCCTTCTTAGAGTTCTCGCTGGTCTAGAAAAGTACGATGCCGGTAATTACTCTTTAAACTCAGAGTTTAGTTTTGTCTTTCAGCAGCCAATGCTTATGGAGTGGCGTACGGCATTGGCAAATACAGCCCTCCCTTTAGAAATTAAAAAACTGCCAACACTGGAGATTCAGCAGCGTTGTGAAGCGGCCTTGAATATGGTGGGGCTTTCTAAAAACTTTCAAGATTATCCAGATCAATTATCTGGTGGCATGCAGATGCGTGTATCTCTGGCACGAGCTTTAGTGACCCAACCGGAAATTCTTTTTCTAGACGAACCTTTTGCTGCACTGGATGAAATGACTCGAGAACGGTTAAACCTCGAAGTCCTCAAGCTGCGAGATGAGGCGGCTATTTCAACTCTATTTGTGACTCACAATATATTTGAAGCAGTATTTTTGAGTGATCGTATACTGGTCATGAATCAGAGCCCTGCAGAGATAATTGACGAAGTCATAGTTGAATTTGATCAACCGCGCCAGCCTGAACTTAAATCGACGCCAGAATTTGCGGCTTATGTGGGTAAAGTTCAAAAGGTTTTGAGGGCTGCTCATGACTAATAATACGAAATCTATATGGGCACCAATTTTCTTTTTAGTCGCTGTTATCATGGGTGTTGAGGCAGCGACTAAAGTATTCGCTATAAATCCTATTCTTTTACCTCCGCCATCAGTAGTTCTAAAGTCTGGCATAGATAATTTTTCAGAACTGTTTTCAGCAGGTCTGAATTCGTTTATTATTGCTATATCCGGATTTGTTTTAAGTTTGATATTTGGCACTATTATCGCTCTGATTATGGCTCAGTCTCGTGTTATCGAAAATAGTCTTTACCCGTATGCACTCTTTTTACAGTGTGTACCAATCGTTGCTTTGGCGCCTATCTTCATCCTGTGGTTCGGTTATGGCGCACCGGCAATGATCATTATCTCATTTGTTATCTCGCTTTTTCCAATTATCACTTCGACAGTTAATGGCTTGACCAGTGTAAAAAAAGAGTATCTGGAGATGATGAAGCTCTATGGTGCCAATCGGCAGCAGATACTCTTCAAAGTTCGCTTACCAAGTGCTGTTCCTTATATGGTTACAGGTGCACGAGTCTCTGCCGGGCTATCCGTCGTTGGTGCTATCATAGGTGAATACTTTGCCGGCTTATCAGGAAAGGCGAGGGGCTTAGCCTACTTAATTCGCAGCAATGAGCAAAATGCCGACTTCCCATACTTGTTCGCGACCACAGTGGCTGCAGCCTTATTGGGCGGTATCATTTTTCTATTTACAGGCATTGTTTGCAATTTTATAATTAAGAAAGGACACTTTCAGGAACGCAATTTATGAGATATATCTTCATCTTATTTTTAGTTTTATTTACATCATGTTCGAAAGAAGGCGGTAAAAAGGGACTGCGGCATATTACATTACAGCTGAATTGGTTCCCTGAAGCAGAACATGGTGGCTACTATGAAGCTCAGCAAAAAGGTTACTACAAAGAATTGGGACTCGAAGTCGAAATAATACCTGGGGGGCCGGGAGTCAGAGTTGAGAGCGAAACAGCCCTTGGTAGAGTTCATTTTGGAATTGCCAATGCCGATAAAATTTTGACAGTCCGCGATAAAGGCATGCAGTTGGTAGCTCTTATGTCGCCATTTGAAAACAGTCCGCGTTGTATCATGTCTCATGCAGGAAGTGGCATCAATAACATAGAAGGTTTGAGTAAGGCAAAAGTGCTGATTGTTAACAACACTAAACCATACTATAAATGGCTACTTCACAAAGACCCTTCTTTAGCAGCTGTGGATACAATTCCTTATAACAAAGCCACTTTCATGACCAATAAAGAAAGCGTTATGCAGGGCTATATAAATAGTGAGCCTTTATTAATGGCGGAGAAAAACATTCGAGTCAAAATCCTGAAAGTATCAGACACGGGTTATAATCCATACACTTCAGTTCTTATGGCCAGTCAAAAGCTGTCTGAATCAGAACCAGAGCTTTTGCAAAAAGTTAAACAGGCATCCATAAAAGGTTGGTTGAGCTACCTGAAAAACTCTCAGGAAACCAACGCTTATATTGAAAAAGTAAACCCGGCAAATAAAGGGACTTTAAACGATAGTACCAAAGCCATGCTCGGTCTCATGAGCCCGCAAAATGCCGACTTCGGCAATATGTCTATTGAACGTTGGCAATTACTTGCAGAACAGCTTCATGAGATTGGGACTATAAAGGATGCCTCAACTCCTCTCATAGGCATACTTAAGTAATTTTTCTCTCCCTGCTATCATCTGGAATACGACATATAACCCTAAAACTTACATGGCATCTGTAGTATTTATGTCATAAATATTTTTTTATAACAGGAGTTAAAATTTGTGTAAGTTGTTGATTGCTTTAAGTATTCGTCAATGATTTTTGTATTTAAAATATTGTGAAGCTCATATCACCCAAAAAGTACTATTGATTAATTAAAGAGTTTAGCTTTAAACTACATCAAAAGGGCACAAATGAAGTATATATTTCTCTTTCTTGTCATTGTTAATTCACTCTGGCTCTCGGCTGGAGGATTAGACCGCGAAGTTTACCACGATATATCTGGGAATTCAGTTAATAGTCTTACGTATGATAATCGTTTTCGTATCTCACCGGACTATACAGATGTAGTTACAGATTATGAATCTCCTCAAAATTATGGCAAGAACTTCGGTGTTTTACTTCGTGGTTATATCACTGTGCCAGAGACTGCTGATTACATATTTTACTTTTCTTCAGATGATTACGGTGAACTTTATCTTTCTTCAGATGAGCTTGCAGAAAACAAGCAAAAGATTGCCTATGTTAATGGTTGGTCAGGATTTCGAGAGTTTGATAAATACGATAGCCAGAAATCGATTACAATTTCTTTGATTGAAGGGCAGGTATTATATACTGAAGCAATGTACAAGGAAGGCGGGGGCTTAGATCACCTATCTGTGGCTTGGTCAATAGATGGCGCTGAAATAGAAGTGATAACTTCTGAACACTTGACCCCTTATTTTGAAAATGTAGAACAGTTTAAAGGTGAACTTTCAGCAACAATAAGTGACGCTCAAAATTTTTATGATTTGTCAGAAAATGAGAAAGGAATTTTACCAGGCCAATATTCAGATGCAATGAGAGTGAACTTTTCCAGAGAGATAGATAAGGCTCAGCAGATATTTAATGACCAGAATGCAGACGGTCGTCAGTTTTCTATTGCAAATAATTCTTTAATAAAAGCTATAGATTTCTTTACCGGTGGTATTAAGCCAATCACCTTGAAAGGAGACATATTTGGAGGTGAACCTAGTTACAGTGAAAGCCGAAAGGCAGAAGCAGCTTTTGATGAAAACCCATCAACTTTTTATCAATATTTTGCTGCAGATGAAGGCTATGTCGGAATTGATCTTGGTCATGGAAGTGAGACTGCTTTAACTGGTTTCAGATTCAGACCTCAAATTAATAAGTTGAACCGTATCAAGAATAATAAAATCCAAGGATCTTTGGATGGGGAGAGCTATACAGATCTTTATACTTTTCCTGATGAAGGTATAGATGACTGGAATTACGTTGAATTGACAGATACGACAGCTTATCGCTATTACCGTTATTATGATGTGCCGGGAAGTAGTGATTGGGGAATCATTGCTGAATTGCAGTTTATTGGTTTTACTAAGCAAGAAATTTATATGCAAAAGCACGAAGCTTTTGTGTTTTCTGTCAATACAGAAAAACAATTAATTTCCTCAGCGAGTTTAACCGCTAATCACGGTGGTCTCCTACCTGAATTGATCACTTATAAAATCCTGAATTTACCAGCGAATGGTTCTTTGTATTTAAACGATGTAGAACTGCTAATAGAGTCAACTTTTACTCAAGAAGATTTAAATCAGAATCTTATAGCTTACTCAAGTGATGACTCTCATAAGTCTGACGAATTTATAGTAGAAGTTTCCAGTTCTATTGGCGGATTACTTCCAGAAGTAACTGTTGAGATTTTTATCGATACAGATAGAGATGGCTTAAGTGACGAACAAGAAATTGCCCTGGGAACTGATTGGAATAAGCCAGATTCAGATGGTGATGGAAGTTCAGACTTTTGGGAACAGCAAAATGGCTTTAATCCATTAGAGAATATTATCGCAGAACAAATTGAAGCATTTAATGGCGAAAATGGCCTGAATGCATCTTATTGGTATGCGTCCCCGACATCGCTTGCAGCATTTCCTGTAGACGCCGGTCCTGCGGAAGTAAATAAAGTATCAAGCTTAAATTTTACTTCTTCAAGAAGTTATGCTGTAGGGTCTTCACAGAAAAATTATGGCACTTTCGTATTTAGTGGGGGTAAAGTTATATCCTATCGCCCTCTTTCAATAGATATTTCAGCATAAAGCCGCTTCGCTATTTATATGAAATA
>JAKVBD010000145.1 GCA_022446985.1 Lentisphaerales bacterium
TTAAAAGAAACTGATGATGTTCGACATGGAAGAGTTGGCAGCAATGTCTGGATGCTTGACGGTCATGTACAATGGGGACGTTATGTCATTTACTACAATGAAGAGAGTGCTCCTAGATTTGGCGATTGGCTAGATGGAGTCTTCTACTAAGATCCAAGATGGGATTTTCTTTAGTTCTTCAGTAGTGAATTGGTCTTTGGAGATGTTAATGACTTTTAGGCTTTTGAATTTATTTATAGCACTCAGATCTTTGATTTGAGTTTGAGATATATCGAGTCTGTAAACATTCAGGTCAGTTAAGTGAGAAAGTCTATGCAGTTTGGATGCAGAAAATTTAATTTCTAAAGGAGCAATAAAACGTAGCAATGACAGCATAGATGTTTTGGTGTTTACTTCTGACTTTAAGACTTTTAGATGCTCGCCCCCCAGCTTTAGTTTCCTGGTTCGGGTGTCATAACTGAAGTCTCCGGTCCATGCAGGGTTCCAGATTTTAATAAGGGTCTTAGTGAGTTCTATATTTTCCTCGATAGTTCTTTGCCCCATAAACACTTGATCAAAAGCCAGCATTTTATCTATGAGTGGTCTATAGATTTTTTTATTTGTATTTTGAGTGATTAGTTTTAAGAGTTGACAAAAATCCTCGATGGCCAGTTTCTTTCTTTTCTGTTTAATTTTGCTAAAGGTTTGAGCTGTTTCGAGGTAAGGCCAGTCATTGATTGTTGTTTTTTCGATGCATTTTAAGCTCTCAGAAAAACGCTGCATGATGAATGCAAGCTGGGCCCGTTTGAGCCAGACTGTTTCATCATTTGGGGCAAGGTTCTTGGCCAGGTTTAGCTGATCGATAGCAAATTTATGCATTTTGGGGTCTTTGAGCATCCAGTCACTGCTTTGGTTGCTCATAAAAATACTTTGCTTAAGAAGGGCTTTGACGTAGTCCTGATTCATTTTTTGGAGGGCGCGATTTTTAGCATCGGCTTCTTTGCGTGCTTTGAATTCTGCTGCAGCCAAAAAATTTGCATGCGCTTGAGAGTCCAAAGCAATTTGCTTTTGTTCTTCCAGATTTGAGATAAAAGCAGTTGTTGTCAGTAGCCCAAGGATAATAAAACCCAGAATCAAGCAGCAAACTATTTTGTTGCGCTGATAGACCAGGTTTAAAAGTTTGAGGAAGCCGGCATTTTCAGCAGAGGTAGCAAAGCCATTTAGGTAAGCCTGAATATCTTTGGCCATATCTGTGATAGTGAGATAGCGCTGCTCAGGTTGTTTCGCCATAGCTTTTTTAATGACAGCGACGAGGCTTTTGGGAATGTCTTCTTGCTGTATATCAGGTAATTGTCCCATGAGAGTCTTTTGAAAGATAGCGTCGACATCTAAACCTTCATAGGGCTTTTTTAGAGTCAGGATTGAGTAAAGAATGGCCCCTAGAGAGTGGATGTCTGTTTGGGGCGTTTTATTATTTCCGGAGATCTGTTCAGGGGCCATGAAGCCGGGGGTGCCTTTTACCTCGCCATAAATGGTCATGTTATTTAAAATGTTCGGGTTTAGAGACTGTTGAAGATCATCGTTTTCCGGCTCATTCACTATTTTGCCAAGTCCCCAGTCACAGACAAGGACTTCTCCAAAATCACCGACTTGAATATTTTCGGGCTTAAGGTCAAGATGAATGACTCCCTGTGAATGGGCATAGGCCATGGCATCACATATTTTCAGGAAGATGTTCAGTCTTTCGCGAAGGTTGTACGATTCTTTTTCGGTGGATCTTAGTTTGTTGAGAATTTTCTGAAGATGGTTGTCGCTTTTGAGATCCATAGTGAAGTAGGGCTGGCCATTTTCATTCAGGCCTATGTCGTGGATAGTCATGATATTTGGGTGATCCATGATGGCGTTGATTCTGGCTTCACGCAGGAAGGGTTCATAAAGATCTTCAGATGAGTCTTCGTGTAAGCAGGCCATCGCGACATAGCGATTGGTTTGTTGATCCAAGACTTTATAAATACTTTTCATACCGCCACTGCCAATCTTTGTTTTTTGACTATAGCGCTGTTCTAAAGTTGAGAGCTCATCATAGATAGGGCCAAATTGCGGCGTCTCTTCAGACTGAAAGAAGTCTTTGAGACGAAGATCCCTTTTGCGAGCGGCTTTTTGCGAGAGTGATGAAATAGAGTTAAGGCTGGTCATACTAAGCTTCGTGGTTGATGAGCCTGACTTCGCGTTGCAGGCGCTCTTTGATACGGGACTTAATTTTGCAGATATTATTTTCGGACATGGATGTCTTTTCGGCAATTTCTTTAGTCGGAGTATTTTCCAAAATCATTTCAAACACAGTGAGTGCCGATTCAGAAAAGTGAGGCCGAATGCGCTCCATGGCCAGGTTGATGGTAAAGATTTCCCACTCTTCCTGAATGATTTGCATCAGTTGTGAACTAGATTCGATGTCGTCATTTTGCGTGTCTGAGAAAGCTTTTTCTTCACGCTTTTGCTGACGTGATTTTTTATCGATGAAATTGAGGAATGTATTGCGGATAACTGTACTCAGCCAGGTGCGGAACTTATACTTTTGTGGTTCGTATTTTTTTAATTTACTCCATAACTTGAGAAGTATTTCCTGAGCTAGATCGTCGTGATCCTGGTGATTGTACGAGATGCGCTTTAGTACCATATAGATGAAGCTGGTATAGTAAGCGGTGAATTCTTCCCAGGCCTGTTGGTCGTCCGGGTTTTTTGCTCTTTGAATAAGCGTTTGTTTTGTAAGGTAAGGGTCTTTAACCATGGCACACACTCCACATTTGTTAATTCAGTGAAGTATGTGGCTTAACGATTTGTTGCAGTGAGCTGAGTCTTTTCAGCAATTTTGACAAATAGCGATAACGATTATTTTAGTGGGTTGTGGGCTTCTTTAATCATTGCTTGAATCTCGCTGACGACCTCAGGGAATTGTGTCGCAATATCGTTCTTTTCGCCGCGATCTTTTTCGAGGTTGAAGAGTTGTATTGGCTTATTTGCCAATTTGTAAGCTTTCCATTTGCCATAACGAAGAGCAGTTGAGTGCAATTTAGAGTCTTTGCCTTTGGCAAATTCCCAATAAAGGTACTTATGTTTTTTTTGTTTACCGCCTTTAAGTTCCGGTAAAAATGATATGCCATCAACTACGGAAGGAACTGGTTGGTCGACGATTTCACAGATAGTTGGCAGGATATCCCAGAAGGCGCTTTGGTGATCTGTGACGCGACCAGCTTTAATAACTTTAGGCCAGCGAGCCAGCATAGGAACGCGGATTCCGCCTTCATACATAACTCTTTTATGACCGTTAAGACCACCTGTAGAATCCCAGAAGTTTGGATCATGGCCGCCCTCTTTGTGTGCGCCATTGTCTGAGGTGAACATGATAAGAGTATTTTCATCCACACCAAGTTCTTTGAGGGTATTCATGATCTGGCCGATTTGGTTGTCGAGATTTTCCATCATTGCAGGAAAACCGGCAATAGGGTTTTGAACGTCTGGGCATGCTTCTTCACCGGCCCTGTATTTACCGATGGTGTTATCGAATTCAGGGAAAACTTTGCGCCATTTATCGTGAAGTTCTTTTGGAGCGTGCATGGCGGCATGTGGAACAGCAGTAGGGATATAGCAGAAAAACGGTTTCTTTTCTGATGCATTTTCCTTGATGAAATCCATTGCTTTGTCCATGATGATGTCATGAACATATTCGTTATTCTTGAGAGGAATCTCTTTGCCATCGACGACATAAGTTGAAGGGTAGTAAGTGTGAGCGATGACCTGGCTTTTCCAACCGACGAATGTGTCAAAGCCGTGATTCAAAGGGTTCATGACACCTTCTTCAGAAGTAATTCCAAGGCCCCATTTACCAAAGCCGCCTGTTGCGTATCCCGCAGCCTTAAAGATTTCAGGGAGAACTGTCATGGCCGGATCAAGCGCCATGTATTCGCCTTCACCCATATTGCCGCGGATGTAACAACGGCCCGAGTGTTGGCCGGTCATAAGAACAGCTCGAGACGGGCTGCAGACGGTATTGCCAGAATAATGGTCGTCAAACTTCAGGCCTTGATGGCCTATTTTATCGATGTTTGGGGTCGAAAACTTTTTCTGGCCGTATATGGAAAGGTCTCCATAGCCTAGGTCATCAGCAAGGATGTAAATAACATTTGGTTTATCCTGAGCAAATAAAGTCAGGCCACTGATCATTAATAAGAGGGTTAGGAATTTCTGCACAATGATTTCCTTTTAATTTCAAATTTATACAAATTGTACGAAAGATACGTTAAAAGGCGGACACCCTTTCACTGTTTTGAAAATTTATTTATTTTTAACATTCACAATATACTCCTCTGGTATTTTGAAATTAGTATGAGAATTCAGTCTGAGGTAATGCTCTATACAACTTTTTCTATTCTCAATTTTGACAACAATAGCGATATTTGTTATCATGTATGAAATAAGGAGTGCGTCTCAGCTTGTATAAGTAAGAATTGAATTCTATTTTAGACTGATTTGTATTGTATGTTTATGTCTATTTGTTGTAATTTGTTAATGATATACAGGTGTAAATTTTGGATACAAAGTTTGATCTTCCTTTAGACTCAGTAGAGGACTTAGCTGAGTTTGTGACTCTGAATAAAAGTGGGGCTATTTCAGAAAAGTATTCTGGGTCTAAAAGTTTTTATGTGGGTAAATCTAAAGAGTGTGCGGTTGTTTTGAACGACGAAAATTTAGATGATTTGCAGATTAGTTGCCATAAATTTGGGTCGCTAATTTACTTCATTGAATCCGGGCTTTCCAATCAGTTAAAAGTCAATGGAGTCCCATCTTCCCAGTTAATAATTGAATCGGATAAGCGTGCGATTTTGAAAGTCGGTAAATCCTGGTTGATCTATACAGGATTACGCAATTATAAAAGAAAGCTTGGACTTTCCCATGAGACACCTGAAGGTCGTGTGGGCTTATCCTACAAGGGAAGCCTTCCGGTCTTTTTTCATGAGAATTGTTTCATAATTGGCAGTCACAGAGTATGTGACTTACAGATTCCTGAACTACCAAAGTTTGCTGCAGCTGTTTATTTCAGTCCCAGCGGAGTCCAACTTGAGAAGATGGATCAATCTGTAGAACTGTCAATTGATAAGTTCAACATAGCCAACAAAATCCAAATTATTGATAATGCGATTATTCTAATGAATGGCATACGGCTTGATTTACATGTTCAGGGTGATGTTGATGAGCAAAGTTGCATTTTGTTTAAGAATTATAAAAGACAACCGGGCTTGCGCTTAATTCCATTAAATGAGGAGTATGAAATACCTCTGGAAATGAATTCTCGTTTAAGCATTGGAAGGTCAGATAGATGTGATGTCACTATAAAGTCACCTGAACTTAGTCGCTTTCACTCTCAGGCTATGTGCCGCGATCGCTTTTTGTTGTTATCTGACCATAATAGCACGAATGGCACTTTCATAAACAAAAAGCCTGTAAAGAAGAGTAGAGCGATTCCGGGTGACATAGTCAGTTTTGGTACAATAGACTTCATTTTGATGTATGAGGATCAATTTTCCAAAGTAAATCCTGAAATCTACTGAAATTCACGACTAAGTGACTAGTCGAAACATTCTTTCGGGTTATACTCTAGGGTCTTCAACGCTTAAGCGTTGAACCTACAGGCTAGGTGAGTAGCTCAGTTGGTAGAGCATCGGTCTCCAAAACCGAGGGTCGCAGGTTCGAACCCTGTCTCACCTGCCATTTTTATATTTCTTTTTGAAAATCTTCCATTTAAGAATTCTCAAGATGAACATTGGGTTGCCAATGACGTACCTTCTGAAAAGTCTTATGGGTTCGAGGTAAAGTCTGTAACACCACTCCAAACCTTTTTTTCTCAGGGCTAGTGGAGCACGGGGCTTTCTTCCTGAATAAAAGTCGAAGAGTCCACCGACGCCAATGATAACTTTCGCGTTCAGTTTACTAGTATGTTTTTTTTATCCATTTTTCCTGGCAGGGTGTCCCCATGCCAACCTGTAAAATGTCAGGGGCGGCGGCATTTATTTCCTGGACAATTCGGTTGTTTTCAGATTCGGGAAAATAACCATGTTGAAATCCGGAGATGTTTATGCCGGGAAATTGCTTTTCGAGTTTATCTTTCATTTCATTGGCGACGTATGGTTTGGAGCCAAGAAAGAATAATGACTTCTTATCGATCAAAGCCTTTTCACAAAGAAGCGGCAGCATATCAGTACCATTGACATCATCATTAACAGGAGTTCCGAGGATTTTACAGGCTGTGTTGACACCAGAGCCATCCGGAAAGACATGATTATTCTCTTGAAGGATCTTTTTGCATGCCGAATCTTTACACGAGATGTTCAGGCAATGTGCATTGATAAAAGAAATGAGCTTTTGTTCTCTTAGAACAACAGCATCAAAGATTAAATCCACTGCTTCAGTCAGAGTGATATTATCGAATTCGATATCGAGGATTTTGACTTTTGAGGCATTTCTTTTATCACTTTATTCGAGATGCTCCAAGTATAAACATATTTCTAACAGCCTACCTCTTATATCAAGAGTATTTTTTAATTTGAGGTTGTCATTTTAATTATTTTTGTAGATTTTCTAAGTTGTAAAAATCTAATATTTTTGCTACAGTAACTTTTTCCGCGAAGGTATCCTTTCTTGGAGTGAGAAAGGAAAATTTATAAAAAGGGGCAGTGATATGCGTGCATTTGTGTGTGTTTTTCTTTGGTTAATATTTCCAATGTTATCTTTCAGTACTGAAATTGATTTTGATGCAAATTATCGTGGACAAGATACGACTCTTGAAGTGGATATCATTAATGCATTTAATGCTGCTGATGATGGTGATATAATTCTTTTCAAATCAGATGTTACGTTTTTACTAACTTCACAAATTTCGACAACGAAGGCTGTTGGCCTAAGAGGAGAGCCTGGAGTATCTGTAGTTTTTGATGGTCAGAATCAAACACGATTAATCTGCTATAATCTGGATGGACGTTTAGATGCAGGAACTGCCAACGGACACTATGACTTGAACATTGAAAATGTAACTTTTCAAAATGGTAATACGGTTTCAGCTTTCGACAAAGTAACTCTCAATGCGGATAAAAGCCTTTCTGTCGATGACAATAGTGGCTCACATTATACGCTTTTTGATTATGTAAACGAATTAACAGATACTGAAAAAGCCAAGTATTATGCCTTAAATACAAATTATACCGATGTTACTCATAATGGTGCAGGTGGGGCTCTCTATGTTTATGGGGCAAACCTGAACTTACTAAACGTAGTTATAAAAAACAGTTTTTCTTTAGGCTTTGGTGCTGGTCTGTACAGCCGTTTTGGGAATACTTCAATTATCAATTCAACTATTGAAAACAATGTCGTCTCTCAAGTAGATGATAGACCTTACGCAAAAGGTGGAGGAGCCTATGTTGATGCTTACAGTAAGTCATATGTTCTGAACTGGAACCTAAAAGAAACATATACGAATAATTCATTCTCAAATAATACAGCAAGAGCGGCTGCGATAAATGATACTGGCTATGCAGTTGGTTATATACAAGGTTCTGCCTTGTGTACCTATACAGGTGCAAATGAAGCAACACGCACTAAAAATTTTACCAATAATAACTTTGCAAATAATCAGATATCAGCTCATAATGACGGTAGTTACGGTTCAAATTATATAGAGGGCGGGGCCTTCTACTTATCCGGAGGCGTGGTAGATTTTAGTGAGAATAATATTTCTGGTACAACTATTATCGCAACATCAAATTCAACAGCGATTTCAACCAGTTACTCAAGTGGAAGCCGTATTGAAGGTACTGGAGCTCATATTTATGCAACGGATGTAACTTTTTCGAAAAATGAAATATATAACAATACCTCAACATCCTCTGCAGTCTCTATAAATTCTAATGAAAGTTGTTATGCTCAAGGCGGAGGGCTTTATTACAGTTCACAGGGCGGTCAAAGTAATTCTATCTTTTCAAAAAATGAAATTTATGACAACTTCATAACTACAGATTCTGCAAATTCATCACACGCAGCTGGTTCAGGGATTTACAGTTATATAACAGGTTCTGACTCAAGTGTAAAATTTAGTAAAAATTTCATTCGGGGAAATACCGCCATCACTGAAGGTGAGACAATTAATACACGTAGTCAAGGAGGTGGTATTTATACTGATAATTTTGCTTCTACCTCTTTAACCACTTATACGCGCAACAGCATCTGCAAAAACTCCCTGATTTCAAATGGGACATCGGATACTAATTGTAACGGAGGTGGAGTCTATTCTCAGAGCACTTTTGGTACAAGTGCAACTATAAATTTTACCAGTAATACAATTGCCGGTAATACCCAGCAAGGTTCAAATAGCTCAGGAGGAACTGCTAGATGTTCCGGAGCGGGCATTTATGTAGCAAATAATACTGATTTAGAACTCTACTACAACACTATCGTGGGCAATACACAGTCAGGAACATATAAAATGGGAAGTGGCTTTTATAATGCTCAGTACAATAGTGACATCAATAGCCAGGTTATTCATGGTAATATTATCGCTTTTAATGAATCAGGAGAGAACCAGTACTATTCAGGAGGCCATATAGAAACTGGTGCAAATAACTTGATTGGTGAATCTACTGGTTATCCTGGCTTAACAGGTGATATAGACAGTTCAAGCTATACGGACTTTACAGACCTGGCTCAAGTGATTAATGGGGCCGATGGTGTAACACCAAAATTTTATAATCCCATTGAAAACTCTGATCTTATTGATGCCGGGCAATTACCTTTAAGCCCACCTGCGGATCTCGATACAGATCAGTTGGGTAATACGACTTCTGGTAGTGAACGCGATATAGGATCTGTTGAAAATTTCTCCTTAATTTTATCTGTTGATTTCTCTGCTGGTTCAAATGGCTCAATAACTGGCGATCTATTTCAAGATATCGACTACAGCAATAACACCTCAGCCGTCAGCGCGACTCCTGATGCAGGTTATTATTTCCATAGTTGGGAAGTGTTAAGCGGATCTTATGATGGTGTTGTAAATACAAGCCTGACAACTGATAATCCGATCATAGTCTCAAATGTAATAAGTGATCTAAGTTTACAAGCAAATTTTTATGAAGATGTTAATTATACAGTAAACTACATATCAGCTCCTAATGGAAGTGTGGATATAACTAGTCAGGTTATCAGAAATCGGCAGGATGCATCTCCAGTAACTGCGGTACCGCATTCAGGCTATGAATTTTTATCGTGGTCAGGAGATATAAGTAGCACGGACAACCCGCTTACCATCAATGATGTTCAGTCTAATCTAAATGTTACAGCAAATTTTCAGGCAAAGACATATACGCTCACTTTCAATTCTGCTGTTAATGGGACTATATCTGGAAGCACTCCTCAGGTTGTAGCGCATGGCGATTCATCAAGTTCAGTTACTGCAGTTCCGTCGTCCGGATATGTTTTCTCTCATTGGACAGAAGGGGCAAACGTTATTTCAACGAATCCCTTAACTGTAAATAATGTAGTTTCAGGAGCCACTCACACAGCTTATTTTGTTTTAGCTCCGATAGCTTCTTTTCCTTATTCAGAAGGTTTTGAGTCAGGAGATGGCGGTTGGGAGCATTCCGTCGCGGATGATGGTAACTGGACTCGCTACTCTGGAAGTACTGGAAGCTCCGGGACTGGTCCCACAAGCGCTTCCGAAGGAAGTTATTATTTCTATGTGGAATCATCCAGCCCATATTATCCATCGAAAAGATTTTTACTCTCACGGGCATTTGACTTTTCTACAGTTAACCAACCGATAATGACATTTGACAGTCATATGTATGGAAATGCTATGGGGACTCTTATTCTGGAAGCATCGACTAATGGTGGCACAATCTGGAATACTCTATGGAGTAAATCCGGGAATCAACCTAACCTGTGGGTTAAAGAGTCAGTTTCACTCAGTTCAGTTGCCGGACAAAGTAATGTTATTTTAAGATTCAATGGTTTGACCGGAAGCAACTACACCAGTGATATGGCGGTTGATAATATTGCCATCAATGAAAATCAAGCTCCAGTAGTGGATCTCGGAGCAGATCGCCATCTTGCACGCCCGTCGACACTTTCGCTTTCGCCAACTGTAACAGATGATTCACCAGCTATAGATTTAGCCTACACATGGTCCATGGAAAGTGGTCCTGCAAGTGTGACCTTTTCGGCAGCTTCCTCTAAAAATACTGAGGTTACATTTCACACTGCAGGAGACTATGTTTTACGCTTAACTGTTAATGAAGGTTCACTTTCCGATTTTGATGATGTTTCTGTAACCGTTGATCCTCTTCCTGATTACTCAGTTCAGTTTTTTGCAGGAGCTAATGGTAGTTTGAGTGGTGACACAAACCAGACCGTGACCGAAGAAGCTAATAGTACTCCGGTTACAGTATTTCCGGATGCGGGCTATTACTTTAATAAGTGGGAAGTCACAAGTGGAACTTATACAGGTTTTGATAATTCTCACTTAGCGACTGATAACCCACTTATCGGCCAGAATATTTTAAATGATGTATCATTCACCGCTGAATT
>JAKVBD010000146.1 GCA_022446985.1 Lentisphaerales bacterium
TAGCTATAATTTAATATATATTTTAAAATATGCACGCTCAAAAATTAAGCCCGACAGGCTGCTAGTGAATTTATTCAGTGGGCTTTTATTGTTATTACCTCTGCAAAATTGTTATATTAAAAAAACATTTTTTTTTTCGAAATATGTCGTTAGGTTTTATTTTAAACGGGAGTGAGACCATAGACAAGCACCGGGAATTAAGTAGGTAAAGATGGATTATACAGATAAAAGACAAGACCTGTTTGTTGAACTGTACAGCGAACATGAGCCTCAAATCCGTTCATTTTTAAGGTCTCTTCTACCGACCAATAATGATGTAGATGAAGTTCTACAGGAAGTCTCGGTTGTTATCTGGAAAAAATTCGACCGCTTTGATGAATCAACCGACTTTATGCGTTGGGTTTATGTCATTGCAAGACTTGAAGCTCTTAAGTACCGACGCAAGCATGCCAGGAACAGACTTGTTTTTGACGATACCGTTTATACTCTGATGGCAGAGGAAGGGAAAGAAGAACACCCGAAGCGCAAAGAAGAATTAAGTGCTTTAGAAAAATGTTTATCTACCCTTCCCGATAACCAACGTTCATTGATAGACACCATTTACAAAAACCGCACAAAAACAGTTGATCTGGCAGAGACCATGAAAACCACAGTTTCTTCTCTTTACATGAAACTGACGCGTACCCGCAAAGCCCTTTACAAATGTATTAAACAGAGAGTTCAAACTGAAGCCCTATGAGAGAGTTAAGCGATAAAGAACTGGAACTTCTGGAAAGCTACTGCAACGAAAGTATTTCCGACGAAGATTTCAAAGAACTTGAGCAACTTCTTTTAAATGATGAAGAATTCCGCAAAGAAGCCCGTACTTACTTTGCCTTCGATTCGAACCTTCATCTGGATGAGGAGGATGCGCCTTTGCCATTTAAAATACCTGAACTAATTGAGTTTAAAACGCAACCTTCTAAAAGTATTTTCTGGCCTTTGGCTTTAGCAGCCTCGCTATCATTTATAGCAGGTATTGGCGCGCTATCTATTTTCAGCGATCAACAAGTAAATGTAGAAGTCGCTCAAGTAGAAGAAGTCAAAGCATCCGGCTTTGCTGTTATTGACAAGTTAGTTGATGTCAAATGGGCCTCCAGCAGTAAAAGTTTTAACAATGGCTATGCCATAGGGCAAGACAAACTAATGCTTGAGGAAGGCATAATTCACCTGGAGTTTTTCTGCGGAGCCTCAGTCATCATCGAAGGTCCTGCAGAATCTGATATCCAGTCTTCCTGGCAAGGCTTTTGTCATAAAGGTAAACTCCGTGCAAATGTACCTCCCGCGGCTCATGGTTTCCGTATCGATACTCCTAAAAGTAAAATTATTGATCTCGGTACTGAGTTCGGTATAAATGTTGATGAAGAAGAAGAGTCTGTTGTCGTTTTCGATGGTGAAATTGAACTTCACTCCAAGCAACATGACATGAAGCTACTGACAGAAGGTAAAGGTATTCAGACCCAAGGAGACAATCAAACAAGTATAAACGCCTCTGATCCAGAGAGTTTTATCCAAACTGCCAGTCTTGAAAATCAACATTTAAACAAGATTCAGGAAAAATACGCTTACTGGAAAAAGAACAGTCAACAATGGGCCACAGATCCCAGACTTATCTCTTACTATAACTTTGAGCACGAGAACTCGGCTTACGTAAGAAATATCAACATCAACAGTAAAGATAATCTAGATGGAAAAATTATCCGTGCCGAAAGAGTGAATGGACGTTGGAGCGGAGTTGAAAATGGTGGTGCTTTAGAATTTAAAAAACCTGGTTCGCGTGCACGAGTTAATATCCCTGGAATATTTTCAAACTTTACATTCTCTGCCTGGGTTAGAATTGACAGTCTTAATCGCGATTGGAATTCACTGTTTATGGGCGACAGTTACCAACCTGGAGAGCCACACTGGCAGATTAACGAGGATGGGGGATTGGTTATATGTATTAAGGTCTTAGATAGACCTAAAAATTATCACTACCTTTACAAATCTAAACCTATCTGGGATGCATCACAGAGCGGAGAATGGATCCACTTAGCGACAGTTTACAGTCCTGAAGAAAAAATGGTCAGACACTATAAAAATGGTGAAGTAGTCTACAGTCGTCAGATAGATGATGAATGGCTGATAAAAGATCTAAAAATCGGGCCTGCTGAAATTGGCAATTGGGGGCTTCCAACCAGAACTGATCCGGAGTTTGCTTTGAGAAATATTAATGGCAGAATCGATGAGCTAATGCTTTTCGACGCTCCTCTAAGCTCTGAGGAGATTAAAAAGATTTACGAAATAGGTAAACCGATAGAATAAATAAATTGAGACCGTGTGTATGAAAAAGTTCACTCTTATTGAGCTGCTGGTGGTTATTGCCATAATAGGTATGTTAGCAAGTATCCTTATGCCATCTTTATCTAAAGCCAGGCTAAAAGCTTTTCAAACAGTTTGCTTGAGCAACCAAAGACAAGTTGGAACTGCTGCAATTTCGTATATAGTCGATAACAAAGAATATGCCCCCACTGACTCTGCCTCAGCTGATGCATCTGGACTTCAAAGATGGTACGATAGACTCATTCCGGGTTACTTACCTGAAGGTCGAAAAGTTGTTGATGGTCCATCCGATGTTCAGCACTGCCCTTCGGGCAAAACTGAACTGCAAGAATGGGACTCAACTATTTCGATGAACTCACATATAAATGGCGATGTCTGGGGTGATCAACCACCAGTAACTAAAGCAACAGCTGCTGAAACTATGCTGGTTATGGATTCTCATGAAACGTTTCGATCAGCATGGACTGTAGGATTCACCCTTTTTAAACTCGCTGAAAAAACTCTTGAATCAAGAATCGCAAGACATCTTGATAAAGCTGTTGTCACCTACTTAGATGGTCATGGTACAAGTCATCATTACAATTATCTACTCACTAAAAGTGTTGGAGCAGATAAATTCTGGGATCCCGAATTGTGAATTATTGATTATTAATCAACTTTTTCATTAATCTCAAAAGGTCTGAACCTGTTATAATTCCAACTAAGCGGTCCCGATCATTGATCACTGGCAAGCAATGAATATCGTGTTTTAAGAGTGCATCAATTGCCTCTGTCACTGTCGCATGTTCATTTAGCGAAATGAGCTTTCTAGACATAATCTGATGTGCTTTAAGATCAAGGGTAAACTCTTCACGTGTAGTTGAAAGATCTGTACCCGCTAGAAAGCTTTTGCGACGCTTGATATCGCCATCACTGACAACTCCTCGCAACACACCGTTGTCAATAATAAAAATATGCCCTATTCTCTTTGAATTAAGAATGTTTTCCAAGGCACTTAAAGTGTAGTCCATTTCTCCCACAACCAGGTCACGGGTCATCACATCTTTCACCATCATAAGAAACCTCCTTAATCAAACTCACTCCTATACTATACTTTATCGACACACACATACAAATTGAGGACAAATCACTGGTTGATTAATTTTTATGACGATTTTCCCATAAACTGCATTTTGAGAGCAGGTAGTCGTGGGCTATTGTTGAGCACTACAATAGAATTTATAAATATCGGACTTTATTTTGGATAAGCTTAAACTGGCAAAAATTTCAGAGATAAATGGCAGCGTTGAATTGCCAGGTTCTAAAAGTATTTCAAATCGTGCCCTGCTGCTATCAGCTCTTGCTGAAGGCACGGCAAAACTCACCAACCTGCTTCAGAGTAATGACGTTAATCACATGTGTGATGCGTTAAAAGAAATGGGCATGGATCTGGTAAGAGATCTAGATGCCAAGACTGCAACACTTACTGGTTGTGGCGGCCCTCTGCCTGCTGGTGACTTTGATCTTTATCTTGAAAATGCCGGTACAGCTGTTCGTTCAATGACTGCGGCTCTCTGCCTTGGTAAAGGCAACTACAGAGTAGATGGTAATGAGCGTATGCGCGAGCGTCCAATCAAGCACCTTCTAGATGCTCTAGTTCCACTCGGCGCAGACATAAAGTGTGAAATCAACGAAGGTTTCCTTCCTCTCCAAATCACTGCTAACGGACTTAAAGGCGGCAACACTCAGGTAGAAGGCGGTGTTTCCAGTCAGTACCTCACTGCCCTGCTTATCACGGCTCCTTACTGTGAAGAAGATGTTAATATCAAGATTATCGGTGAATTGACTTCCAAGCCATACATCGACATGACGATCAACCTCATGCAGCGCTTTGGTGTTGAAGTTGTGAATAACAACTTTGAAGAATTCTCGATCAAGGCCGGTCAAAAGTACAAAAACCCTGAAACTCTTTTTGTTGAAGGCGATGCAAGTACAGCTTCCTACTTCCTGGGCTCGGCAGCTCTTGGCGGTAAAGTCCGCGTCACTGGTTGCGGTAAAGACAGTATTCAAGGCGAATCCGGTTTTGCTGGTGTTATGGGTAAGATGGGTGCCAAAGTTGAGTACGGTGAGAACTACATCGAAGTTGAATCTACTGGTAAGCTTAAAGGTATCGACATCGATATGAATACCATGACAGATACCGGTATGACTCTTGCCGTTGTAGCGATGTTTGCTGAAGGTAAAACTACTATCCGCAACATCTATAACTGGCGTGTTAAAGAGACTGAGCGTATCAAGGCAGTTGCAACTGAGTTAACTAAAGCCGGTGCTCATGTTGAGGAAGGCCACGATTACATCATCATCACTCCTCCTGAGAAACTTCAGAAAGCAGAAATCGAAACTTATGACGACCACAGAATGGCCATGGCCTTCTCACTCCTGTCATTTGGTTCAGATGAAATTACTATCCTGGATCCAGGCTGTACAAGAAAGACATTCCCGAACTACTTCGAAGTTTTCGGTTCAGTAACTAAGTAATTTTCTATTTACGATTCAAGGCGGTCAGTGTTTGTCTGGCCGCCTTTTTTATTGACCAGAGTAGATAATTTCTGACCTGTGAATATGCTGAGCAAAACAGATACCGCGAAAAAATAAATGCCTGCCTCCATTTCAACCCGACTGCCTCCCGGCAAGCCTTTGATCGCAACGACCAATACAGCCAAAACAAAGACATCCAGCATAGAGTACTTTCCAAGTTTTAAAGCAAGACCAAAAGACTTACCTTGATTTGAACTGTAAAGAGCTCTGAAAAATGTCGTCAGTTTCCAAAAAGGAAATATGACCGAAAATAAGAAAAGAATTGCTCCAGTCACCAGACTGCCAGATCTGAACATTTCAGCAATACCTGAGATAATTGAATAGGTCGTTTCTTTAAACTCATCTGGAGCTAATAACGACAGAAAGCCGGTAAACTCACCAGCTTGAGGATAAACAGTCATGCAAGGAAGAAAAATACCGGCCACCAGGAGAAGTAAGCAACTTATGGTTAAGTTGCGTATATCAGAGGTTGTCATTGACCGCCCATTAGAAGCTGGATCTTTTCACTTTGAGACATGGAATTATCTATAACATGTAGATCAAGCTTAATAAGACCAGAACCAGGTTTATCTGTAAATGTTTTGACATTTCTACCCGGCTTTAGTTCACTTATGTAGTAAGTCAAAGTATCGATTGGATCACTAACACCAATATCTTTATCTTTGAATTCAAAAATAAGTTTATCCGACTCATCATCTCCGGCCCATTTTACTATCGGCAGTTGTAGAGCTTGGTCGATAGAAACGCCACCTTTGAGAATTGACTCTTTTAGATCTATGCCAATAGGAATCCATTCTGTAATCAATGAATCCTTTTTGACATCGCTCTCATAAATTTTGTTGCCTTTCCAATTCAGCCTGTAAAAAATATCCGGAGCACTGCTATTTATATCCCAGGCTTTACCATTTGCTTTCTTGGCTGCTACTTCGATCTTGCGGACGTAAACCATATACTCTTTATTCTGTTTCAGACCAGATGGCTGGCTTACCGTATCCTGAGTATTTTGTCCGCCCTGAATTTCAGCACCTTTTTTCATCACTAAAACCAATGCTACAGCAAAAGCTACTATGCTCAATAAAAGGATAATTACCGATAATGTTCCCGACTTGGGTTTAGTTGCCGGCTCTGTACTTTCATTTACTGAGTCTTCTTCAGACATTCATGTCCCCTTTTTAAGTTTTTGTGCTAAGATAGTGCGAGCATACTTATCTGCAAGAAAGACAATAAGCGGTTATAGTTTTTATATGAATTTGAATACAGACATTTTAGGCAAAAACAAAAGCCTCTACCTTGGTTTTAGCGGAGGAGCCGACAGTACAGCTTTGGCTTTTAGTCTTATTCAAAAGAACATTCATTTTCAAGCCGTCCATTTTCATCACCACCTACGGGAGTATTTTGCTGATCGTGATGCTATTTTCTGCAAAAATTTCTGTAAAGAAAAAAAGATTCCATTTCAGCAAGTTGACCTGTATGTCAAAAAAGATCAAAGACCTGATGAATCCATGGAAGCTGCTGCGAGAAGATTAAGGCAGGAATGGTGGCAGCAAAATATTGATAAAGGGAATTCAATAGTCCTCTTGGCTCATCACAGAGATGATCAGCGAGAAAACTTTATCCTCCGCAGTATGCGTGGTTCCTCTTCTACTGGCTTAACAGGATTTCGAAATGTAAAAGAAATCGCTGGTGTCACCTACGCTCGGCCTTTATTCGATACGACCAGAGAGCAAATTATAAATTTTCTCAACCAAGAGAAAATTAACTGGTGCGAAGATGAAAGCAATCTGGATCTGAATATAGGGCGTAACCGTACCAGGCATGAGATTCTTCCCAGCATGTCTAACCTGGGAAGTCTTGAAGGTTTAGACAGAACAATTTTAAATACATCTAAAGATGCTGACTTCCTTGAAGAGTCTGCATTAGACTGGTTAAAGCAAAATACCTTTACAGCAGCCAATTTCCTAAAATGTCATGATGCTCTTAAAGCCCGTGTCATTCGCTGCTTTTTTTATGAACACAAAAACATCGATTACTTTCCCGGACACGATGCTGTTGATAGGCTAATAATTGAATGCCAAAAGAAACACACTGAATCAATAGAGCTTCAACTAGCATCTAAGCATTCCTTACATATCGACTGTAAAGGAGCCATTTTCCACAAACCACAAGAGTTTAATCGAGTCTGGAATTGGCAGCAGCAAAACATTTTCGAAATCAATGGCTTCAAGTTCACCGCAAAAGTCCAAGAGTACTCTCCTGAATTATACGGCGAATGTTTCAAAGTTGCGGACATGCCTGATGAATTGATTCTAAGAAATTTTGCTGCAGGCGATCGTTTAACTCCTTTTGGCAGGAACTCGGAAGTTAAAGTTAAAAAGCTGCTTAATGACCGAAAACTCTCTGCCGAAGAAAAACTTTTGGTTCCACTCATTTGTAGCGATCCACAAACAATCATTTGGATACCAACTGTTAAAAGAGCTCAATTTGCCGTTGCTCAACCATCCGAAGAAGTTTTGGTGATTTCCTATGAAAGACTTTAACGAAACACTTCAAAATATCATTTCAGAATGTGGAGCTTCAAGTGCATGCTGTATCAGTTTAGACAACACTGATTTAAAAGCCAGCCTAAAAGATAACAAACTTAAAAGCCAAAACTGGTTCGATAGTGGATATGCTGGAGATATGAACTATCTGGAACGCATGCTTGAAGATAAATGTAATCCTCGACAGGCTTTTCCTGGCGCAAAATCAGCCATAGTCATTACCTTTAATAATAACTGGGGGAATCAAGAAGCTGAGCACCCTTTTCCGCCTGTAGAGGAAGATGATCTCGTCGGTTACATATCTGCCTATGCAAAAGAACAGGACTATCATCGAACTGGCCACCAAATATTACTGGCTATACACGAAAAATTACAGGAAGCTTTTGGCGAATTTGAAGCTACTCCAGCAGTAGATACCAAGCCCGTTTTCGAGCGTTTACTGGCAGTGTTTGGCGGACTCGGCATTCGCGGCCCCAATGACCTCCTACGCACACCGGAAGAGAATGTCAGAGTTTTTATAGGAACACTCATTTGTAACTTTGAGTTCCCTGAAGTCATTCATAATGCTAAAATGCCCTTCCCTTGTAAGTTCTGCAACAACTGCGTTGAGAAATGCCCAACAGGAGCACTAACTCCTGGAGAACCATTTAACTCTTTAGAATGCATAAGTTACTTGACTATTGAAAAAAAAGGAGTGCTTACTAAAGAGGAACGATTAATGATGGAAGACTGGCTCTTTGGCTGTGACTGGTGCACCGTCGTATGTCCTCCAAAAGACAAAATTGATACACGCATACCTATTAGTCTTGATTGGCTTTTAAAATCTTCCGCCGGACAATTGCGCCGACTATTGAAAGGCACAGCAATTGAATATGCCGGAGTTACCAAATTGCGTCGTAATGCTGTCGCAATTCTCAAAGAAACTAAGCATCCAAAAGCTACTGAATTACTTGAGTGGGCTAAGAACAATTTACACAGTCCCCTCATCCAAGAGCAAATCACTACAGATTAAGACTGCATTGTCGTCATTTCCTACAATATCCAAAATGCACCATATTTCTCCAACTTATGCTACTTTATGGCATAAAATCTGAGTAATCATTAAGCGGAGTATAAGTAAATAAATTTGAGGTGGAGAAATGAAGTATCTTTATGTAAGTCTCAGTTTAATGCTGGTATCTTTTACAGCAGTAGCTGGGCTAGCTGAAGATCTAGGCAAAGCTATAGATTCTAACCCAAAGGCAGAAGAAAAGGTGAAAACCTATGTCAAAAAGGCTCTTATCCCTCTTCATAATAATGCTGTATTTGTCACTGAGGTAAAAAAACACAATGCTAAAGCCATGTCGCTTGATAAAATTAAAGAAATTGATAAAAAATGGCAAGCAGCTGAAGACTACCTACCAATTCAAGAACAGCTCATGGATAATACTTGTGCGAGAGAAATCATCAAAATCATTGAGGTCAACCCTGCTATAAAGGAAGCCTTTGTAATGGGAAATCAAGGCGCAGTTGTTGGAGAGAATGACCTTACCAGTGATTATTGGCAAGGAGATGAGGCCAAGTGGAAAAATTCTTTCAATGGCGGCAAAGGCGGAATCGATGTCGGCAAAGTTAAACACGATAAGTCAACAAATTCTCAACTGCAACAAATTTCGATCCCAGTCATAGATGGTGGCAAAGTCATCGGCGCCATAACGTTTGGACTGGATATCTCAAAACTTTAACCACACCTTGCTATGAAAATTTCTGTTAAAATATATTCTCTTGCCTTCCTATCACTTGGTGCTTTAGCCTTTATTGTTTCCCGAGGCAAAGGCACGGTTTCTGAACTAGAAGTGGCACAAGAAGGCATTAATTCTCAACAAACAAAATTGATCAACGATGAAGTTATTCCACTGATCAACTATGAGCTAAAGCCAATTATTGATGTCGATGTTGTTACTATAAACAATATGCAAAAGAGTATTCAGCTAATACTTGAAGCCGATCGCGATGTCCACCAGGCTGTTATTGCTGAGAAAAAGTCTCTGTTTGCATCAGATGAAGATGAATTTGGTGACATCATGGACCTCAGTGAAGAGTTTATAGCATTAGGAGAAGAACGCCTCGAAAAGGCCAGTCAATCTTTTAACGAAGAAGCAATGAAGGTTTATGCTGAGCTACAAGAGAAATATGCTGCATGGGTTGAAGCTACTACAAAGGTGATAGACTACGCTCAAGACCCCAGAAAAGTGAAATTTGCCAGAAAAATTAGTGATATTGACGGGTCCGCAACAACTACTTTTGAAGAAATGCGCGGTGTCCTTGGACAACTACAAGCTTTGCAAGCTACGGCCATTATTGCCCAAAACGAAATTTTAAATAATAAGAAGAAAACTACAGAAGAAAAGCTCGCCAGTATCGCCAAAACCAAAAAGAGCGTTGAAAAAAATACAGCAGAAAGTAAAAACCAAGCAGCAAAACAGACCGAGATTTTTGTAACAACCGGTTACTTTTCAATTGCTGCTATGCTGTTCTTTTCAATTTTAATTGCTAAGTCTATCACTGGGCCAATTGCTAAAGTTAACAGCACATTAAATGATATAGCCGAAGGTGAAGGCGACTTAACTCAAAAATTAGATGATGACCGCAGAGATGAACTTGGGGAGCTCGCCCGTAACTTTAATACCTTTACAGAAAAACTTAAAAACATTATTTCTTCAATTGGTGTAAATGCCAATCAACTTCTCGACAGCTCAGAGAATTTCAAATTCCTCGCCAGTGAATTAACCAACTCTTCAACAACCCTGGTTGACAAATCTCAGAGTTCACAAAACATGGTTCAGCAAGTTGTTGGCAATGCTGAAGATATGAGTGGCATTGTCAATGAAGTCCGTGAAAATACAGAAGTCGTTAATACTAAAACCGATGAAATCTCAAGCAGTGTAAACGGTATTGCTTCCGCCATGGAAGAAGCCCAAATCAACCTGAATCAATTAGCGGAAGCGACCCAACAAATGGCAGAGTGCTCAAATGAGATCGCCGGTAATGCAGCAAAAACAAAAATGACTACGGAAAATGCTGTCAGCGATGCTCGTGACGTACAAGAAAAGATTGCCAAACTGGATAAAGTTGCTGAATCTATCAGTGAAATTGTCGAAACAATTACACAAATCTCAGAACAAACTAAAACTCTTGCCCTGAATGCAACAATCGAAGCTGCCAGAGCTGGAGAAATGGGCAAAGGTTTTGCTGTAGTGGCAAATGAAGTAAAACAACTTGCTCAACAAACAAACCGGGCAACGGCCAATGTTGCAGAAA
>JAKVBD010000147.1 GCA_022446985.1 Lentisphaerales bacterium
ATGACGGGCTATAAAGAAAGCTTGACTCCTCGACCTTTTTAAAGTCCGGACGAAGGATGATTTGCCCCGCTATTTTAAGCGGATCGCCAAGAATCCCTGCTGTTTGTCTTAGCTCTACAATGAAATATTCGAGGAAAAGGGTATCGTTCATCAACACTCCTGTTTGTTATTTCTCTGTTGTAATGAATTGAAATACAATATCTTAGGCGGAAAATTTTTATTTTAAGCCATTATTTAATGGTTACTTGTGGTTTCTGTCGGAGTGTATCTAGCCATAATCGGCATTTTGCTCAGTATACTTCTCTCTTCCATGAGTAAAGTAAGAGAAGCTGGTAAAACTGCAGTTTATTTAAGCAACCTTAAGCAAATTGGCATATCCAATACTCTCTACATCACTCACAATAACAACTTTTTTCCTACAAATCGCTTACGTCCTACCAATCCTGTAAGAAATATAAGCTGGGACACAAGCCTAGGTAAATACGATGAGCCAGAACTTGATTTAAATAGTACAAACCCGGTTTTTCATCCTATTAAAAAACTCTATTATTGTCCAGGTAATGAAGTAGAACGTTGGAATGGCAGCACCAGGCCAAGAACTTATGCTATGAACATCAATCGCAGTCAGGCAAATGGCAGTCAAAGAGGCATTGGCAGTGCTCACAATAACCTTCCATCAAGGAGTATACTCGAGGTGGCAGCCCCGGCCTCCACTATAGCTTAAGCAAAAAATGCCTATGAATCGAAATACCATAGGCTCATTTTGGTGCATAAGAGTACTTGCTCGCAGTTATAACTGCGGGAGCCTGGGGATTGCTTCAACAAACCGGAAAATCAGGACTCATGGCAACTACAAATTCAATTATATATTTGCCGATGGACACGCACAAAATTTAAATATTTATGAAACAGCTCAAGATATTACCAGTGATTATCAAGCTAAACAAATGTGGACAACAGATCCAAATGATTAATTTAAAACCAATCAATGCATGCCTCGTTTAGTCGTTACTTCAACGTGACCATCCCACCAAAGACCAACTCGCTTATTCATGTTTCCATGCCTGGGAGTTGGTGAGACATCTGTAAAACCTCCAGGTCTGTGAAATGTATCGACTTCAAATAGAGAATTCTCTTCAGAGGGCTCTTCAATTGCTGCGATCAGGCTTGGGTACTGTAAATCTTGACTCTGATTCTTGCTGCCAAAATAATACTTGCCCGTCTCACTTTTTCCCATAATCATAAATTGTCGACTGTCAAAGTTAGATGAACCATCTTCAGCCACAGTAAAAGAGGGACAGTCAAATAACGCCATGTAAAATTCACCGCCGGCAATCTGAGGCTCAGTATTTAAATATGGAGCAATTTGTCCTGATAAGAAACTATCCCATCCAATTGAAGGCCAAATACTGTGCCACAAAGGCCCAGGTAGTTTACCTCCATTAGATTCTGCATAAAGCATAATCCCCATGCTAACTTGCTTTTGATTTGATACACAAACTGCAGTACGGGTTGCCGAACAGGCATTGCTTAAACTGGGTAAGAGCAAGCTGGTCAAAAAACCTATTATGGCTATAACCACCAATAACTCAACTAAAGAAAAGAATCTTCTCATAATTACACATCTCCAAAATACACACTCTATAATCGTACACAACGTCTTCACTTTCAATGGATTTAAAGATGTTTAGCACATTCTTGATAAACTTTGGAGAAAATGTCATAAAATATTATGCTAAAGCAAGTGTTTCAGCTAATGCATTTTAGTATATGTAGCTTAGAATATAGCTATGAGGGTACAAAGTCCGCTTATTCATTACAAAATTTCTTTTCCATAGTAAAAAGCAGATAACACTAGCCCTGTTATTGTACAAAAACAACGAAAATTAACTCAGGAATGACTCCTATGTTTCTTACAGACATCGATACATCTCCGCTTCTGAGTTCGAAAACAGTCAATGCTATTGAAAATCTTGCAATAAACATTGCTGCTCAGAATGACGGCAATCTCTATACTCTTCAACTGGTCCCGTACTTTTCACTGCCTGTTAAACAGATTAACAGCTGCCTGGAAGCCATGGTTGACAACAGTTCAATTCTAAAACTTGAAGCCAATGGACTGACATACTATAAATTTAAGAATTTAAATCGCGACAACCTGCCTCCGACTAACCAAAATGTCAGAGAAAGCAGTGTCGAAGGAGACTTCCGTAAGACAAAGCTTGAGCATCAGATAGTTCATGCTGCGGCCAAAATCACAGGAGGAATCCAACCCGCTTCTTTAGCGGCAAACACTGACTTCACACTTCAAGAAGTAAAAGACACATTAGAAGAAATGAATCTTAATGGTTTTATAGCAGAAAAGCTGGATGAAGAAAATGGTAGTATTTACTATATCTTCCCTGAGGTTGGCTACCCCGAGAGAAATTTCGAAATAAATATGCACGCCATGCTTCCCAAAGGCTCCCAAGAGTCTTTTGAAGCAAATATGTCCGTTTTTATGAGATATATGTTCTACTGGGTCGTTCTCATAGCCTTACTGGCAGTGGCGCGGGTTCATGTGAGATTCCTCATCCCACTTTTTTTCATTTCAATGCCATTCTCAGGATATATGGCGTACTTAAATTCAAAGAAAATACAAGGATAACAAAATGGAAATTAAACATCCCGAACCATTCATTGTGAAATTGCTGAAGAGCAATTTTATTTGGCCTATTCTGGCCTTCATTCTATTAGGAGTCTTTCTCCTGACAACGATTCGAGTCCAACGAATTTCCGGTGAAGAAGTGGGTCTAATCCTTAATAAATTCACCGGCGATGTTGAAGTCGTTAATATGCAAGGTACGCGTATCTATAATGCTATTATGAATGAATTTTATGTTCTCGATAAAACTCTTCAGACCATGGAAATGTCTGCAGATGGCAAACGTGGCAATAGAAAAGCAAAAGACGACCTAAAGGTTAAAGATCTGGATGGTAATAACATATATGTAGAACTTAAAGTTCAGTACCGCATGTTGCCTGAAAAGATCAAAGAAGTCCTCGAAACTTCAGGCTATTTGGATTATGACAACATAGACCTTTACAAGAAAAAATGGGTACGTGGTTATGTCCGTTCCATTTGCCGTGACTATCTTGGACAGCTCAAAACTGAAGAGTTCTATGAATCCGCACATAGAACAGAAAAGATCAATTTAGCCAAACAAGAAATCAATAAACGCTTAGCCCCTTTTGGAATCTATGTTGACTCTGTTGTGATGTTTAGAAAACCAACTTTCCATCCAAGCTACCAGGATATTATTAACCGTAAAGAAAAAGCGGACCAGGATATAAAAACACAGATGGCCCTCGCGAAAGCTGCCACTGAAAAACGTGAAACCCTTATTACCAAAGAAAGTAACTTAAAAACCGTCGAGCTTGAACGCCACAATGGTAAACTTGAAGAGGAAATCTTAGCTGCTAAAGCCTCTGCGGAGAAACTCATCAAGTCTGCAGACGCCTACTACGATCGTATAACAATCGGTGCTGAAGCTCAACTCTATAAAGCTGACAAACAAGCTACTGGTATTCTAGAGCTTAAAAAAGCGGAAGCTGAGGGTATCGAAGCTCTCAAAAAAGCACTTGAAGGCGAAGGTGGCCTCAATATGGTCAAAATGGAATACGCCAAGAAACTTCGAGGCATGAAAATTGAAGGTATGCCTTACACGATTAAAAGCCATAAAGAGCTTTTACAGCTTAGTGAAGATGGTGCCGCTGCCCATAAAAAAACAAAGGGGGATAAGTAATGAAAGCTGTTAAGTATATATCGATTGCCATAATACTTGGTATTATTGGCTTCTGGACTTTCATAATGGTCTGTACAATCAAGATTCCAATGGGCAAAGTTGGAGTTAGAATCAATGAGTATGGTGTCTTTGATGAAAAAGGTGTTGAAGATCGTACATTTACTCCTGGTTGGCATCGTGATTTCGGGCCAATCGACTCCTGGATTATTTATGATTCAACAGTTCAAACTCTCGAATTAACGAAAGATCCAAACTTTGGTGATCGTGCTGGTGTAGATGACCTGAAAATTCAGGCTAAAGGCGGTTTGACTGTTAGCTGTGACATCACTCTAAAATACAGAATCGCCCCTGGGGCGGCTCACCTCATGCTGAAAGAGCTTGGAGCGGGTGATAAGTATAAAACAACAGTAAGAACACAGACTGAAAATACCTGTATTGCTGTTTTAGGCCAAATGACTCCACAGGAATTTTATAAACCTACACGACGTCTTGAAGTGACAACACAAGCTCAAAAGCAGCTGACTGAAGATCTTGGCAAGCACCATATTGAAGTCATCGATCTACTTATTAGAGATGTTACTTTTAGTGATCAGCTAGAAGAGAAAATCTTACGTGAAAAAATTGCCACTCAGGAAGTTCTCTTAAACAAATTTGAAAACCTGGCCGAACTCGAAAAAGGTAAAGTCGCTGAAATTGAAGCTCAAACCAAAAAAATGGTTGCCATAATCAAACAGGAAATGAACTCTGAGAAAGTTACACTACAGGCAAAAACGACTGCAGAGATCGCTAAGATTGATGCAAATGCCAAACTTTACTCCACTAAAAAAGAAGCTGAAGCAGATCTAATCGCCGCTCAAAGCAAAGCTAAAGGTGACCTGCTCATCAAAAAAGCCGAAGCTGAAGGCGAGAAACTGCGTAACGACGCCATGAAAGGTGTCGGTGGTAGTACTATCGTTGCTCTAGAAGCTGCGAGAAACATCAATCTTTCAAACATCACAGTTTCTACAGTTGAAATCGACTTCCTCGACTTAAATAAAATGGCTGAAAAGTTTGGTGTAAAACTTAAAGACAAAGAAGACAAATAATCATCTTCCAGGCGGGCTCCCTGCCCGCCAATCCTGGGAGAAAATTCAGCCCTCTGTGGTATTATGAGTGTTAACAAAAAAAAGCGCCCGCCTACATCCCTGTAACCTGACGCCTTTTTCCTGAAACCTTTATTAAAACTTAGTTTTAATAAACATCCCTAACATATCTCTTCTCAGACTTCAACTTCTCAACGTAAGCCGTCGCATCTTCTTCAGAAAGGTTTCCGTATTCAATAATCACTTCATGAAGAGCTTTATCGACATCTTTTGCCATGCGGTATGCGTCACCACAGACAAAGAAGTAACCGCCCTCTTCCAGCCACTGGAAAAGTTCTGCACCATTTTCGCGCATGCGATCCTGAACGTAAATCTTCTCTTCCTGATCACGACTAAAAGCCAACGAAATCTTATTGAGGTATCCACTTTCCTGAAGTTCAGCCAACTGCTCTTTGTAGTAGTAATCAGTTGCTGAGTTACGCTCACCAAAGAACAACCAGTTTTTACCGCTGGCTTCGCGAGTTTCACGCTCTTCCAGGAATCCACGAAATGGAGCGATACCGGTACCAGGACCAACCATGATCATTGGTTTTGTATCATCCTCTGGAATCGCAAAAGCTTTATTGTGATGTAAGTAACAACGAACTTCCGCTTCACCTTCCTTCACTATATCTGCCAACCAGGTCGAAGCCACACCTTTTCTTTCACGGCCATGAGATTCATAACGAACTGAACCAACCGTCAAATGAACTTCATTGGGATGTTTGTAAATACTGGACGAAATAGAGTAAGCTCTTGGAGACAATTTCTTGATCAAACCAATGAACGATTCTACATCCAACTTATGATCATAGTTCGCCAGGAAATCAATTGTATCGCGACCCCAAAGGAAATTGCTCATCTCTTCTTTATTCTCAAGTAGTGATAACAATTCGGCATCGCCGGAATTCTCGGCGACTTTTGCAATAAGATCTTTCGATGGCGTCTTGATCTCGACGTCAGTCGTCAAAACTTCTTTCAAAGTCTTTCCATTGACTTCTTCGTCACCAGTTGCACCCAAAGCAGCAATTACATCATTCACCAACTGCTCGTTATTCACCGGATAAACCTGTAGAGCATCACCAGCTTCATAGTGGTACTCGGAACCTTCAAGGTCGATTTCGTAGTGCACGACTTCTTTAGAAGACTTTGGATCTGTTAGAACGACTTTCTTTTTAAGTTTAGCCGGGAATGGATTCTTTTTCCCATAAAGCCCTTCATCTTTCTTCGCTTTCTTAGTTTTTCCGCTACCAGTACCTGCTGCTGATTGATCGCCAACGGCAGAGATCGCCGGCAGTGCTTTCGAAGCCCATTCTTCAAATGGCTCTTCGAAATCGACATCACACTGAACCATCGTTTCAACGCGATTCGCACCAAGTGCCGCAAGACGATCATCCCACTCAATACCTGCCTGACAGAATAAGTCGTAGTTACTATCGCCGATAGCACAGATTGAGAAGTTTAAGTGATCCAATTTCAAATTGTCATTAAAAGCAATTTCATTCCAGATATTTTGAGCATTATCCGGGTGCTCGCCTTCACCGTAAGTAGAAGTTATGATAATCAAGCGTTCTGCAGATTTAATCATATCAACCGTCAAATTTGCCATGTCGACAACTTCACCGGCGAGATCGTGCTCTGCTGCAAGATCTGCACAGTCTGTCGCCAGTCCTTCTGCATTACCTGTCTGTGTACCATAAGCTATAATAATCGGCTTACCGCCTGCTTCATCGCTGGCACCAGCAGTCATAAGGCCAAAGCTCAGACCGTTAAAGTAACCGTTCAACCACTGTAACTGATCGTGACTTAGCGGTGTATTTTCAGGGACAACCGGCAAGTGATTCTCAGTTGCAAAAGCTGTCTTAATAACACCAACAGAAATGATCGCCGCACAGTCTTTGATAAACTGGAAACGAGCTTCTCTGGCTTCAAGGTTTTCACGGTTCTGCTGAATTATCCACGCCATAGAACCCGGCGAGTTATTCTCAAGAACATCGCGATTTAAAAGAGCACGTTTATAATCAAGAACTCGCTTATCTGCCAATGACTTTGAAAGCATATTATCATCAAGATCAGATAGTACCTCTTTGGCATTTTTAACTAAGAACTCAACGAGAGCTCTATCTTCTGTTAGAATGATATTCTTGATGTATTTCGATAAGTTTTCAGATTTTAACTCGCTATTGAACTTTTTCACTTTCTCATGAGCTATCTCTGAAGCTTTAGCAAATATTGAGTAACGTATGATCAATCGCAAAATCAGAATGGTATCTGTTTCGCCAATAGCCGGAACTTCACCATCGAACAAATCTACTTCACTTTCATAAGCATTGCGGATGTGCTCAAGCTGACGACGAGTATAGGTCTGAGCCATCTCTTCAATCATTTCTTTGCGAGTCGTATTCTTTAGAATACACTCGGCAGTCTGCGTTTCATAAAGAGCTGAAGGAGTCGCAAACCAGAAGTACTGCTTCTCTTCTTCCCAGTTATCGAGAATGGCCTGAGCAATACTGGAAGACGTTTCTTCGGCATGCTGTTTAAGCATATCCAGAATGATCTTTTCGTGTGCATCGGACTCGTAAGTTCCCTCACCAAGACGGCCAAGAGTTACAGATTCCTTATTGTACTTGGTCTCAAGCTTGTTTTCCGGGTCATACTGGTAGGCATTACCACCAGACATACCATTACCAAAACCTTTACCAAAACTGCCAAGGTTCAGAATTGCACCTGAAGTCATGTATTCACAACAGAAATCACCAACGCCTTCAACAACTGCCAAACAACCAGAGTTACGGACCCCAAAACGATCACCCGCTTCGCCATTTACAAACAAACGTCCGCCTGTTGCGCCAAATAGAGCGAAGTTACCAACGAGAACATTTTCACCGGCAGCAATTGATCCACCACCAGGAGACTTAACGATAAGCGTACCACCGCTCTGAGCTTTACCGACGCCGTCATTACATGTACCAAGGTGCTGCATGACCATACCATTGTTCAAGAAAGCACCATAGGACTGACCGGCAGAACCAGTCGTCGTGATTACCAGTGATTCAGGGGCGAGGAATCTGCGCCCATTATCTAGCGATAGAACCGCAAGTGATCTCTCTTCATCAACTGAAGTAAAACGGTGATTGAGGATTCTTTCGATATCAATCGATAGCTGAGCACCAACCGACTTGTTGCGGTTATTCAACTTTAATTCCGGGAAAGAGTCTACAACAAGTCTGGCTTTCTTGCCATAAAGCACCTCGCGTTCAAGCTGGCTGAGGATTTTGTCATCGAGGCTGAAATCAGCTTCCATATAAACCGGACTGTCTACCTTAATCTCTTCGACTTCTGCAAGTAGAGCTCGATAATCCAGCTGACCGATTATACAGTCGTGATTAATCAAGTGAAGTAGCTCTGTTTTACCGCGCAGGTCATCAAGACTTTCATAACCCAGATAAGCCAAAAGTTCACGAACTTCGTGAGCAACATTCAGGAAATACTGAGCCAGAGCCCGTGCATCTCCCTGGAACAATTCAGGGTTGGTTGTAATGCCAGCAGGACACTTAATATTACAGTTTTTCGCCATAACACACTTAAGCATCATCAAGGCAGTCGTACCGAACTCGAATGAATCTGCGCCAAGAACAGCGGACTTAATAACGTCCATACCTGTCTGGTGCGCATTTGAAGCACGCAAAATAACTTTGTCTCGCAAGCCATTAACTGAAAGAGCCTGATGAACTTCAGCAATACCAAGTTCTGCAGAACGACCGGTATTTTTAAGGGATGTCACCGCTGCGGCACCTGTACCGCCGGTATTACCGGCAACGTTAATCACGTCAGCACCTGCTTTTGCGACACCAACGGCGATAGTGCCAATACCTTCTGAAGAAACAAGTTTTACGATAACTTTGGCGCGAGAAGCCTTACAGTCGTGAATCAACTGACCCAAGTCTTCGATAGAGTATGTGTCGTGATGCGGTGGAGGTGAAACAAGTTCAATCTTCGGAGTACCACCACGGCTGGATGCAATAATAACACTGACTTTATGTGCTGGTAGCTGTCCACCCTCACCCGGTTTTGCACCCTGAGCGATTTTAATCTCAACCTGCTCAAGTGCCGGATCGGCAAAGTAGCCAGCCCAAACACCAAAACGTCCAGATGCCACCTGTTTGATAGACGACGCTTTGATTGAATCAAAACGTTTGCGCTTCTCACCACCCTCACCAGAGTTTGAAAGAGCGCCAGCAATATTCGCACCTTGAGAAACAGCTTCATGAGCTTCGGCAATAAGTGCTCCATGAGACATGGCTGCGGATGAAAGAGTCGCAGTGATTTCATGAGCAGCCTGAACTGTTTTGAGCTCAATGGATTCTCTTGCTGTGAGAATATTTGAAAGATAGTAAAGCACATCGTCATCATCAGTTTTAACTGTCAGGCTTTCTCCTTCAGTATTCAGTTGAACTTTATCTGCAAATCTTTCTTCAAAATATTCCTTAAGCCACTGAATTCTTTCAACGGAAGATACAACAAGAGTCAGGTCAAAGGTATTTTCGGTAATCTCTTCTACCTGTAGGCCTTTAATCTTGTAATTGTTATTTCCTTTAAGAGCCTGCTTCTTGAGAATAGACTTAAGCTTTGCTGCATCTTCAGCTTTATTAATGTCTGCCGGGAAATACATAATGTCACGCAGAGCCGCTGGGCGAGTCTTACGTTCAGTATAAATGTTTGTCGCGAACTGACGGTAAGACTTAGTAACCTTATGACTGTCGATCTCTTCTGGCGTACGTCTACGGTAACCGAATTGCTTGTAAGTAACGTGACCTAAAGCGTCATCATCATGCGGCATACCAGCGAGAATTTCATCAATGTCCGATGTGTAATCTTCGGCATGTAAAATAGTCGCATCTTTAATAAGAGTCTTCCCCATTGCCGCGGCAATAGAACGCATCGCTGCACGGATAAACGGCACATCTGAGTGACCAAAAACTTCTTCTAAAACTGTCATTAATTGAGAATCACGGGTGATTGATTTACCGATCTGATGCTTGAGTTTCTTTAACGCCTCAAAAGCTGCCGGGTATTTTTCGTCTAAATCAAAACGATCAAAGATATCTACTAGCTCTTCATCTACAGAGTAAAGAACTTCCTCTTCTGTCATATTGATGTATTCACGAACCGCAACTGCACCAAATGAGTGGCCAGCACCTTCCTGACGTTCTTTAAATAAACCCAGGTGTGGAATATCCGCTTCCCCAGTTATTTCCTCAGCGTGGTAATGCCAATTGGCAGCAGACTCTGCTATTGCAGAAAAGTCAGCACCGCCAACAGGAGAATGAATATTCGGAAAGTGGGCTTTGAGTTTGGGATCGTTGGTATTGATGTAGTTCGATTCAAAAATCTCACCACCAATATAGGATTCAGCCGTACAAAGACCGAATTTACCCATGATTTTCATCAGCGATTTAGAAATAGCTTTTGAGTAGTTATCCAGACCTTTCTGTACATCTTTACTCATAAGGAGCTTGGCGCGCTCATGAACTGTCAATGGACAAATCGCTGAAGCACCAAAGCCAAGAGCTGTTGCGACATCATGCGCCGAAGCTGATTGACCGGTTTCAACCACTAACGAAGAGTTGAAACGCATACCTGTTTCGATCAAACGCTGATTAGCGGCTGCCACGACTAAAAGAAGTGGTAAACCTGCTTTCTCTGACGATACATCTTTATCACTGAGAATAATGATGCCAGTTTTCTTTTCAGCTGCTGCTTCAACTTGATCAAGAACTGAACTTAAAGCTTCTTCAACATTTCTTTCATTTTCA
>JAKVBD010000148.1 GCA_022446985.1 Lentisphaerales bacterium
ATTCTGGGTAGCCGATATAACGGTTTCCATCTGAATTATTTCCAGTTGCTCTGAATTGCACAGTTTGTCGGGCAGTGGATCCAGAAATAGAAGAAGTAAAAGATGGACACATCAAAAGGTTGAATGCTTGTGCGCCATTTGTCTGGGGCAGTCCGGCATATATAGCGAGATAAGAACCAAAGCGCCCGTCATTTCCACTGTAGATAGGTGATTGACCAACAAATAATCCTCCCGGTAAAGTGCCGTCATCGTCAGCAGTATAGTTAAATAAAGTTATGCCAACTTGTTTGAGGTTAGATAAACAAACTGCAGTTTTTGTCATTTCTCTGGCCTTGGAAAGAGAAGGGAGTAAAAGAGACGACAAGATGCCAATTATGGCTATGACAACAAGTAGTTCAATGAGAGTAAACTTTTTCATTTTATACACACATTTTATTAAACACACACTTTAACAGTATGTGCTTTAAAAATGAAAATCAAGCCTTTTTGATCATTTGAGGCAAATAGACAAATATAGCCTTAAGTTTCTCTATTATAGCATGATATGACCTTTTATGTATGTTGTAATGATTGGTACTTGGTAGGCATATTAGGCAATTTTACTTTTCTGCTAGGTAAAAGTAGTCAATTTCACCGTTCTTACCGCTTCTAAGGCTTGCCTGACTGTTCCAGCTGACATGGCCATCTACCCACAAGCCATTTATACCTTTATTGTGTCTGTAACCTACTGGAGGATCGACCCAGGCTGAACGAGAAGGATTAATGAGCATCATATCGTACCAGGAATTATTTCCCCAATCAGTAGTATCTCCAGCTAGTAGTGTTTCGCTTGCATACTGAACTTTTGCAATTTGTATGTTATCCAGTAGGCGGTTATAGCCTATGCCGGTGTTTTGGTATTCATTTCCCCAGGCAAGTTTGTCGGCCGATGGGCAAGTGAATACTGCAGAAGCTGCACTTTCGCTTTTATCAGTCCAGCTGTTGTAAGGAAGATTCATATAACCCATTATATCAAAACGCCATTGAATATGAACCCCACCACTCGTTGCTGACTTTGTGGTATGACCGTTTTGGTCGTCAAAGTACATACTTAGGGCCAGCCCGATGTTCTTTTGATTAGAAGCGCATACAGCTTGTCTGGCCTTGTGTCTGGCTTTTGACAGACTTGGCATGAGGATAGAGGCAAGGATTCCAATGATGGCAATAACCACCAGCATCTCTATAAGAGTAAACTTTTTCATAACATTCACACATAATTTTTGTACACAAGTTATAATCGATTACGGAGCTAAAAGCTTGAAGTGACAGTTTGTTATTAAAAAAACTTTCAGTAGTTTTAAATTAACAAAAAATAAGGGCAAAATAAAATGTTTAAGCGCTTGGCTAAGCATCTATCTACAGGGCAACAGGGAGAGAGAATTGCTGCACGTCATATGCAGCGTATGGGTTTGGAGATTCTGCATAAAAACTTTACCATTCATAAAGTCGGTGAAATAGATATCATCGCCAGAGATGGGACATGTTTGGTTTTTATAGAAGTAAAGACCAGATCAACTAAAGGTATATCACGAGCAGGTGAAGCTGTCGATCGAGAAAAACGTCGAAAAATCTGGCACACAGCGAAGTTTTACTTTAAGAAAATTGAAAATGATAAATTGCGTTATCGCTTTGATGTTGTTGAAGTTTACCTCAAAGGGCGTTGGCGTTCAGAAGTTCGCTACCTGCCAAACGCCTATGATCTTGGAAGTGTTTGAGACTATTTCTTCATGAAAGAATGAACATGTGAAGGTAAAGGCAGGTAATCACTTTCGCGGATCATCCATTTATCCATTTCTTGACGAAGTTTGGTTTCTAATTCTTGAATTGATTTACTGCCAGCAAGATTTGTTGTTTCCAGTGGGTCATTGACCAAATCATAGAGCTCGAATACCGGTCTGTTTTCAGTGAAGTATAAACGCTTGTGCATTTCAGAAAGAGTGCCTTTTTTGTAAGCCTCTTTCACAGCATCCCAGGCAATATTACTTTTAGTCATACCAACAGGAGCAAAGGTTCTGTCCGGAATAGCGTTGTAGATGAAATTATAGCGCTTGGTCGTTATTGACCTGGAAAGGTCAAAACCATCAACTCTGGTTAGAGGACCATGGTGCCAGCCGCGTTCACCATAACACATAGTTCTTTGCGTATACTCTTTGCCTTGAAGAGCATAAAGAAAGCTTATGCCGGTCATATCCTTATCCGGTTTAAGACCGACAGCGTGAAGAATTGTCGGGGCTATATCTTCACCGCTGATCAGGGCATGACTTGTACTGCCAGCGGCGATTTTTCCAGGCCAGCGGACAAGTAGAGGAACATTTAATCCTCGTGCATACAGAGTTCCCTTACCTCGCAGTAGGGCTTCGCCATTGTCGCCCATAAAGATAACGATGGTGTTTTCTTTAAGTCCACGTTCAATGAGAATTTTTTCAATGGTACCAATCCCTGTGTCGAGGTCTCTCACTTCAGAAAGGTAACGAGCGTAGTCAATTCTCACTTCTGGAAGATCGGGCCAATCAGCAGGAAGAACTAACTTTTCAGGATCTATGCCTTTGTGTTCTTTGCCGAACTTACGGTGTGGTTGATTGAATCCAAAGTAGAGGAAAAAGGGCTTGTCATCAGGGACTTGATCTAAAGCCGCTTTTACATCGCCTCCAACTTTGGAAAGGTACTCTGCTTTTGTCTTTGATATTCTGAACCTATCAAAACGCTGATCAAAATTCTTCATGCCGGCATTTTTCAATGCAGCCAGCATGTGTGGAGCTTCTTTCATGCGGCCATCCAGATGATGGTGGCGGCCATCTATTCCAACCCAATAGCCATTTTGACGCATGATGTCTGTAAAAAAAGGAACATCCGGCCTGACAGGTTGAGCAAACCTTGTGGATGAAATACTTACTGGTGACTTTCCTGTAAAGATCGAAGCTCTGGAGGGCGCACATTGGGGCGCAGTTGTATAAGCCTTGGTAAATAACATGGACTCTTTGGCAAAGGCATTAAGGTTTGGAGTTATGTTGAAATGTTCGATATTTTCGTTTCCATAACAGCCCAAATGAGGCAGACTGTGGTCATCTGAAAGAATTAAAAGAACGTTTGGCTTTTTTTCATCAGAGTGAATAAAACAGCCTAAAAGTATCAGTAGTGCAAAAATAAATTTCATAGGAATCTCACATTTTGTATACATACGTGGAAGGCGAGTCGAAGAAGACAGCTTTCCATGAAATAAATATAAAATCCTACATAGATTAAAATCTTATGTCAAAAAGCTGAAAGGATTTGCATACCTAAGAGTAACAGACGTAATGTTTGTTATCTCAGACTTTAGTATAATAGATGACAGAAATATAAGGTTTAAACGCGTATGAGTGAAAATTGGGTCACTAAACAGACTCTCATAATGAGGGCAAAAAATAAAGATGACCATCAGGCCTGGGAAGATTTTGTCGGTTACTATAAGTCTTTTATCGGAGTCATTCTAGGTCACTTGAAAGTCCGGCCTTCCGATCAGGATGATCTTCGTCAGGAGATCCTTCTTAAGATCTGGGATAATCTGCAAAAATTTGATTACGATCCTGAAAAAGGTCGTTTTAGATCATGGCTTAAAACATTAGTTCGCAACAAGTTTATCGACTCAGTGAGGAAAAAGAAGCGTGTTCAGGATCGCGAGGTTATGTCTTTGGATAATAGCTACGATACTGAAGAAATAGCCACTGAAATGACCGATGAAAAATTGAGTGAAATAATTGACCGCGAATGGCGTGTTCACATGACAAATAAAGCTATGCAAAGAGTTGAAAAATCTTTTTCCGGAAATGCTATACAAGTCTTCAAAATGAGTTTGGATGAAGTTCCAACTAAAGAGATCGCCAGACGATTGGAACTCTCAGAAAACTCTATATCTAAACTTCGCAAAAGAGTCGAGGAAAGATTGATTCTTGAAATTAACCGCCTGCGAGAAGAAATAGAGTTTTAAGCATGTCGCACGACTATCGTCTTGAGAAGTTTTATAATCTGGCTCGTGAGATGGACCCAGAAGAGAATCCTTTGAAAAAGGAACTCAAAGATCCGGAGCGCTACAAAGATTTAAAGGAAGTCGGCCGTGGTGGGATGAAGGTCGTTTACAAGGCCTTGGATAACCAGACCAACCGACACGTAGCTCTAGCAAAGCTTCAGATCAATAAAGACAAAAGACAATTTGAGGCTTTTATCCGTGAAGCCCGCCTTACTGCTAAGTTAGAGCACCCCAACATAATCAATATTTACGATGTCGGTCTGAATGAAAAAGATAACCCCTACTTTACAATGGAGCTTAAGAGTGGGGATAATCTGAATGATATTTTAATAAAACTTTCAGAGGGAAATAAAACTTATCAGGAGTGCTACCCTCTGGAGGATTTGCTGCAGATTTTTGTGAAAGTCTGTGATGCTATTTCTTATGCTCACTCAAAAAAGATAATTCACCTCGATTTAAAGCCGGAAAATATACAAGTTGGTACATATGGCGAAGTCATGGTTTGTGACTGGGGCATTTGCAAGATTTACGATAAAGAGTTCGAAACCGAGGGATTTAATAATATTGAGATTGATTCCGATCTTATGAATTCCGTGACCTTACATGGTGATATCAAAGGTTCTCCCGGTTTTATGGCTCCGGAACAAATCAAGGCAGAAAGAGGTAAAGATCCCCGGACAGATGTTTTTTCATTAGGATGCATCCTCTACTCTATTTTGACTTTTGAAAAGCCTTTTGTCGGGGCAAAGCTGGAAGATGTGCTGGTAAATACCTTAAAGGGTGAATTCAAAAAGCCTTCAGAGAGAGTAGCAAAGGCTATACCTGAAAGTCTGGAAGCTGTTGTGCTCAAAGCTGTTTCGGTAGAAAAAGAAGACCGTTACTCATCTGTTGCAGATTTAAAAGCAGAAGTGGAGAATTACTTAACCGGTTATGTGACTTCTGCAGAAGAGGCAGGCTTTGGTAAGATTTTAAGATTGTTTATCCTTAGAAATAAAGTTCTCTCGTTAACTGTATTCGCCGCGCTCATAACCATAATCAGCATCACCTGGGTTTCCTTTATAGAGATTAAAGAAGAAAAACAAAAAGCAGAACAAAATCTTGCTTCGGCAATTAAACAAAAAGCAGAGACTGATCGAGTAACAAAAGAATTTTACCAGGAAATGATGAGCAAACAACTCCAGCTTTATGGAGTGAAATTCAAAGAGGACATGCTGCAGTCTCTGAACAAAAGTCTTAGCCGCTTACATGCTATGGAAGAGACCTACCCTGAAGTTAAAGAAGTCAGTGCTCCTATAGGTTACTTGTACTTTATAAAGCAGGACTTTAAAAAATCTTACTCATACCTGAAGCAGTATGCAGGCATTTACGAATATATGTTGCCACTTTTAGAAAAATTTCTACCTCGTATTCAGCCAGGAAAATTATTGAGTAAAGATGATTTTATAGAGCTTTTGAATGATGTAGAACCTATCAAAAGCCTACATTTTAAATTGTTATATTATTATGCTGAAAATTGTGGAAGTTTAAATGACTATCTGACTGTAGTAAAGGATATGATTAGCAAGGTTAATCCTACTTGGGATGAAGAACTGTTTGACTACAATCATGGAGAAAAGAAGTTGGTTTTGGGAGGTGCAGGGTTGGTCGCTTTAAATTGGCGTACTCACTCTCTTCTTGATTTTATTCCTATTCGATTCTTGCACCTGAAATGTGCAGACCTTAAGAGTTTAAGTGGCCTCGAAGAACTTGATTTCAGTGATCTTAATATTCGTAATACTCAGGTACAAGATATCAAGGAATTAGAACGTTTAGATTATAGTCGCCTCAAAAGGCTCTACATCAATCGCAATCAGTTTTCTGTCGTAGATTTGGCCACGCTTCCTAAAGAGCTTCAATTGAAAATAAGTCGCTCTAGAAATAATTGACTACTCGTGCCTTAGAGCTTCAATAGGGTGTAGTCTGGCTGCTTTCCATGCCGGAAAGGTGCCAAATATTATACCTATGATGATCGATACAAATAATGAGATGAATACAGCCATCCAGCTGATAACGGTTGGCATATTCCCATACACCTCTACCAACTTTGCCAAGCCTATTCCAACTAAAATACCGAGCACTCCACCAAAACTCGTTAATAGAACAGACTCACTTAAAAATTGAATAAGTATATTGTTGCGGGTTGCACCTAAAGCCCGGCGGGTACCGATTTCACGCATTCTTTCGTAAATATTTGCCAGCATGATATTCATAATGCCAATACCGCCGATAAGTAATGATAAAGAGGCTATAGAGGCCATCACTATACTGAATATTTTCTGAGTCGCCTGTTGCTGTTTGAGAAGTTCAAAAGGGACTTCAATACTGACATCATTTTCAGGGTGTTTAGCTTTCAGGTATTTTCGAATGCGCTTACTGGTATTCATTATGTTTTGTTCATCTTCTACTCGAACGTAGAGGAAGTCATAGTCAGTATGGATAAAAATGGAGCCATTAAAAATGGTGTCTCTCCAGATTGCCTGAGCTGTGCCTATTGTTGTAAAAATGAGGTCATTGAGGTCATAGTCACCGGACAGGCTGTATGAGTAGGGGTTTTCAAGTATACCGATGATTTCAAAGCTGTTTCCTTTCAGGAATATTTTTTTGCCAATAGGGTTATCAAAATCATAGAGCTTGCGTGCTGCATTTTTACCGATAATGCATACTGGTGCTTTTCGTTCTTCATCGATACGGGAAAAGAAGCGTCCCTGATTTTGAAATAGCCTTGATTTAGTAAAAGACAATAAGTTAATACCGCAGGCAAAGAGGTGTATTTTTTCCTTTTCTCGACGAGATTCTATATGAAGGTGAGTATTGCGAATGGGGAGGACTCCATTGACATTTTCAAATGATTTATTGAAATGTTCGAGGTCAGCTTTGGTTAAGCCGAACTCGATTGTGGTATAGACGCGAGAATTCGTTGTCTCGGGTTTTTCTGACTTAAGTAAAATTTTGTTAACACCGAGAACTTCTATCTGTTTGAGTGAGGCCTGTTTGGCGCCTTCACTGATAGAAAGCATGGCGATTACGGCACCAACGCCAAAGACCACACCTAAGCCGGCAAGAATGGCCCGAAAGGGATGTGACCAAAGACTTTCAAAAGAGATAATTATAATTTCATGAACTTTCATTGGCTCACCACGTGGCCATCACTTAAATGAATCATCCGGTCAACAACAGACTCATACTCAGGATTGTGAGTGACCATAATTATGAGCTGACCTTTGGCTTTTAATTCATGAAAAATTTCGATGACTTCATTACCGGTTTTCTCATCCAGATTCCCCGTCGGTTCATCAGCCAGAAGAACAGGAGGATTATTGACCAGAGATCTGGCTATGGCAACGCGTTGGCACTGGCCACCGGAAAGTTCAGAAGGGCGATGTTTCATGCGGTCGCCTAAACCCAGCTTTTCGAGTAGGTGAGTCGCAGTTTCCTGCATTTCCTGTTTTGATTTATTGCCTGCATAGCGCATGGGCGTTATAACATTTTCCAATACAGTTTGTCTTGTAAAAAGGTTAAAAGATTGAAAGATAAAACCAATCGAAACAGAGCGGATTTGTGAGATTTTATTATCACAATGTGAAGAGATATTCTCTTTGTTCAGGATGTACTCACCAGTAGAAGGTTGGTCGAGCATACCTAAAATATTCAATAAGGTTGATTTCCCGGATCCGGATTTTCCCATGATGCCGACGAACTCTTCATTGTGAAAAGATAAATTTGTTTTCCTGAGGGCTTGAACTGCACTATCGCCAACGCCGTAGGTCTTACTTATATCTTTGAGCTGAATAACAGGAGACACTAATTCGCCACTCCGTTTTGAAGGAAAACCCGGTCGCCTTCTTTCAAACCTTCGAGAATTTCAACATAGCTGTTAGAACGGCGTCCGGCTTTGACGACTTTCTCGATCATTGTTCCGCCATTGGAAATCTTGCAGTAGATATCCTGATCTTTGAAGTAGAGCGCTTCTATAGGGACGAATAATTGGTTTTTAACTTTGTCGACATTTATTTCAATATTAATTGTTGTACCGGGCATCAGGCGTTTATCAGTCGTTATAGTTGCCAGTTTTGTTTCGTAGACCTTAGGGCTGTTTTTATCCCAACGGTTTTTATAGCTTATTGTAGCCGCGATGAAATCGAGGGTTCCGGGAATTTTAAGATCCGGGATAGCCGGGCTGTACATGTCTGCACTTAAGCCTTTTTTAATCATTGAACGGTAGACTTCAGGAACTGACGTTTTGACTTGAAATTTACTCAGATCAGGGATATAAGCAACGACGGTTCCCGGATGAATTTTACTGCCGACACGGTATTCGTTTTGACCGCCATCACGGTGATAGGTTCTCAAACTGACGATTCCGTCCACAGGTGCCTTCAGAGTCATATTTTTATGATTAAATTCGTTTCTTTCCAGTTCGATTTTCAAGCGCCTCTTTTGATCATCATAAGTTCGGGTGTATCTCTCCTTCGACGTTTTATATTCTTTATTATAAAGATCAATTCGGGTATTTATCTTGGCCAGATCTTTTTCATACTCACGTCTATCTTTTTGAGCTTTGTTTTCTATTTGTTTTAGGAGAACATCGTAGTAAAGTTGATTTTGTTGAATGTTTCGTTTGCTGTCTCTTTCTTTGCGAGCGGCAGCCTTTCTTGCGGCATCTGCGGTGAATAAAACATTTTCAAAATGTAACTTTTTTTGAGCAAGGCTATTGATTAAATTTCTTTTAGTTTCTGAATGCCCATATTGCATGTAGTTTCTCATATTGGCTCTTTCAAAATCAAGATTTTTTTCCGCGATTTCTATTTGCTTGAGATTTTTGGCAACATTGTTATCAAGATGCTTTTTTTCAGCTTCTGATTTATTTTCTCCTTCTATTCTGTTTTGCTTAGCATCTTCATACTTCTTTCTCCACTCATTGAGCTTGGTTTCACTATTTTCTATTTTAGTGAGATGGTCATTTTTCTTTTGTTTAGCCTCGAGATTGTTAAATTTCTTTAAGGCTTGATGTGCTTTTCTGAGTTCGTTCAGAGCATTGTCGATTTTACTTAAGTCTGTTTTAACAGCAATCTGCTCCTGTCGCAGGGCTTGTTTATAGTCAGCTTTAAGATCAATAATCTTTCTGGTCAGTTCTGCTTTTTTGGTATAAAACTCTTCTTCTCTGGATTCCACTTTGTCGAGGAACGACTCCGTATCAAAAGCACGGTCATTAGCAGCAGTTACAAGCTGTTTGTCGAGGGTCAGCTGTATGTCGTCCATGTTTTCTTTGTACTTGACTTCCATATCTTCCAGCTGTTCTTTGATCTCCTTGATTTTCTTAACGACCGCCTCATTATTCAACTGGGCGACAATGTCCCCCTTTTTCACCTGAGTTTGATTTTCGACAATTGAAGAAATCTCAAGATTATTTATATGTTTCCCATTGAAAGCGATGTGGTATTTTTTAATGGCTTCAAGAGTTCCCTGGCAGAGAACTTTGATATTAAAGTTACCACGGGTAACAGTGTAAAAGCGGTCTTTTTGAGAATTTGTTAAAATCGGTTCAGATTCATCATCGCCATTGAATTTCATGGCCAGACTGGTGACTACCGTCACTGCAAGTATGATTATTATAGAGAGCCTTTTAGACATCTTTACTCCTTAACGTCTAAGGCTTTTTTCATATCTTCCAGCATATTGTAGTCTTTGTATTTTTTGGATAATTCATCCAGTTCATCCATGATTTTTTGAATAGCCGGATGAATTTCACTTGGTCTTTGGATGCTGACGCCATTTGACTCACCTTCTTCAAGAACTTTAATACTTAAAAAGATGATCAGCTGAGTTTGCTTATTCGTTACTTTTGAAGACCGAAAAAGTGAACCGATGAGAGGGATTGAAGATAGTACCGGGACACGACTCTCGGTTTCTATAGTTTCTCTTGAAAGAAGTCCGCCGATAGAAATGAGTTCATTGTTTTTAACCCAGAGTTCGGTTTTAGCTTTACGCACGGCAACTATTGGATTTTCAATGCCATCGGCAGATGAAACATTGCCGATCACTGTTGAAACATCCGGATTGATTTTGATTCTTACCCTATCCTTATCAATTGTAATAGGTGTCACATGTAACTGTATACCAACCTGTTTAAATTCGATTGAGGTAGAGACGGTACCGTTAGAAACATTTTGCGATAAAATAGGCACTTCCTGACCGGTGATGATGCTGCCTTCCACACCTCTGGATAATCTTAGATTGGGTTTGGATAAGATGCTGGCGCGGCCTTTTTCTTCTAGAAACCTTATCCAGGCATTCAAAATGTGAGATTCGGATTTATAGGGAACCAGTTCTGTGAGACTGCTTGCATCTGGAATGACTCCAGGAGTTTGCAGTGTCGTTTGCATCTTTTTGACGAAGTGAGTGCCTTCTTCTCCAAGGCTTTCATATGAGAGTTTGATATCGCGTTCGAAGTCACCATCCAGATTTAATTCGAGGATTCTTGCTTCAACCAGTATTTGAGGGGACCATTGATCCAGGTCAGCAACTATTTTTTTTAAGGAAGGAATATTACTTTTATTAAACTTTTCCCATTTTTAAACATCAATATTTGAGACCATTAACAATAGTTACATATGAGGTCCCTCTTTAAAAA